>NC_010571.1:2055000-2355200 GCF_000019965.1 Opitutus terrae PB90-1
GTGCCCGTACCGTAAACCGACACAGGTGGGAAAGATGAGTATTCTAAGGCGCGCGAGTTAAATCTCTCTAAGGAACTCGGCAAATTAACCCCGTATCTTCGGTATAAGGGGTGCCCCGCAAGGGGCCGCAGTTAATTGCGTCAACCGACTGTTTAGCAAAAACACAGCACTCTGCTAAGTCGCAAGACGACGTATAGGGTGTGACACGTGACCAATGCGGAAAGGTGAAAGTCTAGGGTGCAAGCTCTGGATCTAAGCCCCCGTGAATGTCGGCCGTAACTATAACGGTCCTAAGGTAGCGAAATTCCTTGTCGGGTAAGTTCCGACCCGCACGAATCGTGTAACGAGTTGACGACTGTCTCGGAGAGAAGCTCGGTGAAATTGTAGTGGCGGTGAAGATGCCGCCTACCCGCAGCAGGACGGAAAGACCCTATGCACCTTTACTGTAAGCTGTTATTGTCGCTTGACTTTCAATACGTAGAATAGGTGGGAGACTGCGAAACCCGGTTCCAGGATCGGGTCGAGTCACAACGTGAAATACCACTTTTTGTTGGTTAGGCGTCTAACCTCATACCATTATCTGGTTGTGGGACAGTGATAGCAGGTCAGTTTTTCTGGGGCGGAATCCTCCCAAAGAGTAACGGAGGATTACGAAGGTTCCCTCGGCCCGGTCGGCAATCGGGCTATAGAGCGCATGAGTATAAGGGAGCTTTACTGTGAGACCAACAAGTCGAGCAGTTGCGAAAGCAGGTTCAAGTGATCCGGTGGTTGAATGTGGAATCGCCATCGCTCATAGGACAAAAGGTACGCTAGGGATAACAGGCTGATCGCGCCCAAGCGTTCACAGCGACGGCGCGGTTTGGCACCTCGATGTCGACTCATCACATCCTGGGGCTGGAGAAGGTCCCAAGGGTTCGGCTGTTCGCCGATTAAAGTGGTACGCGAGTTGGGTTCAGAACGTCGTGAGACAGTTCGGTCCTCTATCCGCTGTGGGCGTTTGTGATTTGAGGGGTTCATTCTCTAGTACGAGAGGACCGAGAATGACGAACCTCTGGTGTTCCGGTTGTCGCGTCAGCGGCAGCGCCGGGTAGCTATGTTCGGAAGGGATAAGCGCTGAAAGCATCTAAGCGCCAAGCCCATCCCAAGATAAGATCACAATCCACCGCAAGGTGGTGCAAGGTCCGGGTAGACCACCCGGTTGATAGGCCAGAAGTGTAAGCGTGGTAACGCGTTCAGCTTACTGGTACTAATGACCTTGCCGGTTATGCAAACCATCTTCTAGGCGTTTATTTTACCTCCTTACCGGAGCTGCCCTAAATTTTCCTCACTTGCCCGGCGATGTCGGGCGTCACTTCCTGGTGACCATAGGCGAGGGGTTCCACCCGTTCCCATCCCGAACACGGCCGTTAAGCCCTCAGCCGCCAATGGTAGTCGGACGTAAGGTCCTGCGAGAGTAGGTCGTTGCCAGGTTTATGGCCCGGTTCTTCGAAAGAAGGACCGGGCCTCTTTTTTGCCCGGTGATCAGACCACTGGCCACGCGACCCGAACGCTGGCGTGAATAGCGACCTACCGCACGAATCCAGCAAGGCTTTCCTCCCCGCGGCACAGCAGACGATCCAGCCCCGGGAACACGCGTGCGCGCTCGAGAAGGTTCCGGTGGCCGCGCTCTACCCCTAGAGCGCCAGCGCACCGGAACGACGGCTATCACTCGCACACAACCCGACGCATAACCGCGAGAGTCGCCCGATCCCTTCATCCTTCGTGTATCCGCGAATAGCTCCGAACCGCATCCGGCGAACGCGAGACGCGCGAAGCGACGACACGCGAAGGCGTGGACGATTCGAACTCCCGCCTAGATCCCGCGCAATCGCAGCCAGAATCTGGCGCCTGCGTTGAAAGTAGACCGCTGCACGCGGTTCGCTGGTCGAATTCCGGTGGCCGAAACCTCCGTTGCAGTTTTCGGTCCACCGGAATCGACAAACCTACTGACACACCGCGCCGTATAACACCGCCCACGGCCGACCCCTTCAAAATATCCGGCGTGGCGGGAGGTGGCTGATCAACGGCGTCGCTCCGATTTGTCATTTGCCAACCCGAATCGCCAAGCTAGCCTGAGACCTTTTCATGCTGTCGTTCCTCATCAAACGTTTTTCCGGTCGGCACTACCGCAAGTTCCTCGAATCGTGCCGGCCGATCGTGGCCCGCATTAACGAACTGGAAACGTCCTATCAGTCGCTCAGCGATGAGCAGTTGCGCGCGAAGACCGATGATTTCCGC
This sequence comes from Opitutus terrae PB90-1, assembly GCF_000019965.1. GTDB lineage: Bacteria > Verrucomicrobiota > Verrucomicrobiia > Opitutales > Opitutaceae > Opitutus > Opitutus terrae. The sequence continues at coordinate 2,057,278 of NC_010571.1, forward strand.
GCCCGGCTCGCGGCAGCGACCGACAAACGTGCGGCTCTCGAGCAGGTCCTGCCCGAAGCTTTTGCGACCGTAAAAAACGCCGCCCGCCGTCTCTTGGGCCGGACCATCGTCGTGTGCGAACATGAGCTGGTCTGGGATATGGTCCACTTTGATGTCCAGTTGATCGGCGGCATCGCGCTGCACCAAGGCAAGATTGCGGAAATGGCGACCGGCGAAGGCAAGACGCTCGTTGCGACGCTCCCGTTGTACCTGAACGCACTCGTCGGCCGGAACTCGCAACTCGTCACCGTCAACGACTATCTCGCCCGGCGCGACTCGGAGTGGATGGGATACATCTACAACTTCCTCGGCATCACCGTCGGTTGTATTCAGCAGCAGATGCCGCCGGATCTGCGGCGGGAGATGTACAACCGAGACATTACCTACGGCACGGCCAGCGAGTTCGGCTTTGATTACCTGCGCGACAACGGCATGGCCACGCGCAAGGAGGACCAGGTGCAGCGCGACCATTGGTACTGCATCGTCGATGAAATCGACTCGATCCTCGTCGACGAAGCACGGACGCCGCTGATCATCTCCGGCCCGGCGCCGATCGAGCGCGAGCAACCGTTCACGCGGCTGCTGCCGCCAGTCAATGATCTGGTCAACGCGCAGGTGCGGCTTTGCAACAAGATCGTCACCGAGGCGCGCGAACTACTCGAAAAAGCGGACGCCAAACCCGAACAGAAACAGCTGGCCGCTCGCAAGCTGCTCCAGGTGAAAATGGGGCACCCCAAGAACAAGCAGTTGCTGCGGGTCATGGAAACGCCCGAATGGCGCAAGCTGCTCGATAAGGTGGAAACCGAGATGAACTCGGACCTGAACAAGGAGGAACTCTATCGTATCAAGGAGGAGCTTTTCTTTGTCATCGATGAGCGCCAGCACCAGGCCGACCTGACGGAGATCGGCCGCACCAAGCTTCGCCCTGACAATCCGGATGCGTTCGTCCTGCCTGACCTGGCGACGGAGTTCAGCGAACTCGATAAGAACGCGGCGATGACGCCGGAGGAGCGGGAGGCGCAGAAGCTCACGTCGCAGCAGCGTTATGCCGACGTGTCGGAGGATATTCACGCGATTTCACAGCTGCTCCGGGCGTATTCGCTGTACGAACGCGACGTGGAGTACGTCGTGCAGGAAGGCAAGGTGATGATCGTCGACGAGAACACCGGCCGTGTGATGCCGGGCCGACGCTGGTCGGACGGTCTGCATCAGGCGGTCGAGGCGAAGGAAGGCGTGACCATCGAGCGCGAGACACGCACCTACGCGACGATCACGATCCAAAATTACTTCCGCATGTATGAGAAACTTGCGGGCATGACGGGCACGGCGGAGACGGAAGCGACCGAGTTCAATGACATCTATCGGCTGGCAGTGCAGGTGATCCCGACCAACAAGCCCTGTATCCGCGTCGACAAGAACGACTCGATCTTCAAGACCCGCCGCGACAAATACGCTGCGGTCGTGCGCGAGATCGAAGGGGCGAACAAGCGCGGCCAGCCGGTGTTGGTCGGCACCGTGTCGGTCGAATCGTCGGAGGTGCTTTCCCGCATGCTCAAGCGCGCGGGGATCATCCATACCGTGCTGAACGCGAAATTCCACGCGCAGGAAGCGGACATCGTCGCCCGCGCGGGCCAACGCGGCGCGGTGACGATCGCAACCAACATGGCCGGCCGCGGCACGGACATCAAACTGGGCGAGGGCGTGCGCGACCTCGGCGGCTTGTATGTCGTCGGCACCGAGCGGCACGAGTCCCGGCGCATCGATCGCCAGCTGCGGGGCCGCTGCTCCCGCCAAGGCGACCCGGGCATGACGAAGTTTTTTCTCTCGCTCGAGGACGACCTGATGCGGCTGTTCCTGCAGGGTAATCTCGCCTCGCGTTTGATGGAGGGATCGATGCAGGAAGGCGAGGAACTCGAGCATCCCTGGCTCAACCGCTCGATCGAATCGGCCCAGAAAAAGGTCGAGCAGCAGAACTACTCAATCCGTAAGCGGCTGCTCCAGTACGACGACGTGCTGAATCAACAGCGCGAGGTCATCTACGGAATCCGCAATGCGGCGATCCACGCGGACCGCCCGAAGGACATTATTTTCGAGCAGATCGAGGAAGAGTTGATCAACCGCCTGGAAGCGGTCGGGCTCGACGATCGCGCCGGACCTTCCAAGGCGGCCCTGGAAAGCTTCGTCGGCTGGGCCAACTCGCATTTCCCCATCAGCCTGCGCGTGGAGGAGGTGACCGGGACGGTGGAGGGGCTGGCCGCCCTGTTGCTGGAACGGATCAAAAAGGCTTACGCGGTGAAGGAGTCGGTCGAGATCCCGGATGCGCTGGGCGCGCTCGAGCGCTACGTCGTGATTAACGCGATCGACCATCACTGGCAGGAACACCTGACGGAGATGGAGGACCTGCGGAAGAGCATTGGCCTGCGCAGCTACGGCCAGAAGGATCCATTGGTCGAATACAAGAGCGAGGCCTACCGCTACTTTGAGGAGCTGATGAACAACGTCCGCCTGCAGATCTGCACGGGACTGTTCCGCAGCGCCTCCAATCTGGAATCCTTCGAAAACATGCTCGCGCTGCTGAGTCGGACCGCGCGCGCGGTCGGGCCGTCGGATGTGCCAACACCGGCTGCGCCTGGCACGGTAGCAACGTCGGTGCGACCGGCGATGGCCGGTCGAAGCGAAGCGGCCGCAACGGCCACGGCCGAGCCCGAACAGGAGATTCAGCTGCCCAAGGTGACGATCCGACGAGAGACGCCGAAGGTCGGCCGCAACGATCCGTGTCCGTGCGGCAGCGGGAAGAAATACAAGAACTGCCACGGCCGCTGAGGGTGCGGCCGCTCTGAATCGAGCGCACATTCGGTTTGCCCATGGCGGCGCTGCATCTCGGTTTGCTGCTTTTTGGCGCGGCCGGCGTGGCGAGCTGGGGCTGGGGCTGGGCCGCGCGCGGCGGACCGTGGGGGGACGCCGCACCGGTGCCGACCACGATGACGGTGGGCCTGGCGACGGTGGTTTTCATTGGTGGACTCTTAAACCTGCTGCATCTGGCCCGCCCGGACGTTGTTGATGCGGTTTGGATCCTGGGATTCCTGCTGGCCGGCGGCGGAGTGGTTCAACGGTGGCCCAACATTCGCGCATGGCGGCCGACGGTGCGGCTGTGGTCGTTCTCGCCTGGCTCACCCCGCCGGCGGTGTTCAATGTCCACGACGACCTGGAAAAGTATTTCGAGCATCCGGTGCGGATGCTCGCGAATGGCACGTTGACGCCGAACCCATTGGGCTCGCTTGGAGCCGAAACGCTAGGCGGACAGGCGTGGCTGCACGCGCTCGTGCTGGTGCACCTGCCGATCGAATTCATCGGCAGTGTGGAGCCAGGGTCGGGGTTTCTGCTGGCCCTCGCGCTCGCTGGCTTCGGCGTCCCTCACGCGGGCAAAGGCGTCACCGCCGCAGCGGCGGGACTTTGCCTGCTCGCGATCAATCCGCAGGTGGTCAACGTCTCCTCCGTTTTCACGGGCGCGGCCTTAATGATGGCGACCGCACTGGTGACCGCCGACGAGCGAACCGATGCGCGCTGGCCGGCTCACGTGCTGGGGCTGCTGTATGCGGCGTTGATTGCCCTGAAAACCACGCACGGAGCCTTCGTCGTGCTTCATGGCGCCGGCCTGTTCCTCGCCGGATGGCTGCTCGGATTTCGCTGCGTGAAGCGCGTGTTCGCCTCAGGTTTGTGGGCGCTGTTGTTTCTGTCGCCTTGGCTGCTGCTCCATCGCGCGCTGTATTTTGCGCCGACAACGGACGCGCCACCACCGCCGCCGGCAGCCGCCACGGAAACGGTCAGCGTGTTTTCCGCGACGGTGAACGGCTACGGTTCGACGTTGCTGCACTACACGCTGCTCGCGGCCCTGGTGTTGATCGCCGCTGCCGTGGCGGTGATTGCGGGCCGCCGGCGCTGGATGGTGGTTTCGGCATCTGCTGGCGCGTTCGTCGCAGTGGGCGTGGCCGCGGGAGCCGGCTACTTTCTGGTGGAGTGGATTGGCGGACCGCGATGGTTCGGCTCATACGGGGCAAGCCGTTACGCCACCGCGTCGTTGCTCGCCGCGTTACCGGCGATGTTGCTGCTGGGCCGGGCGATGATGCCGGAGCGTGCCCGCGCCTATTGGTCTGCGGGCGGACTGGTGCTCGCGGGGGCACTGGTGATCGGATTCTGGCCGTCGTTGGTGAGCCGCGTCCGAGATGCTGCCGACCTGAGAACATCGCTCGCCTATCTCGGACAAGCGCAACCCGTGGCCCGGGGGGAGTTCGCGAGCTACAACCGCGCGGCGCTTTCGGACCTCACCCGGACGAATCTGCGCGCGATTCAGGATTTCGTGCCGACCGGAGCTCCGATCGCAGCTTGGGTCTCGACGCCGTTCCACCTGGATTTTGCTCGCAATCGCATTTTCACCATCGATCCCGCCGGGCTGACGATGCGCTGGGCGCGGATGCCTGCCGAGGTGGAGTATGTGCTCCTGCAATATCGCGGGTTGGCTGTCCGCAGCCGGCCAGAACTCGAAGGGATGATCACCGCGGGCGCGAGCGCGGCTGATCGGGCGAGCGGATTTCGCACGCTCGAGTTCATGGATGCGCTGCAGCGCCAGGCGGCGCGCGCGCGCATTCTCTACAATGACGGCACTTACGTGCTGATGCGATTGCCCCGGCCGTAGAACTCGGGGGCGCCGGGCAGCCGGTTCTGCGCTTGAAGCGCTCCGCACGGCGGCTGACAGTGACCGTTCGATGCAGCCCGCCGGCCCGCCTGATCCCTACGACCCGCAGCCCACGTTTCTGGAAAAACATCAGACGCCGGTCGTGGCTGCCGTGGTGGGAATTGCGACGGCGGTGCTGACCGTGCTTTCGTTTCCGCCGTTTCAAACGCCGGAATTCGCGTATGCGCTACTGGTGCCCGCAATCATGTGGGCTTATCGCAACCCGCCGTTGAAACTCTTCCTCTGGACGCTGTTCGCGGCGCAGGCGGTTGCCTGGACCGTTTTGCTCGCCTGGCTGCACCACGTCACGTGGGTCGGATTGTTCCTGCTGGGGCCGGTGATTGGCGCGTGGGTCGGCGTGTGGTACCTGGCGGCCTGGTGGACGATGCCCCGGATGTTGGGCCGGCCGACGCTGGTGCGACTGGTTGCCTTGGTCGCGCTGGCGGGAGCGTGGGTATTGATCGAATGGACGCGCACCTGGTTTTTGAGTGGATTTCCCTGGCTGCCGCTCGCGGCGAGTCAGTGGGAGCGCTCGAGCATCCTGCAGGTGGCAGCCTATACCGGCGCTGGCGGGATTTCGTTCGTGCTCGTGGCGATGAACATCGGATTTGCGACGATGGCGCACAGCCTGTTCGCGCAAGGCGAAGGTGGGCTGAACTTCCGCCGCCCCGAGTTTCTATTCGCGATGTTTCTGCTGATGGCGTGCCTGAGCATCCACATGCAGAGCGCGTTCAACCGGCGCGAATTCAGCGCGCCGCTCGGGCGCGTCGCCTTTGTCCAGCCCTACATTCCGCAGGACGTGAAGTGGGATCCGGCGAAAGGTCCGGGCATTTTGCGCGTGCTCCAGAGTACCACGCTCGCGGCCGCGGCGACCAAGCCCGACCTGATCCTTTGGCCGGAGGCGAGCACGCCTTGGGCGGTGAACTATCCCAACGAAATTCGCACTTTTGTCGAATCGCTGGCGTCGCAGGCGGGCGCGCCGATCCTCCTCGGCTCCGTCGCGATCGAGAACCTCGACAAGCCGGACGAGCGCTGGCTGAACGCCGCGTTCGTGGTGGATCCGATCGCTGGCGTGCAGCACAGTTTCTACATCAAGCGGCACCTCGTCCCGTTCGGTGAATACGTGCCGTTGCGGCCGCTGCTCGGCTGGATCCGGAAGTTCGTGCCGATCGGCGACGACGCGCGTCCGGGCACCGAGCCTTCGCCGCTGATCGTTTCGATGGGTGGGCGCCCGCTCACGGCGGGTCCGCTGATTTGCTACGAAGATATTTTCCCCGACCTGGCGCGGCAGAGCGCACGGGCGGGCAGCGATTTCCTCGCGGTGTTGACCAACAACGCCTGGTACGGCGAGGGCGGTTCGGCGAGCCAGCACGCGGCCCACTCGGTCCTGCGCGCCGTCGAAACCCGCCGGCCCGTGCTGCGCTGCGGCAACGGCGGCTGGAGCGGCTGGATCGACGAGTTCGGGGTCGTTCGCGCGACGGTGCGCAACGAGGAGGGCAGCATCTATTTTCGCGGCATGCAGACGATCGAGGTCAGCCGCGACGTCCGCTGGATGGGCCGCAATACGTTTTACGTGGAGCACGGCGACTGGTTTGTGGCGGCATCTGCCGTCGCCGTGCTGCTGGGCTATGGCGCACTCGCCCTTGGCGGACGCGAACGCCGCGGACGGTTCCGGACGAACTGAAGTACCGCGTCGGTACCGGTTCAGCTTTTCGGCGCATCCAGTCGCGCGAGCGCTTCGCGCGCACCGCGGCGATCCGAGGCGAGGGCGAGCGCCTTCTCGTAGTGCGGACGGGCTGCGGCGGCGTTGCCCAATGCTTCGTTGACGCGGCCGAGGCTTTCCTCGATCGCCGCGTTGTCCGGCTGAGCGGTGGCGGCCTTGGTATAGAGCACCAGTGCGCCGGCGGGATCGCCGAATCGTTCGGCGATCCGCGCGAGTTCGAGCGTGCCGAGCTGCGGGTTGCGTTTCTCGATCTCCCGCGCGTAACGCTCCGCGGGCTCACGTCCGCCACCGACGATGGCCGGGGCGTTGGTGTAGTAGCGCGCGAGGCCGAAGTAGCCGTCCATGTGCTCCGGATCGAGCTCGATGGATTTTTCGAAGGCTTCGCGCATGCGGCCGGCGAGGAGGCCCTGGTGCAGAAAATTTACCTCGCCGATGCGCACGCTCAACACCCGACCGAGGTTCGAGTGCAGGCGCGCCTCTCCGGGCGCGGCGGCGACCGCCTTTTCGGCGAAACCGACGGCGTCCTTGGCGCGGCCCTGGCGTACGCGCAGCTCGCTAAGCTGCAGGAAAACGCGGGGGTCTGGCTTCTCGACTGCGGCGAGCGGCGTGAGGAGCGCGTCGGCAGTATCGAGTTGATTCGCATTGAGGGCGGCCGCGCCGGCGGCGAGCGGATCATCGGCCGCGACAAGACCAGCGGCGGTGACCAGCATGATCACGAGGGTGAGGAGTTTAGTTTTCATGGGAGCAAATCAATCGTCTTGGAGCGCGCAGGTCGGCGGCAGTCGCGCGGCGCGGAGGGCGCTGGGCATGGCGGCGGCCAGCGCCACGAGCGGGAGGAAGACGCAAAGCGCGGCGTAGATCCACGGATCGCCGGGCTGCACGCCGTAGAGCAGGCCCCGCAGCGAATTCGCCACGATCGCCGCGAGCATCAAGCCGATCGCGAGCCCGACCGCGGCGAGCCGGCCGGCCTGCGCGAGCACGTGCTGCAGCACCTGGGACGGAGTGGAACCCAGCGCCATCCGGATGCCGATCTCCCGCGTGCGCCGACGGGTGGTGAAACTCATGCTGGCGTAGATGCCGAAGGCCGAAAGCCCCAGCGCGACCACGGCGAAGATACCGAACAAGGTGGCGTAGAGCCGTGGCTGCGTCGTCGTGAGAGCAATGTTGCCCTCGAGCGTGGTCGGCGAAAACGGCAGCGTGGGATCCACGCGCTGCATCGCGGCCTGCACTGCCCGCGCGGCATCGGGGCGGTTGAGCCGCACCAGCAGCGTGGAGAAGAACCACGGCATTTGGCGCTGCGGCACGTAGATCTGGGCGGGCGTGGGTGACGAAAGATTGTCCTGCCGCGTGTCACCGACGACGCCGACGATCTCCCGATACTGGTCGGAGAGCCACGGGAGCAGGAGCACGCGGCGGCCGATTGGGTTTTCGCCGGGGAAGATCCGTCGCGCAAGGGTTTCATTGATGATCGCGACCGGCGCGCCGCGCTCGTTGTCGTGCGGGTTGAACGTGCGGCCTTGCTTCAGCGGCAGTTTGATCGTGGCAAAGAAATCCTCGGTGACCGGTGCGTAGACCGCTTCGTCGGCGCCGACGTCGCTGCGCGGCCGGCCCTCGATCCAGAACGGATATTGCAGCGTAATGCCGCACAGCGGGGCGCTGGCGTTCACCGCGGCGGAGGCGACGCCGGGCACCGCCGCCGCCTCGGTCACGAGCCGTTCGTAATATTGCGCGAGTTCGAGATTGGTTTCGAACCGCGTGGGTGGCGGCGCGAGCTGCAACGTAAGTACGTGCGTGGGATCGAAGCCCGGATTCGAGTTCTGCAGCTGCAGCAGGCTTTTCATCAGCAACAGCGAGGCGGCGAGTACGACGAACGAGAGGGCGACCTGCCCGGTCACCAGCAGTCCCTGCACGCGCGCCGCGGCGGCATTGCTCGCGCCGCGCGTGCCGCCGTGCTTCAGCAGCGTGTTCACGTCGGTGCGCAGTACCTGCAGCGCGGGCAACAATCCGAAGAGCACGCCCGTGATGAGCGCGATCGCCAACGCGGCCAGCAGCACGGGCGGATGGAGTGCGACTTCCTGTGAACGCGGGATGAGTCCCGCCGGCAATCGCGTGACGAGCACCGGCAGCGCGCCCGCCGCCAGCGCGCAACCCACCGCGCCGCCGAGCAGCGCCAGCAGCGAGCTCTCGATCAGGATTCGCCGCGCGAGTTGCTGCGGCGTGGCGCCGAGCGCGAGCCGCACCGCAAGGTCCTGCAGCCGCGACAGCCCGCGCGCGAGCAGGAGGTTTGCGAGATTGAGACAGGCGATGGCGAGCACGAGGGCAACCGCGCCGGTGAGTAGCAGCAGGGTGGTGCGCATGCCCCGCGTGCGGAGCTCGTGGAGCGGCTGCACGCGGGTGCTCCAATCGCGATTCGTCTCGGGAAACTGGCGCGCGAGATCGGCGGCGATGCCCTGCAACTCGGCGTGCGCGGTCGGGGCAGTGACTCCGGGCTTGAGCCGGCCGACGATGTTCCAGAACCGTGAGTCGCGGGCGAAATACTCGGGTGCTTCCTTCGGAAAAGGAAGCCACGCATCGACGAACTCCGGTTCACGAAACGATTCCGGCATGATGCCGACGATCGTGTGCGGCTGGTCGTCGAGCAGGATGGTGCGGCCGACGGCATTCGGCTGTGCCCCGAAGAGCCGGCGCCACGCGACATTGCTCAGTACGACGGCGCGTGGCGCGCTGACGCTGAACTCGTCGGCTGAAAACGTGCGGCCTCCCACCGGCGCCACGCCGAGGACCGGGAAGAAATTTTCCGTCACGAGTGCCGTGACCAGCCGAACCGCCGGTTCGCCAGGCCGGGTGTAGGCGGCGAAATTCGGCCGGTACGCCATCAACCCCGAGAAGCTTTGGGCGCGTTGCGCGTAATCGAGGAAGTCGGACGCGGAGTGGCCATCCTGCGTGATCGCCTTGACCGAGTTGATCGCGCGAAAGCCCACCAGCCCCTGCGGATCACGAAAAGGTAGCGGCCGGAGCACGATCGCATACGCGAGCGAGCAGATGGCGGTGGTCGTGCCCAGGCCAAGGGCGAGCAGGCCTACGGCGACGAGGGAAAACCCGGGCGCGCGTCGCAGCTGGCGCAGGGCCTCGTGAATCTCGGCGAGCAGGGTGGTCATGCGCCACCAGATTAGCGCCCCCGGGCCGCGACCGCCTGTGCCGGAGGTCATGGCCAAAGGTCATGGACGACGGAGTCCAGAGCTGGGAATCCGGAGCTGAGGGCCCAGAGCTGAGAGCAAAGAGTCCAGAGGCCGACGCTGCCGGAACACGGGCGAGACGCCCATGCCACACCGGGCCGTTTCATCGGCTATCTGAACACCGCTCGCCGACGATTGTAGGGCCGCCGCCCACCGGTAGTCGGGAACCATCGTCGCGTAAGAGGCGCGTTCGCGGCCGGCGGTGGATTCGACAGGCTCACCGCAGGCGAGCACTGGCCTTACGGGCAATCGGCTGCCGCGACAAAGTTTCGGATTGCCGCTACACCAAACCGAGCTCGCGGCCGCGCAGCGCGGCTTGAGTGCGGTCGAGCGCGCCGAGCTTGCCGAGCACGTTGCTCATGTGATTCTTCACCGTGCCCTCGGCGATCGCGAGCGCGCTGGCGATTTCCTTGTTGCTCCGGCCCTCAGCGAGCAGCCCCAGGACCTCGCGCTCGCGCACGGAGAGTGGCTCAGCGAGCGGCGGCGGCGGCTTGGGTGGCCGCGGCGCTTGCTGCGCGAGCCGGGAAAAATGCGCGAGCACCTTGGCGGTGACCGACGGCTCGAGAAACGACTCGCCGCGCGCGGTGAGTCGGATCGCGGCGATGAGCTTGTCGGAGGGCGAAGCCTTGAGCAGGTAGCCGGCGGCGCCGGCGGCGAGTGCAGCGAACACCTCCTCGTCCTCCTCAAACGTGGTGAGAACGAGGATGCGGCCGGCAAAATTTCCGGCCATCAGTCGGCGCGTGGCCTCGACGCCATTCATCACGGGCATGCGCAAATCCATCAGCACGACGGCGGGGGCCAGCCGCTGCGCCGCGGCGATGGCTTCTTCTCCGTTCGCCGCTTCAGCGACAATCTCGAGATCCGGCTGCTGGGCGAGCAGCAGCCGTAATCCCTCGCGAAAGAGCGACTGATCATCGACGAGCAGCAGGCGAATGCGCTTCATGCGAGCTCCTTGGTGGGCAGCTCGACCCGCAGCGTAAAGCCGCCTTCCGGCCTGTTGCCGAAACGCACCATGCCGCCGAGCAGCTCGACCCGTTCGCGCAGGCCTTGCAGCCCGTGGCCCTTGGTTGGATGGCCGCCGACCGGCAGGCCTTGACCATCGTCAGCGAGCGTGAGCGCGATGCGCTGCTCCTGGGCGAAATCCAACGCCACGTCGATCGCGGTGGCAGCGGCGTGCTTGCAGACGTTGGTGAGCCCTTCCTGGGCCGAGCGGAAAAGCGCATGCTCGACATTTGCGGGCAGGGTTCGCGGCGCACCTTGCACGCGCACCGTGGCGTTCAGTCCCAGGTTTGCGGCGAGCGCCCGCAGCGTTTCGGGCAACGGCGGCCGTGTGCTGTCGGCGCGCAGCGTGCCGACGGAGCGACGTACGTCCTCGAGCGCTTCGCGCGAGAGCCGCGCCGCCTGGTCCAGCGCCGTGGCTGCCTGTGCGGGCTGCGCCGTAAAGACCGCGCGCGCGGCCTCGAGCTGTACGTTGATCGTCGTGAGATAGTGGCCGATGCCGTCGTGGATCTCGCGTGCGATCCGGTTCCGTTCGCGGGTGGTGGCTAGTTCGCCGGCTTCCGCGGCGTGCTGCCGCAACTGCTCGTTCGCGGCGGCGAGTTCCTGGGACAGCTGTTCGGCGTGCTGACGGGATTCACGGGCCTGTCGCGTTACGAGCGAGAAAACCACCACGAACACGAACGCGATGCCGTAGCTCGGGGCGCTGGTCAGCGCCGCCTGCGCGCCGAAGCTGAACCAGATCGCTCCGACGACGGCCGCGAACAGTTCCAGCACCCCCAGGGTGGCCCACGGCCAGCTCAGCTCCAGCACCACCAAGCTCGCGGCCGGCATCGTTACGAGCCCGGAGAAACCCTTGAGCGGCGTCACGAAGACGATCGCGGTCGCAAGGGCGGTCTGCACGACCACGTACAGTGGCTTGGAGCGCCACCGGGCGGGCAATCCCTCTTCGCCGAGAACGCCTAAAATCGCATACAACGCCCCCAAGGCGAAAACTAGCGCCACCTCCCACGCGGTGCCCTCCAGCTGCACGGGCCGGAGGAACTCGCAGAAGACCGCGAGCACGACGAGAGCGAACGCCACCCGGCCAAACAATTCCATGCGGTCGTTGCGCGAACAAGTGGTCATGGCTCAACCTTAACAGGGGCGGCGGGACGGCGAAATAGGCCGAAAGTCATGGTTGGCGAACGGAACGGATACGGTGGATCATGGCGTCTTCATGCGCCGCGCGATCCGCGAGAACAGCCATGGCACAAAACGCTTGAGGTAGATGCCGGCGACCTCCCAGCCGCCGACGGCGATCTCTTCGCGACCGCGGGCGACAGCACGCACGATCGCCGCTGCGCAGCGCTCCGGGCTGATGCCGCGTTGCTGCGTGGCATCCATTCGGCCGTGTTTCTCACCGCGCGGGCCGAGGGCATTCGCCGAGACGGCGGTGCGCACGTAACCGGGGCACGCGAGCGTCACGCCGACGCCGGTGTTCGCCAGCTCCGCGCGCAGCGAATCGAAGTAGCCATGCAACGCGTGCTTGGCCGCGGCGTAGCTGGAACGGCCTGGCGTGCCGACATAGCCCATGACACTGCTTACGACCACGACGCGCCCGGTGTGATGCTCGAGCATCGTCGGCAACACGGCCTTGGTGAGCGCCACCGGACCGAAGTAGTCGGTCTCCATGATGGCGCGTTCGACCGTGCTGCTCGTGTCGAGTGCTCGCGCCCGTTGGCTCACGCCGGCATTGTTGATCAGCACGTCGATCCGGCCGAAACGCGCGAGCATCTCCGCCACCGCTCCCGCGAAAGTTTGACTGCGGCTGAGATCAAGCACGACGCAGGCATGAGCGTCAGGCCGGTCGCAGGCGCGCCGGACGCGCTCGAGTTCGTCGGCGCGCCGGCTCGACAGCACCAGCGTGGCGCCCGCGCGGGCGAATGCGTACGCAAGCGCCTCGCCGATGCCCGAGGAGGCGCCGGTGATCCAAACGATCTGGTGGGGAAAGTTCATGAGCGGTTCGATTTACGGGCAAGAGGCCCGGGTCACGCCTGGCTCCACACCTCTCATTCGCCGATGATTTTGACGAGCACGCGTTTCCGCCGCCGACCGTCGAACTCGCCGTAGAAAATCTGCTCCCACGGGCCGAAATCCAACGCACCTGCGGTCACGGCCACGACGATCTCGCGGCCCATCACGGTGCGCTTCAGGTGGGCGTCCGCGTTGTCCTCACCTGTGCGATTGTGGTCGTAGGCGCTGTGCGGTTTTTCGGGGGCGAGCTTTTCGAGCCAGCGTTCGTAATCGGCGTGCAGCCCGCGTTCGTCGTCGTTGATGAACACGCTCGCCGTAATGTGCATCGCGTTGACGAGGCAGAGCCCCTCGCGAATGCCGCTCTCGCGCAGACACGACTCGACTTGAGCGGTGATGTTCAGCAGCGCGCGCCGCTGCGGAACCTCGAACCAGAGTTCTTTTCGGTAGGATTTCATGACGGACGTTTCGGGAAGAGCGGGGCGTGGGAGAGGCGTTTCAACGCCAGCCGGGAAAACAACTTTGCCAAACCGGCCGGCGCCAGTGAGTTTCTGGCGCATGGAAGCCGCACCGTCGAGCTACTCCCCGCGCGAGGAACTAGCCAACGCCGTCACGCACGGCGTTGGAGTGGTCCTGAGCATCGCCGGACTCGCGCTGCTGGTCACGATGGCGAGTCTGCACGGCGATGCGTGGCACGTCGTCAGCACGGCGATTTTCGGCGCGACGCTCGTGCTGCTCTACACCGCTTCCACGCTTTACCATTCCTTTCGCCATCCGGACACCAAGCGGATGCTGCGGAAGTTCGATCACGCGGGCATCTTCCTGCTCATCGCCGGAACCTATACCCCCTTCCTGCTGGTGAGTCTGCGCGGGCCTTGGGGTTGGAGCCTGTTTGGCGTGATCTGGGGACTCGGGCTGGCAGGCGTGGCGCTGAAGTTCTGGCTCGCGGGCCGGTTCCGCGTGCTGTCGACGTTGATCTACCTCGGCATGGGTTGGATCGTCCTGATCGCGCTGCAACCGATGCTGCAGGCCGTGCCGCCGGCCGGGCTGTGGCTGCTGCTGGCGGGCGGTCTGTGCTACACGGGAGGAACGGTATTCTATCTCTGGAAGCGACTGCCGTATCACCACGCGGTGTGGCACCTGTTCGTGCTCGCGGGCAGCATCTGCCACTGGGTCTCGGTGTATGGCTACGTCGTCCCGGGCGCGCGCGGCGTCAGCGGTTGAGTTCCCACACCGCAGCGTTGAGCAGCGTGGCGTAGCTGACCCACAGCAGGTAGGGCAACCATAGCCAGCCGGCGATCCGATCGGCGGCGCGAAACCGCACGTAGATCCGGATCAGCACCAGCCAGAGCACGATCACCTCGACGAGCGCAAGCCCGGGGCGGTGCAGTCCGAAGAAAAGCACCGACCAGAGCGCGTTGAGGGCGAGCTGGGCGGCAAAGAGCCGCGAGGTATGCCGGGCATCGGCTTCGCCGCCGACGCGCCAAACGCGCCACGCGGCGATGGACATGAGGATATAGAGCAACGTCCAAGCGGGTCCAAACAGCCAGTTCGGCGGCGTCCACGCCGGCTTTTGCAAGGTCGGATACCACGTGTGAACGCTGGTGGCGGTGGCGATCGCACCGATCGTGCCGGCGAAGGCGGCGAGCAGGAGAAACAGGCCGAGCGGCAGCCACCGCGAAGATTTCATGGCACGACGATCTGTATTTTCCCGCCGGCTGCAACGCTCGGCGCGGACAGTGAAGACCTTGGCCTTCTCACGTGCGAGCAGCTGCGACGGGCAGCGTCACCTCGTCCAGCGAGAGCTTGGTCAGGAATCGCGCGGCGATGCGTGCGCGTTCGGCGAGGCTGGGCAGGTGCGCGTATTCGGACGCGCTGTGCAGGTGTCCGCCGACGACGCCGAGACCGTCGAGGCAGGGCAGTCCGGCCGCGCCGAGAAGATTGCCGTCGGATCCGCCGCCCACGTGGGTCCACGAGAACGGCGCAGCGCCGACGTCGCGCGCGCATTGCTGCCAGGCGGCGAATAGCGCGCGACTGGTGGGCGTCGCCTCCAACGGCAGTCGATTGAACTGGCCGGCGATCTCGAGTCGGTAGCCTTCGCGCGCATTGATCGGGGCGGCGAGCTCGTGCAACCGCGCCAGCACCGCGGCGGCGTCGTTCGCCCGGGTGATCCGGATGTTGATCTCGGCGCTCGCGCGGTCGGGGACGATGTTAACCGCCCCGCCGCCCTGCACGGACCCGACGTTCAGCAGCACGCCGGGCAGATCTTCCGGCACGGCATGCGCGGCCACCAGAAACTCAGCGAGCGCCACGATGGCGTTGCGTCCCTCATTCGCCGCGCGGCCCGCGTGCGCGGCCCGGCCGGTGCAGGTGACGGTGAAAATGCCCGTGCCTTTGCGCGATTCTACGAGGTCGCCGTTCTCTCGCGCCGGTTCGAAAATCAGCGCGAACGGAAATCGCTTCGCCGCCTCTTCGATGACGGGACGGCTCGCGACCGAACCCGTTTCCTCATCGGGCGTGAGCAGCACCTCCCAGCCCAGCGCGGAGGCCTGCGCGGTGCGTTCGAACGCCTGCAGTGCCGCCAGCAGAATGACGATGCCGCCCTTCATGTCCGCGACGCCCGGACCGCCGAGCGTCCGCGCGTCCAGCAGCTGGCACGTTTGAAACGGATGGCCCGCATCGTACACCGTGTCGTAGTGACCGCTCAGGAAAACTTGCCGTGGCGCAGCGGGGCGCTGCCGCACGCGCAACGCGCATGCCGCGGTGCCGGCGAGCGGCACCGTTTCCACCTGCGCTCCGCGGAGCTTGGCAAACTCGGCGGCGAGCGCGGCGCGCATCCGCTCCAGCCCGGCGACGTGGCCGCTGCCGGAATTGATGTTGGCCCAGCGGATGAGCAGATCGCGCAGCGCAGGTTCGTCCATGGCGTGGCGTACAGCCAAGCCGGCCGGCGAACGAGGGCAAGCGCCGGGTTTACCCGGTTCCTTACGGCATCGCGTTCGCGAGCGCTGCGCGCGACGCCGCGCGGGCAAACGATTCGGCGACCGTCACCGCACGAGCGTAGGCCTCGTAGTCTGCGGCCACCTTGGCCTGGGCCGCGGCGGCGCTTTCCGGCGGCGCCATGCTGGCAGCGGCGATGCTCTCACGCAAAATCGCCTCGCGCGCGCGAACCTGCGCGAACGCGTCGTCGGCGGGACGGAGGAGCGGTTGCGGCTCGACCGAACGGAGTTCGTCCGAACGCTTCAGCTGTTCGCGCTTCCACTGATTCTGGACGAAAATCGCGTTTTGCAGCCGTGCCACTGACGTCGCCGTCACATTGATGTTCTGCTTCACCTGCGAGAGGATCGCCTTCAGCCGTACGTAGTCGGCACGCACGAGCTGTTGCACGGTGTTGTGCGTGTCGAGATTGGAGCCGAGTTCCCCTGCATCGCCGGGCCGCGCGGTCGCGAGCGGTCGCAGTGATCCGCCCGTGAAGCTTGGCGGCGATGATGTATCCGTCGCGCTCGGCGCAGGTGCGGAGGGCGCAACGGGAGTCGCTACGGTGAACGAATTCGTGCTCGCGGGAGTGTCGACGGCCGGCGGCGGCGTGGCCGTCACCGTCGGGGTCGCCACCGCCGGCGTGCTCGTGGGCGCAGCAGCCGTGACGCCGGCTGCGGGTGCAGTGGCCGGCGCGGAGAACGTCGTTGCTGCAGCAACGTCAGCAGACGGCGACAGCGAAGTCGCCGTCTGCTGCGTCGCGGACGAGCTGGCTCCGTTGAAGGTGCTGGAACCGGCGAGCTGCGACCCGGCCGACGCCGGCGCACTGGTGAGCGCGGCGGTGCCTTGTGTCGGGCTGGTGAAAAGAGGAGTCACGGTCGTCGCGGTCGCGGGAGCGCTGGCCATGGCCGTGGGCGCTGAGCTTGCGGTGTGACTTGCGACCGTGGTGCCAGCGCGTGAGGCGTTGCGCGCGGTCTGCGCCACCTGCGCTGTCTGTGTGGCCTGGTGTGCGCTCGCAGCACTGGAGGTGCTCGTGTTCGAGGCGACTTGCGACGCCTGAGTGGCGGCTTTCGCGCCCGACTGCGTCGCTGAGGCGGCGACCGTTGCAGCACCGGCGGCGGCATCAGCTGCTTTCGCTGCGGAATCGGCCGCGTCTGCCGCGCTGCTGGCGGCATCGGAGGCGGCGTTCGCCGCAGTGCCCGCGGTCTCCGCGGCCTGAGCCACGGCCTTCGTGGCGGTTGACGCGGCTTCTCCGGCGCTGGCGGCGGTACCCGTGACCGCAACGGCCGCCTTCGTGGCGTTGCTCGCCGCCGTGGCCGCGGCATCGGCCGCGGTCGCTGCGGCATCGCTCGCAGTCGCCGCAGCGGTGGCCGCCTGATCAGCCGCAGTCGCCGCCACTTCCGCGGCGTTCGACGCCGCGCCGGTGGCCGAATCCGTTGCCGTCGTCGCGGCGTCGGCGGCGGTGGAGGCGGCCTGAGTTGCGTTGCTCGCCACGGCGTCAACCGATTTTGCAGCGTTGCTCGCGGCCTGAGTAGCGGTCGAAGCCGCCGAGCCGGCGGCTTTGGTCGCGGACTGTGTGGCCTGGGTTGCCGCGTTCGAGGCGGAGCGGCCGGCCTGGCTGGCCGTGGTTGCGGCGTTGGCGGCGACGGTCGCGGCTGCGCTGGTGGCCGTGCTGGCGGCTTTGGTCGCGTGATCCGCGGCGGCGGTGGCAGCGTCCGCTGCTTTCGCGGCCGAGGTGCTCGCGGTCTGCGCGGCTTGCGCAGCGATTTCGGCGGATTGCGTCGCCGCAGAACCGGCGGTGCTGGCCGCGCTGCTCACGGCGTTGCTCGCGGCCGTGGCCGCGGTCGTCGCGGCTTCGGACGCTTTCGTGGCCGCGGTGGAAGCTGCGGTGGCGGCGTCGGAGGCAGCGGTCGCGGCCTTCGCGGCGGAATCGGCCGCTACGCTGACCGCGTTGGAAGCGACGTTTGAAGCCGTGCTCGAAACGTTGGTGACGAGATTGCCGGCGCTGGCGGCGGCATCGACGGCAGTGCTGGCAGCGGTGGCAGCCACGTTGGCGGCCGAAGCCGCTTGCGCGGCGGCGTCGGTGGCGGCCTGGGCGGCGTTCGAGGCTGCGTGAGATGCATTGCTGGCAGCGGCACCGACGTTCGAGGCTGCGTTGGCGGCCGTGGTGGCTGCGGTGGATGCAGCGTTGCTCGCGTTGCCGGCGGCTTGTGTGGCGGTCGAAGCCGCGGCGGTCGCGGTTTGCGCGGCATTCGTTGCGGCGCTCGTGGCGGTGTTGGCCGACTGGCTTGCCGCGTTCGAGGCGTTTGCAGCGGCGTTGCTCGCCACGGTGGCGGCGTTGGCAGCGCTGCCGGCCGCATTCGAGGCGTTCGTGGCCGCATTGTTGGCGGCGTTTGCCGCCGTGGTGGCCGCGTTCGATGCCGCGTTACTCGCGGTCGTTGCGGCGTTCGTGGCCGCGTCCACCGCATTGCTCGCGGCATTGGAAGCAGTCGATGCAGCTTGCGAGGCTACGTTGGACGCCGCCGAGGCGGCGTTGCTCGCCGTGTTGGCCGCGTTCGCGGCGGTGGTCGCGGCATTCGAAGCCGCGTCGGCAGCGTAGCTCGCGGCACCTGAAGCGGTCTGGGCGGCGTTGCTCGCCGCGGTCGTTGCCGTATTGGCCGCGTTGGCGGCAGCAGTGGCCGCGGTGTTCGCTGCGTTTGATGCGGCTTGAGAAGCATTGCTCGCAGCATTCGTCGTCGTTTGGGCTGCGTTCGAGGCGGCGTTGCTCGCCGTGCTCGCGGCGTTCGTTGCGGCGGTTGCGGCAGTATTGGCCGCATTCGTGGCTGCGTTCGCAGCGGTGGTTGCAGCGTCGGCTGCGTTGGAAGCGGCAGTGGTGGCGGTCTGGGCCGCGTTGGACGCCGCATTCGTGGCGTTGTTCGCCGCCGCCGTAGCGGTGGTGGCGGCGTTGGCGGCCGTGGTTGCCGCACTTGAAGCGACCTGAGAAGCGTTGCTCGCAGCGTTCGTCGCCGTTTGGGCTGCGTTCGAGGCGGCGTTGCTCGCCGTGCTCGCGGCGTTCGTTGCGGCGGTTGCGGCAGTATTGGCCGCATTCGTTGCTGCGTTCGCGGCGGTGGTTGCAGCGTCGGCTGCGTTGGAAGCGGCAGTGGTGGCGGTCTGGGCCGCGTTGGACGCCGCATTCGTGGCGTTGTTCGCCGCCGCCGTAGCGGTGGTGGCGGCGTTGGCGGCCGTGGTTGCCGCACTTGAAGCGACCTGAGAAGCGTTGCTCGCAGCGTTCGCCGCGGTTTGGGCTGCGTTCGAAGCCGCGTTACCGGCCGTGCTCGCGGCGTTCGTTGCGGCGGTTGCGGCAGTATTGGCCGCATTCGTTGCTGCGTTCGCAGCAGTGGTTGCGGCGTCGGCCGCGTTGCTCGCCGCTGTTGTGGCGGTGTTCGCGGCGTTTGTTGCGGCACTGGCGGCGGTGTTCGCCGCATTGGAAGCTGCGGTCGTCGCTGTTTGAGCAGCGGTGGAGGCGGCGTTTGTTGCAGCGGCGGCTGCGTTCGACGCGGCGCTCGTCGCATTGCTCGCAGCGTTCGTTGCCGTTTGGGCCGCATTCGAAGCCGCGTTAGTCGCTGTGTTCGCCGCGTTCGTCGCAGCGGTCGCGGCGGTGTTGGCCGCATTCGTGGCCGCGGTCGCAGCGTTGGTTGCTGCGTCAGCGGCGTTGGACGCGGCGGTGGTGGCGGTCTGGGCTGCGTTGGACGCAGCGTTCGTGGCGTTGCTCGCCGCCGCGGCAGCGGTGGTGGCGGCGTTGGTGGCAGCCGTGGCGGCGGTGTTCGCTGTGTTCGACGCGGCTTCAGCAGCATTGCTCGCAGCGTTCGTCGCCGTGCTGGCTGCGCTCGTTGCGGCGGTCGTGGCGGTGTTGGCCGCATTCGTGGCCGCGGTCGCGGCGTTGGTTGCGGCGTCGGCGGCGGTGCTCGCTGCGTTCGACGCGGCTTGAGAAGCGTTGTTCGCAGCGGTCGTTGCCGTTTGGGCGGCATTCGACGCCGCCCGCGTCGCCGTGTTGGCCGCATTCGTTGCCGCGGTCGCGGCGTTGGTTGCGGCGTCGGCGGCATTGGAAGCGGCGGTGGCGGCGGTGCTCGCTGCGTTTGTCGCGACGTTGGCGGCATTGGTCGCCGCGTCGCTGGCGTTGGACGCAGCATTCGTCGCGGTCTGAGCTGCGTTCGTCGCGGCATTCGCCGCATTGCTCGCTGCCGTCGTTGCTGTATTGGCCGCATTCGACGCAGCGGTCGCGGCGGTGGTTGCGGCATCGGCGGCATTGGAAGCGGCGGTGGTGGCAGTGCTCGCTGCGTTCGTTGCGGCGGCGGCCGCATTCGTCGCTGCATCGGCGGCGCTCGCGGCCGCCGTGCTCGCGGTGTTCGCCGCATTCGTGGCCGCGTTGGCAGCATTGCTTGCCGCGTCGGTCGCTGCACTGGCGGCCGTCGTGGCGCTCTGGGCAGCGTTCGTGGCGGTCGTCGCCGCGTTGCTGGCGGCGCTGACTGCGGAATTGGCGGCGTTGGCAGCTGCATCAGCAGCATTGGTTGCGTTGCTGGCGGCATTGGTGGCCGCGCTCGCAGCGGTGTTGGCGGCATTGGACGCGGCGGTCGCTGCCGCATCGGCGGCGTTGTTCGCGGCCTGCGTCGCCTGATTCGCAGCGTTGGCCGCGGAATCCGACGCGTGCTTCGCCGCGTTGGTGGCGGCGTGAGCTGCGTTGTTCGCGGCGTTGGACGCGGCACGGCTCGCGTTTTTGGCAGCGTTCGTGGCGTTGTTCACGGCTTGCAGCACTCCGCCGGTGGATTGGGCGAGCGCGGCGGGCGCAAGCAGCGAGGCGATGAGGACGAAAGGAACAGGGCGTGTCTTGACCTTTTTCACGGCGCGGTGCGAAGGCATTCGCGATAAGACCTCCGGGTCCTCATCAGTTCAGGCAAAAGATTCGGGCTCACCCGAGTAGGCGTGGCGCCGCAAAACCGTCGGTCCTCCGCAGCGCGCAACGCACGATGGGCGACAGGAACCCGAGCGTGCGGGTCTCCATGAAGATACGCGGCGTCGAAGCGCACCGCCGCACGGCCGAGAACAGCGGAGAGGAATTTTACCGGATGGGCCCGAGCAGCCGCTCCGGGAGGTGATTCGGACATCGCCCCATCGTTCCCGGTGAGGAGTAATCTCCCCGGTCCCAAAGGTCGGCCACCGATACGGGCCGGAGTGTTCGACCGTTTAGGTTTTGCCCTGCAGACCCAGGCGAAGTTGGCTGGAGCGATGAATGTGATTTCGTTCGCTCGGTTGCCGGCCGTGCTGCTGGCCGGGATGATCGCGCTGGTGTCGTTGACGCCGGTGCCCGCCGTGGAGCCCTCGCCGGCTGCGGCGCTCGGCTTCGACCCGGCGCGGTTGCAGCGACTCGATGCCGCGGTGCAGGACAACATCGATGCCGGCCGGCTGGCGGGCGCGGTGGTGTTGATCACCCGCGACGGGAAACCTGCGCAGTTGAAGGCCTACGGGCTGCAGGACCTCGAGCGGCACAAGCCGATGCAAACCGACGCGATCTTCCGGATCGCCTCGATGAGCAAGGCCGTGACGACGGTCGCGGTGATGATCCTTTACGAGGAGGGCCATTTCATGCTGCGCGATCCGCTCTCGAAATATCTGCCGGCGTTCGCGAACTCCGTCGTGGCGGTGCCGCCGCCGGCCGGATCGCCGGCGGACGTGAGCTACGTCACCGAAAAAGCGAAGCGGCCGATTCAGATCCGCGATTTGCTAACCCATACGGCGGGGCTGACCTACGGCTACGATCTCGCGGCGGATGCCTACAAGGCGGCGAAGTTGCAGGGCTGGTATTTCGCCGATCGCGACGAGACGATCGGGCAGGCGATCGACCGGCTCGCGACGCTGCCGCTGCACGGCCAGCCGGGCGAGAGCTGGCAGTACGGCTACAGCACGGATGTGCTGGGCCGGCTCGTCGAAGTGGTGTCGGGCCAGCCGCTCGACCGGTTCATCGAGGAGCGGATCTGCCGTCCGCTTGGCTTGAAAGACACATGCTTCTTTCTGCCACCGGAAAAGGCGGACCGGTTGGCGAACGTTTACGGAATCGAGAACGGCAAGCTGGTGTTGCGGGAAACCGCGGAGACGAGTGCCTATGTGCACGGCCCGCGGAAATGTTTCTCCGGCGGCGCCGGGCTGCTCTCGACGATCACCGACTACGGCCGGTTCCTCCAGATGTTGCTGAACGGCGGCGAACTCGACGGCGTGCGCGTCCTCAGCCCAAAGACGGTGGAGCTGATGCACGCAAACCACACCGGAGACAAATACCGGCGGGACACGAGCGCGTTCGGGCTTGGGTTCTGGGTGAACGACGATCCCGGTTTCTACGGCGAGCTCAGCAGCGCGGGCGCGTATGGCTGGGGCAGCGCCTACTATCCTCAGTATGTCGTCGATCCGAAGGAGCGGATGGTTGCGATCCTCATGACGCAGCTGATGCCCGCGGGCGGACTCAACCTAAACCAACAGTTCAAGGTGCTCACCTATCAGGCGCTGGTGAAGTGAGGGGCGAGAGCCTAGGGCTCAGGGTCTAGAGCTGAGAGCGCAAAGCCAAGAGCAGCGGTCTGGCTCGTCGGTGCTGATCGCGGGCTGACGCAGCCCTGGAGGTGCCGCACCGGATGGTCGCAATACGAACATCGGTCAGGTCCGCGCGGCGTCAGCGACTACGGCGCCGCGCTAGAACTTGTAGGTCGCCAGCCCGCCGAGACCGAGCTCGGGGCTCGCGTCGTTGAATCCCACGAGCCCGAAGCCGACGAGGGTCCAGCGATCGTTAGGGCTGGTGGCGATGAAACCGATGAGATTGCTGCCAGGATCGGCGCCGGCGAGCGTGCGGCTCTGCCAGTCGTAGGCCGCGCCGACGACCGCCTTGCCGCCGGCCATCGCGTAGGCGGCACCCGCGGTCGCGAACGGGCCGTCCTTCAGCGGATTCGTCGCGTTGCTGCCCATGAAACGGTATCCGAGCGTGGCGAAAACGGTCACCTGGCCGAAGGTCTGGCTGAGATCCGTCTGCACGTAGTAGTCGGTTTCGCCGCTGCCGAGGCCCTTGTCTTCGTCCGCCGTGGGCAGCTTTACCCGACCGGTTAGGTCGACCTTCACGTCGCCCGGCACGTCGTGCGCGTGAAACGTCGCGGCGAGCGACGTGTCGCCGATGCCGGATTCTGTCGACGAAGTCGGGCGCGGCGCGCCGCCGACGGGCGCGGAGCCGCTGGCGATATTGGCGGGACCTTTGATGCTGAGCCACGAGAAGGCCGCCTTGAGCGACCAGCGCGGCAGGTCGTAGGAAACGTTGACGGGCACGGACCAGAGCTCCGTGTCCTGCGTGAAGCCGAAATCGCCGCGAATGTAGCTGAAACCCGAACCGAGCTTCACGACCGCAGGCGGCGTGGTGGTGACAGCGGGCGCGGGCGTCGCCGTGGCGGAGGGCGTCGCCGGCGCCGAGTCGGCCGGCGGCTGGGTTTGGCCCAAGGCGCTCGCGCTTGTGAGCGTCAGGACAGTGAGGATGGAGCGGGGGAGGTTTTTCATAGCGGAGGAGGGGAGCCCCGGAGTGAGGGTGAAGGCGCCCCGGGGAGCCGATACTCCCCGAGGCGGGTCGTTGAAGAGCAGGAAGGATGGCCAGAGCTCAGCCTTAAGGTTGCGCCGTGCTTTGAACCGCATTTTGCGATGCGGTTTCAACCGAAGCGACGGCTTGAGCGTAAGCCTCGTAGTCGGAAGCGAGTTTCAGCTGCGTGGCGGCTATCGGGGAAACCCGCAGGCTGACACCGATCAACGATCGTCCGGCCGGCTGGCCGGCTTCGCTAGTTTCAGCGGCTTGCGCTGCGAGATGGCTGCGCGGGGAGCGCGGGCGCCGTCGCGCCCACCGAAAACGCAAGCAGGGTACCGTCAACGGCGGCGCCGATGAGTTTCCCCTCAGTTAGCAGCAGCGAGCCGGTAAAACCGCTGAACCCGCCGCGCGGGCCGTCGGGCACGACATGACGCCAGAGCGGCGCGCCGGTCTGGCGGTTCAAGGCGACGATCGCGCCGATATGCTTGAGCACGGTGCCGGCGATGTTTTGGCCCGCCGTTGCGGCGAAAACGGTTCCGCCGGAGACCACCGGCGTGCCCCACGACAAACCGCCGACGTCCGTGGCCCATTTTTGTTCGCCCGTCCGCGGATCCAACGCGCTCACCCGGCGATAGTCCGATCCGCCGAGGTAAAGTATGCCGTCGACCACGCGCGGCGTCGATTCCACCCACGAGAACCAGAACGTGTTTCGCCAGGCCACACGACCTGAACGGTCGAGCCCGTAGAGCAGGTAATCACGTGCGCCGACGACGATCCGGTCGCCGATCACCACCGGCGTGGAAACCACCGCGCCACCCAGGGTGGTGCGCATCGATTCGCGCCGGCTGCGGCGATCGAGGGTGATCACCGTGCCGTCGAAGGTGCCGACGAGGAGGTCGTTGCCGTCAAGACCGAGTGGGGCGTAGATCGGTGCGCGGGCGTCGTAGCGCCAGATCGGGCGGCCGTTGCGGGCGCGGATCGCATGCACGCCTCCATCGGGCGAGCCAACGTAGAGCACGCCTTTCGTGTCGATCACCGGCGCCGCGGCGCGGTGATTGAACGTGGGGTTTTCCGGGAGGCTCGCCCCCGCGGGAAGCAGGGGCGTTCGCCAGCGGAGCGTGCCGTCGAGCCGCGAGAGCGCGACCAACTCGGCGTGAGCATCAAGCACATAAACGGAATCCTGCGTCGCCAATGGCGCGCCGTAGAGCGCGCGCGATCCCGTCCATGTCCACACCTCGCTGCCGTCGGTGGCGCGCAGCGCGTGGACCTTGCCATCGATCGCGGCGACATAGACGAATTCCGCAAAGCCCGCGGGACTGGCCCACACGCCGGCGTCGAGCTTCCGCGTCCACGTCGGAGCCGGCGCGGCGGGATAGACCGGCTCGGGCGGAGGCGGAGTGAACTCGCCGCCGCGGCGCAACTCGACGCGCAGTTTCGCGGGCCCGAAGGTGCCGGTCAGCCGGTCGTCCGCGAGCGAGAGCGAAAGATCGAGCGGGCGGAGCGTGAATGCGGATCCGTGGATGTCCGCTGCGCCGAAGTTCGCGCTGTGCAGGAACATTGCGGGGAAGTGTACGCTGACGAGCACGCCGTCGGAGGTGGACGTGAATGCGAGGCCGAACTCCGTCCGCGTATTTGGGGCGATGATTTCGCCGGTCCAGACGCCTTCGAACACTGGCGTTGCGACGTCGGCGGGTGCGGCGAGCGCGAGGCCGGCGCAGCCACAGACGAACAAGAGAAAACGCAGAGCCAGGGCCATGGCGCCGTTCAACGCGGTTCTCGCTCGGTTGGCAAACCGGATTCCCCGGACGGCTTTCCGCGGCGTGCGTTCGTGCGCGGCACCGACATGGCGACGCTCGTCGAGCATTTCCGGAAAAGACGAATCGGGGAATCCCGGACTTCTGGCGTCCGCTCGTGATTCCGGTCCTACCGCCGGAACAAAGCGCGAGGCGTTTCGACGAAGCGGCTGACGCGGCATCCGCCGTCCTTTGCCATGAAAACCCGCCGTCCTTTCCCGTTCGTCGCCAGCCTGGCATTCGTTGTCGCCGCGTTGGCGGCATCCGCTTCAGCAACGCGCGCGCAGACCGATGCGCCGCGGGCGGCGACTCCCGTCGTGACCAGTCACGAGTTCCTGCTGCAGGGTGAAGTCATCGCCCGAAACGAACTGGGCTTCACCGTGCTGAGCCGTGGGTCCGAGTTGCAGATGGTTCGGGTCAGTCGAACGACCTCGATCAAGAAAGGCGCGGAAACGATCCGGTTGGCCGATGTCATGGTTGGAGACAAAGTGAGCGTCACCCTCAAGCGTGGCGCCGACGGCAATCTGCTCGCAGTCGACGTCGCCGTGCGCACCGGCTTCGAGCCGCAGGCTTAGGATCTCCGCGCGACGCGCTGATCGCAGCGATCAGGCGTGTTGCGCGCTGAGTCGCCGGCGACGCGCCCGAGCCACGCGAATGGCGGGATAGCGAACGGCGCCGTGATACAGCGCGAGCAGCACGAGCATGCCGATCGCCGCGTAGACCAAACCCTCGACCGTCGTCGGGACCGCGGGCCGGTAGATTTCCCACGTGGCGCTCGCGATGCTGGTGTCGACGTGCCGCAGAAACACGAAGGGCTTCTCCCAGATCGTCGCGTTCTGGATCGCGGTCTGAGCCGTCTGCAACTCCTGCACGCGGGAAACCGCATGGCTCATCACGCCCCCAAGTTTGGCGACCGCCGCGTCGGTGTTGGCGCTGGTCTGCCGGATCAGCTGCTCAAGCGTGACGCCGGACTGATCGGCGACACGCTGGAACTGAGCGAGTTGCCGGCGCGCCTCGTCCAGGTGGCCGCCGAGTCGTTGCAGGTACTGTTGCATGAACTCCGGCGCCTGTGAAAAAAGCAGCGTGCCGATCACGCACAGCACGCGGTCGAGCACACCGTCCCCGGCGCCGAGTAAGGCACGGCCAATCTTCATCGGCGGCATGGTGTTTTTCGGACGACGCGAACGCAAGCGGCCATCTACGGGACGCGAGCGCTGTTCACCGACGCGGCGGCGCCGCAGGCATTCGTCGGAGAATCCGGCGCGGGCTGCGCCGGAAATTCACCATCGCGACAGCCGCCGCCTGCTCGATGGAGCGGCCGCTGCGCGCGTGCTAGGTTCCGCGTTTCTACCGAACCAAACGAGAAAGGCTTTTTCATGGCAACGTTGGCACAACCCTCGACCGAAGCCCCGGCGCATTACGCCGACTTCGAGCAGCAATTCATCGCCGGGCGCTGGCGCACCGGCACGAGTCAGCGCGTGCAGCGCGATCTCGATCCTTACACGGGCGAGACGCTGGTCGAGATTCCCCAGGCGAGCAAAAAGGACCTCGATGAGGCGTATCGCTCCGCCGCGGCTGCCCAACGCGATTGGGCGGCTCGCCTGCCGGGCGAACGCGCTGCGGTGCTGCAGCGTGTCGCCGCGATCATGGAAGCGCGGCACGAGGAAATCGTTTCCTGGATCATTCGCGAATCCGGCGGCACGCGAATCAAGGGCACGCTCGAGTGGGCGGCGGTGCACGCGGTCGCGCTGGAGGCGACAACGCTGCCGCACCTCGTTGAAGGTCGGATCGTGCCGAGCGACCTGCCGGGCAAGGAGAGCCGCGTTTACCGCCAACCAGTGGGCGTGGTCGGCGTGATCAGTCCGTGGAACTGGCCGCTGCAACTCACCGCGCGTTCACTCTTCCCGGCGCTCGCGGTGGGGAACGCGGTCGTCGTGAAGCCAGCCAGCGACACGCCCATCACGGGCGGGCTGCTGTTCGCGAAATTGCTCGAGGAAGCCGGGCTGCCGGAGGGCGTGTTGAGCGTCGTCGTGGGCGCCGGCAGCGAGATCGGCGACGACTTCGTGACGCATCCGGTGCCGCGCGTGATCTCGTTTACCGGGTCGACGCCGGTGGGCCGCCGGATCGGGCGATTGGCGATGGAAGCGGCGGTGATCAAGCGGCTCGAGCTCGAGCTCGGCGGCAACAGTCCGTTCGTCGTGCTCGACGATGCCGACATCGAACACGCGATCGAGGCGGCGGTGTTCGGGAAATTTCTCCACCAAGGCCAGATTTGCATGATCGCGAACCGGTTTATCGTCGATGACGCCGTTTACGACGAGTTCGTGCATGGTTTCGTCGACCGCGTGCGCGCGCTGCGCGTGGGCGATCCAAACAAACCCGACACCCTGATCGGTCCGATCATCAACCAGTCGCAGTTCGACGGACTGCAGAAGAAGATCCGCCAAGCTCGCGCGGACGGACTCGAGGAGTTGCTGGGGTCCGACGCTTCGGGACTGGTGCTCCCGCCGCACGTGTTCGGCGATGTGCCGAACGAGCATCCCTTGGCGCACGAGGAGATCTTCGGGCCGATCGCGCCGATGGTCCGGGCGCACGGCGAGGAGGACGCACTCCGACTGGCGAACGACACGAGCTACGGGTTGTCCAGCGCGGTGTTCACGCGCGACGTCGAACGTGGACTGCGGTTCGCGCGGCGAGTCGAAGCCGGCATGACGCACATCAACGACCAGTCCGTCAACGATCTGCCGTTCAGTCCATTTGGCGGCGAGAAGAACTCGGGCATCGGCCGGTTCAACGGCAAGTGGGCCGTCGATGCGTTCACGACGGATCACTGGATCACCATCCAGCACACGCCGCGGGAGTATCCGCAGAACGCCCAGGCGATCGCGGGTCCATGGGGCGGAGGATGAGGAGAGAGCCGGAAGTCTAGAGCTGAGAGTCTAGAGCCGAGAGCGGAGGCCTCGCGACGAAAGCAGGGCCTCCGACACGGTTTGCGGGCTGATCAGGAGGTAGGGCCCGTCCGCCTGGCGGGCCCGGAGGACCGCCGCGTGCAGAAAGAGGTCGGCGGGCCCGACGGTCCCGCCCTTGCGCTGTTTGTAGCCGGGGTCGTTGACCCCGGCCGTCAGTCGTGCGCCCGCGTCAGACGCGAACTCAGCGACTGGTCGCGGCGGGCTCGAGCCACACGGCCATCTCGCTAGGGGCGCGGTTCGCCCACGCGAAATACGGGATAGCGGTGAACGGGCCGTCCTCGGCCGTGATGACCGTGATACCGTCGAGAAGCGCATCGCGCCGCTCGGCCCGCAGCGTCTCCAGCGGCGGGAGTTGGGCGGCGAGCGCAGAACCGCCGAGATCGACACCTTCGACGCAATAAACCAGCGGGCCGCGGTGCAGCGCGAACCGGCCCACGTCGTCGGCAATCGAGGCGTGCGCCTTGACCAGTCGAATTTCCATTGGCAGCGCGAGCTGCACGCGATCGCCAGCCTGCCACGACCGGCGCAGCACCGCGTAACCGTGCTCCATCGTCGGCGTGACCGGCTTGCCGTTCACCGTCACCACCGCGTGTCCGACAGCCGGATTGGCAAACGCATACAGGTCGCTCGGAATCGCTTCGTCGCGCGCCCACCCCGGAATCCGCAGCGCCAGCTCAAACTCGCCCGCCGGCTCCTGGCCGGCTGGATCGACCACGATCTCGACATCGCCGGACCACGGATACGCAGTGCGCTGGGTCAACCGGACCGCGTGGGAGCCGAAGCGCAGCGTGGCTTCGCTGCCGACGTACAGGTTGGCATACACCCGCTCGGGCGTGGTCGCGTAGACGTAGCCGGGAATGGACGGGATGAACCGGCAGATGTTGCTCGGGCAACACGCGCAGCCGAACCAGGCTTGACGCACGATCTTGCCGTCGGCGGCGAGCGGATTGGGATAGAAGAAGCGATCGCCGCTTAGCGACACGCCCGAAAGCACGCCGTTGTAGAGCGTGCGTTCGAGCACGTCGAAATAGCGCGCCTGGCCGTGTAGGTAGAATTCGCGGGCATTCCAGTAAACCATCCCGATCGAGGCGCAGGTTTCATTGTAGGCTTTCGCGTTGGGCAGCTCGTAGGCGCCGCCAAAGCCTTCGTGTCCGCCCACCGCACCGATACCGCCGGTGAGATAGAGTTTGCGCCACACGATGTCGTCCCAGATCGCGTCGGTCGCCTTGAGGTAGGCGCGATCGCCGGTGAGCGCAGCGACATCGGCCATTCCGGCGAACATGTAGGTGGCGCGGACGGAATGCCCCACCGCCTCCTTCTGCTCGGTGACCGGAAGGTGCGCCTGATTGTAGGTTTCGCCGCCGTGGCGGATATCGAGGAAATATTTTGCGAGATCGAGGTACTCGCGCTTGCCGGTGACGCGATAGAGCTTCACCAGCCCCATCTCTACGATCTGGTGTCCGGGATAATACGCCGCGCGGCCCGGGCCAAAGTCGTGGCAAAGCAGATCCGCGTTCTTCAGCGCGATGTCGAGCAGCGTGCGCTTGCCCGTTGCCTGGAAATGAGCCGCGGCGGCTTCGTAGAGATGGCCGCAGTTGTAGAGCTCATGGCTGAGCTTGGGATCGGCCTCCCACCGTTTCGCGCTTATCCACTTGTGGAGCTTGTGCGGGTTGATCGTGCGCGACGTGTAGAGATAGCCGTCCGGCTCCTGCGCCGCACGGATGATCTCGATCAGCTTGTCGACCTCCGCCTCGAGCTTCGGATCGGGGAACGTCTGGAGCGAGTAGCTGGCGCCCTCGAGAATCTTGTAGATGTCGGTGTCATCGAAGGGAAACTCGGTTCCAAACTCGCCCGGCATTACGTGGGCGGCTTTCAGGAAGTTGTCCACGCGCCCAGTGTCGTAGCACTGCTTTAGCGCGATCGGGATGGTGACCTCGTGGTTCCGGCGAATCCGCGGCGCCCAGAAATCGTCGCGCACCGTGACTTGGAAAAAGGGGACCGGGTGAATCGGGTAGTCGTCGGCGGCGAAACCCGCCGTGGCGAACAGGCTCACGAAAACCAGGAGCAGGCGGGGCGGGATGCTCATGCGTCGAACGCTGGGCCGGCCCGCGATGCCGCTCAACTGTGATCCTGCGAGACCGTAAAGCGACGCGGCTGATGGGCCAGCGTGTGCGCTAGCCTGGATATTTCATGAAATATCCGCCTCCTGGCCGACTCTGTCGGGGCTAGCCGCGACAAGGTCGCTCCGCCGCAGGCGGACGGAAATTTCGGACGGAGCTTCACTCCTGTTCATGAAATTTCCGGGCTCACTTCTGGACCTTACCGATGAACACGCCCCGCCAGAAAAACAAAACACCCCGCGGCGGTCGCTCGCGGGGTATTTTGGTAAGGCGCAGCGCCGTGAACGCTGCGCGAGATGAAGGGAGATTATTCAGCTACACTTTGGGTGGCGGACTCAGCTTTCTGCCAGGCGCGACCGATGCGTTCCTTGGTGGCGTCCCACGTCTCGGCGGTCGCGTTGCTGATCTCGGCGCTGGCGCTGCGGAGTTCGTCGCGGGCATCGGCGAGCTGCCGCGAAGCGGTGCCGCTGGCCGTCGCGCTCCGCGCCTCGATGCTTGCGGCCATGGCGTCGGCCTTAGCCTTCAGCTCGTTGCGCTGATCGTAGGTGTAGTCTTTAACGTTGTCCCAGCGATCCGCCATCGCGGTGGTGGCGCTGCTGGCAGTCGTCCCGGCTGTACTCGGAGTCACGGCGGAGGAGGTCCCGCTGCTGGTCTTGTCGGTCTTGGAGCAGGCGGTGAAAAGGAGCGCCGTGCCGACGGCGAGAATGCTGGTGAGCGAGAGGAAGGATAGTTTGGTCGATTTCATAGGTAGGGATTGGGTGAGATGAGGGAAGCCAAGCGTGGCCGCTGAATCCTTCACGGAGCCGGCGGCGAGCCGCGAAACAGGCCCGCGATGATCGCGACCAGCAGCAGCACCAGGAAAATGTAGAACAGGATACGCGCGACGTCGGTCGCCGCGCCGGCGACGCCGGTGAAGCCGAAGACCCCGGCGATGAGAGCGATGATGAGAAACGTAATGATCCAACGAAGCATAGGGGCGGCCGAGTTGAGGGTGAGAACGCTGGCGACGCGCCAACGCCGGGCCCCGTCTTGCTTGAGCGATGCCAGTCTGGCTTTGTTGCGGCTTAACCCGCAGGAAATCAGTTGTTTAAAAATACGGTGCCCGTGCCGCAGTCCTCGCAGCGCGCGGGGATTCGATGCAATTTGCGGCGGCGGAAGCCGCGCCGCCGTGCGACGTGCAAGGAGCACTCCCGCGCCGACACCGACCGTATGCGAGGCAGACGGGCGGTCGCGGCAGCCTTCTGTGAATTCTGTGTTTGCACATCTGGTGCGCTCTGCGGCGGGCGCGACGTTTGACAAGCTGGCCCGCGCTGGGTCGAGAAAGGGTTGCCCGCTGTTATCAGACACGGGGACCGAGCCGCGGGCGCCAAAACTCAGCCAATCTATTTTCTTGCCCCGCACGGGGCGGACGTATGTTTTGCCCCTCCCGCTGCGCCCAGGTGGTGGAATTGGTAGACACGCAGGTCTCAGAAGCCTGTGCTTAACCGCATGGGGGTTCGAGTCCCCCCTTGGGCACCATTCTTCGCTGCTGCGGAGCTCCGGATGGCACGCCAGCCTGACAGGAGCGCCGGACGATCGGAGGGCGCCTGTTTGCGCCAATGATCGAAGGACCAAGCTGGACTCCCTCAGCGGGGCGTCCTCCCAGCCGGTCCCGAGACACAACGCCGGCCGAAGGGGCTGCGTCACCGCCCCTTTGTTGCCAGATGATGCTGCAGGACCGCGCGGCCGACCGCTCCGTGCTCAGGCGTGGGCGCCGGCGAAATGCCGGCAGCCGGCCTCCTCGCCGCGGTGCGTGCAGATGCCGCAAAACGCCTCGATCTCCTCGGCGGCAAACCGGCGCGTCGCGGCGACCAGCTCCGCCAAGTCCTGCTCGGTGCTGCGATGCAGCGGTTGCTCGGCTTGCAGCGTGACGGCGGCCTCAAGCAAAGCCTGTTCGCCGGCCTTGAAGTAGGCGAGATACGGATTCCGATTGCAGCCGCACACCGGTACTTGGATCGCGTGCGCGGTCTGCAGCGTCAGCTTGCCCGGCGAGCGCTTGCCGACCGCCGCCAGGATTTTTTGCACCGAATCCGGGATCAGGTGCACCAACGTATCCGGCAGCGCGAGCGGACTGTTGGCCGGCTCGATCCGCAACAGGACAGCCCAGTGTTCCCGAATCTGAGGCTGGCGGGCACAAAGAGCTTCGAGGAAACCGGGTGTCATTGGTCAAGTTTACTGGGTGAAGGCAGGCACGCTTCTCCTTCCTTGCCGAAAATTCGCCTTTGCTTGCACTATCTTCGTACGGCCGCGGTGCGGATTCGTGGCGGGCGACCCCTGTTGAAAAGGTGGGACCCGACCGCCGGGCGGGCCGGAAGGATGAGCGACCGTCGAGCGTTGCGCGCCGGGACACGGCGATCCCGACCTACCTGTGGACCTTTTTTTCGACCACCTGCTCGAGGCTGTCACACCTCATTCATGCAGCCGTTTCCGAAGTAGGGCGGGCATTCCGTTGCCCGCCGGAAGTTCGCTCGATGTTCGCGACGCTCACGGAGTGAGCGCCCTACCTCGTGCAGGACCGTCGCGGTTCGACCGAGCGTCGCAGCGCCCGCTACGGCGAGATGAGCCCTTTGCGGATCGCGAACCGCACCAGGTCGGTCTGCGTCTGCAGACCGAGTTTGCGCAGCAGATTCGTGCGATGAGTCTCCGCCGTGCGCGGGCTGATGAAAAGTTTCTCGGCAATCTCGCTGTTGCTCGCGCCCTCGGCGGCGAGTTGCAGCACCATCCGCTCGCGCGGCGTGATGCTCTGCAACGGGTCGGAGTTGTCAGCGGGCTTCGTCACGAGCGCGTTGATGGCCCATTCGGACAGCGGCGCGCTCAAAAACCGGCGGCCGGCGAGCACCTCCTTCAGCGCGTGCACGATCTCCTGTGACTCGGAGCCTTTCAGAATGTAGGCCATCGCGCCGGCGCGCAGCGTCTCGATCACATACGGTTCGTCGTTGTGCATCGAGAGAATGATCACGCGCGTGTGCGGACTCGACGTGCGCGTCTGGCGCAGCACCTCGATGCCGTGCAGCCGCGGCATGTTGAGGTCGAGGATGAGCACGGTGGGCTTGTGCTTCTCGACCAACTGCACCGCGGCGAGCCCGTCCGCGGCCTCCGCCACGACCTGGCACCCACCGTCGGACTCGAGCACGGTGCGCAGCCCGCGACGGACAATCTCATGATCGTCGGCAATGATCGCGGTGTTCATGACGAGGGAGCCGGCGCCGGCCGCAGCGTGAATTCCGCGTGGATCCGCGTGCCCTGGCCCGGTTGCGAGAAAAGTTCGAGCTCGCCGCCGGCGAGGCGCACGCGCTCGGCGAGTCCGGCGAGGCCGATGGAATTGTGTTTGGCCAACGCCGCCGCGGTGTCGAAGCCCCGGCCGCGATCGGAGATTTCAACGTGCAACGCCTGGTCGTCCGCGGCCACCGTGACGACGGCCGAGGGTGAGCCGGCGTGCCGCGCGATGTTGGTGAGCGCCTCCTGCACGATCCGATACACGGTGGTCTCCAGCACTGCGGGCAGCCGTTGCTCCGGCAGCGCGATGTCCAGCTCGACGGCGATGCCGGTTTGCTGGCGGAACCGGTCGACGTGCCACTCGAGCGCAGGCCGCAAACCCAGATCATCGAGCATCCGCGGTCGCAACTGCAACGTCATCTCGCGCACGGTGCGGATCAGCTCGTCGGTTACGGCCAGCGCCTCGGTGAGCGCGGAGGGATCGCGGCGCGTGGCTTCGAGCCGGAAGCGCAGTCCGGTGAGCAGCTGGCCCACCTGGTCGTGCAGCTCGCGCGCGATCGAGCGGCGTTCGTCCTCCTGCACGGTGAGCAACCGATTCGAGAGCGCCTGCAGCCGCGCGGCATTCTCCTCGGCGCGGCGCTCGGCCTCCTTGCGCACGCCGATCTCCCCCTCGAGATCGCGCGTCCGCTCGCGGACCTGATCGCCGAGCGAGCGATTGAGCTCGGCGAGCTCGGCGGAGAGTCGCGCGTTGAGCCGGTCGGTGTCCGCCCGCTTCAGCACGTGGTTGAGCGAGAACACCAGCTCGGGCAGGCAGCCGTCCTTGTAGAGCAGAAAGTCGAGCGCCCCGAGTTGGAAGGCGGCGATGGCTGTCTCGCTCGAGCGGCTGCCCGAGAGCACGAGCGCCGGCGTGTCTTCGGCGACGGAGTGGAGCTGCCGCAGCACCTCCAGCGTTTCCTTGTCGTCGAAGCCCGGCCCAACCACCACCGCATCGAAGCCGATCTCGGCGTGCGTGAGATTGTCGAAAGCCGTCCGGTCGACCGTCGTGAGCTCGAGCCGCGAGGAATTGTGGGCAAAGAACTCGGCGACCTCGCTGCGCGTGCCGTCCTTCGGTTCGACAAACACCACGCGGTGGTCCCGCGGTGGCGCCGCGACCTCACGCCGGCGGCGATGGCGCTCGGCAACCCGGCGGGTGATTTCGGGGATCCGGCGGAAATCCGCGGAGTTCTTGTCGATGCAATCGACCGCGCCGGCGCGCAGCGCGCGGACGGCGAGGGCATTCTGTCCCTGCGCGCTCACGATCACGACCGGCGTCGGATCGCGCCGCGCGGTGAGTTCGCCCAGCAAGCGCAGCCCGTCGATGTCAGGCAGATAGAGATCGAGGAGCACCACGTCGTAGCCGCCCCGCTTCAGCGCCTCGAGACAAGCCCGGCCGGAGTCCACCTGGTCGAGCGCGCAGCCGCCGGCGTCGCGGTAGAACAGAAGCTGAACCATTTCAGCTACCTGCGGATCGTCTTCAGCGTGGAGCACTCGAATCATGCGAGCGGTGGGAGATGCGCGACGATGATTGCTACGAACGGGCGAGCCAACCGATTTCTGCACGCACGGTTTGCCCTCGCGGAACGCGTGAGCGTTTCGGCGAAAGCCTTGCCGGCTTCCACTCCGAGAGAGTGGACGAGGTCACGATTCCCCAGCACGTCCCGGGAGATCCCCTAGTCGCGTCGGGAAACCCCTCAGCGGAAATCGACAGTCCCGATTACGTAGGCGCACGGATATTGGGAAATCCCTCCTGCGCCTACTCTCGGCGGCATGAAAACCGCCACCGCCACTCGCAGGAACGCGTTCCGCGCGTTGGTGAGTGGGGCGGCGCTGCTGGCGGTGCTCTTCACGAGTGGCTGCAACACGGCTTCGACGCAGTCGAACCTGACGCTCTTCGTCGAGAACGCTCCGCTGCCGACGCTGGTCGCTCGGGGCGGCGAACTCACCGCAGCGCAGGCCGAAGCGCGACGCCATCGCGGTTCTTTCGCGGTGCTCGGCGAAGGCAGTTCGATGGAGCCCGTTTATGTGGCGGGCACCGCGCTGGTCATCCGCGCTGGCGGTTACCAGACCCTCCGCCCGGGAATGCCGGTCGTGTATGCGAACACGCGGGGCGTCTCGGTTGCCCACATGGTCGTCGAGCAGACGAACTACGGCTGGGTGGCGGTGGGGCTGAACAACGAGAGCCACGACAGCGAGCTCGTGACTGCGGACAATTTGGTTGGGGTAATCACGCACGCGTTTGCGTCCCAGACCGGGTCGCTGCCACAGGAGGTGGCGGCCCGGATGGCGCTCAACGACCAGATCCGCCGCGGCGCGAAGGTCGCGAGCTTGGGTCGCTAAGCCGGGCGTGGGTCGCCTGACCTGAGGCGTTTCTTTCAACCTTCCCGCCTCGTACCGAGCTCCGACACGCCCGCATTCAAACGCAACCCAACAACCGGTCAGCGAGAGGAGGTGAGAGCGAAAGGCAATAGCTGTCTGCAGGATGAGAAAGAAGGCACAGAAGAATGGGCCGGATGCGCCGATTGATCGGATGTCCGCGATGATCTCCGATCCAGCCGTCTTCACCTTGGGCTCGCTCACGCCCGACACGCTCGTGCGTGACGTGCGCCATTTGCCGGCGGCACCCCGGGTCTTGCCGCGGCTGAAGGCCCTGTTGAGCGATGCCAACTCGTCGCTTCACAACGTGGTCGCGCTGATCCGGCTCGACGCCGTGCTCGCGGGTCGCGTGCTGCAGATGGGCAACAGCGCCTACTACAGCCATGGCGTGCGCTGCCTGTCGGTGGACGAGGCGATTCATCGCGTGGGTTATGACCAGGTTTACGAGCTGGTGTCCTATGCGGTCGCTTCGCAGGTGCTGGTTCGTCCGCTCGAGACCTACGGCATCGACGCGAACGAGCTCTGGGAGCAATCCGTGTCCTGTGCGCTCGCCGCCGAGCTTTTGGCGGAACGTTGCGGCGAGGAGCGGGAAGTGGGCTACACGATCGGGCTGCTGCATGCGCTCGGGATGGTGGCGATCGACGATTGGGCGCTGCGCCGGCAGCCGGGATTGCGGCTCACGTCGAAAGGTTTCCCGCAAGAGGCGAGCGACAGCGAACGACTTTGCCTGGGGTTCACCCATGCGGAGGTCGGCGGTGCGCTACTCCAATTCTGGGATTTTCCGCGGGAAATGGCCGACCCGGTGCGCTACCAATACGCGCCCCGCGCCTGCGCGACGCATCCGCGGCTCGCCTGCCTGCTGCATGCGGCCAAATGGCTGCGCAGTGCGGTTTGCGGGCCGGCCGACGAGCGTCCGCCGCTTCCAGCCGCGGGAATCCAGCAAATGCTGGGGCTGGCCGGCCGGCTCACGAGCCTGAAGAGCGAACTTGAGCGCCGGCTGCGCGAGGTGCACTCGTTGCTTTGCGTCGAACCGCCGGCGACGGTCGACATTCCCTTGGACTTCCCGAATCGGGTCTGGCGGGCCTGACCGGTGGAACCCGCCGTCCCGGCGGGCCAGAAATGGGCAGGCCCGGCGGGACGCCGGGCTCCGCCGAATCGCGGTAGGTCGCCTGCTAGCGCCATCGCGCCAGAAGCTTTGATTACCGGCGATTCGTGGTCATTAGTCGTGCCTCATGGCTGCGGATCAATCCGACCTTTTTGCCGAAGAACCGGCGTTCCCGCCCGCGGCGGCGCGGTCACGCGCGGCCAACCAGCCGCTCGCGGCCCGCATGCGTCCGCGTCGGCTGGCCGAGGTGGTGGGACAATCGCACATCCTGAAACCCGGCAGTTTGCTGCCGCGGCTCGTGGCGCAAAACCGCTTCGGCTCGCTGATCTTCTACGGTCCGCCGGGGTGCGGCAAAACCAGCATCGCGGAAGCGATCGCGCAGGAGACGAACAGCCGCTTCGTTCGCGTCAACGCGGTGATGTCGAATGTGGCCGAGCTGCGGGAAATCCTGCACTCGGCACGCCGGCTGCCGCAGGCGTCGACGATCCTGTTCATCGACGAGCTGCATCGGTTCAACAAATCCCAGCAGGACCTGCTGCTGCCCGACGTGGAGGAGGGCACGGTGCGGCTGATCGGCGCGACGACGCACAATCCCGGTTTCTACGTCAACCCGCCGCTACTCTCGCGCAGCCACCTGTTCCGGCTCGAGCCGTTGTCGCCCGCGGCGGTGACCGGCGTGCTGAAGAAGGCGCTCGCCGACGAGGAGCGCGGGCTCGGCGCGCGGAAAGTCACCGCCGACGACAAGGTGCTCGCCGATCTCGCGGTGCTGTGCGACGGCGATCTGCGCCGGGCGTTGAACGCGCTCGAGGTGCTGGTGCTCGGCCTGCCGGAAGGCGGCGTGATCACCCCGGCCGAGTTGGAAGTGTTCGCGCGCGAGCGGCGGATCCGCTACGACGCCGACGAGGACGAACACTACGACACGATCTCGGCGTTCATCAAAAGCTGTCGCGGCAGCGATCCGGATGCGGCGCTGTATTGGCTGGCGAAGATGCTGGCCGGCGGCGAGGACCCGCGGTTCATCGCGCGGCGGCTGGTGATTCTCGCGAGCGAGGACGTGGGCTTGGCGGATCCGCAGGCGCTGCCGCTCACGGTGGCCGCGCACCATGCGGTCGACTTCATCGGCTTGCCGGAGGCGGAGCTCACGCTGGCGCACGCGACGCTCTACATCGCCACCGCGGCGAAGAGCAACTCGGCGACGCTCGCGCTCGGCGAGGCGCACCGCGCGTTGAAGGAACAGCCGGTGCAGACGATCCCGGCCGCGCTCCGCAGCAAGAGCGGGCAGGCCAACAAGCGGATCGGCCAGGGCCAGGGCTATCTGTATTCGCACGATCATCAGGAAAACATTTCCGGGCAGGACTACCTCGAGAAACCACTGACGCTCTACACGCCGAAACCGGTGGGGTGGGAGGCGAAGATCGTGGACCGGCTTGCGCGGTGGAAGGAGCTCAAGTCCCGGCTGCAGCAGCGCGCATGACCCGCGGGCGGCGATTGACCGGTTGCGAGAGCCAGGGCGCGACGCCATTCCAGTAACCGCACGGTGAAAGTTGTAGGGCTGCCGCTGGCCGGCAGCCGCGGACTACACCAGAGCGTCCAACGCGTGCCCGGCCGGCGGCGAGCACCGGCCCTACAGGGAAGAGCGATTCGGTTGCCAAAACGAGTTTCCGGATGGCCGCCGGTCCCAGGCTTGCCGCCGCGGCCGATTGCGCCACTATGCCGTCATGAAACGCATCCGGGCAGGACTGATCCTCACGGTGGTGTTGATGAGTACCGGCGCGCTGGCCGCTGCTGCTCCGGCCGGAAAACCCGCGGCCGACAAAACCGCGGAAGAACCGCAGATCGCGGGCGTCGAAATTCCGCGACCGAACGGCGCGTTTCTTGGACTGGAGATCGTGCGCAACAACTTCGTCCTCTCCTTCTATGACGCGAACAAGGAGAAGGTCGCGCCCGACGTCGCGCGGGCGACGATGCGCTGGCCGGTCAAATACCAGCCGACGGACGAGCGCACGGTGTTGAATCCAGGTGGCGACGGCACGTCGCTCACCTCGCCGAAGGTGGTGCGTCCGCCGCACAATTTCCGCGTCTTCATCGCGCTCTTCGTCGAGGGCAACGATTCCGCCGTCGAAACCTACAGCGTCGACGTCCGCGGCTGAGCGCGCCTCACGCGGAGGTCGCATCTCGTAGGGCCGGCGTTCACCGCCGGCCGCGAGCGTGTCGAGAGGCGGCAGCCCTACGGCTTCATGGATCCCACCTGAGCCGCCCTGCCGCGATTGACAGGCGTGCACCGCGACATGATTTTCCCGCCCATGTCCGCTTCCACCCACGCGCCGTTCGATTCGGTCGAGTCCGCGATCGCGGATATTGCCGCGGGTCGGCTGGTGATCGTGACGGACGACGAGAACCGCGAGAACGAGGGTGATCTAATCATGTCCGCCGCGAAGGCGACGCCGGAGACGGTGAACATGATGATCCGCTACTGCAGCGGGATCGTCTGCGTGCCGACGCTGGAACCGCAGCTCCGCCGGCTCGGGCTCGGGCCGATGGTGCAGCAGAATCGCGAGGTGCAGCGGACCGATTTCGCCGTGAGCGTGGACGCCGCCGAGGGTATTTCCACCGGCATCAGTGCGCATGACCGGACGCAGACGATCCGGATTCTCGCGAACCCGGAGTCGCGGCCGGAGCAGCTGGTGCAGCCCGGACATGTGTTTCCGTTGCGCGCGAAACCGGGCGGCGTGTTGGAGCGCGCCGGGCACACGGAGGCCGCGGTGGATCTCGCGTTGCTCGCCGGTCATCCGCCGGCGGGCGTGCTGTGCGAACTGGTCAACGACGACGGCACCGTGCAGCGGCTGCCGCAGCTGATCGAGTTCAAGCAGCGTTTCGGTCTGAAGATGATTTCGATCGCGCAGCTGATCGAGCATCGCGCGAAACGCGACCAGCTCGTCGAGCTCGTGTGCACACGGCCGTTCGTGTCGGAGTTCGGCGAATTCACGCTGCACGTGTTCCGCAGCCGGCTCGACAATCGCCACCACCTCGCGTTGGCCAAAGGGCGCCTCGGCCCGGAGCCGACGCTGGTCCGCGTGCACAGCGAGAATCTCCTCGGCGACGTGTTCCGGATGCGCGGCGTGGACACCCACCACGTACTGGCCTCGGCGCTGCAGGCCGTGGCGCAAGCCGGATGCGGCGTGGTGCTTTACATGGAGCACGCCAACGGCGGCGCGCAGCTAATCCACCGGCTCGACGCCAAGCCGGGCGAGGCCACCCCGGGCATGAGCATTCGCGACTACGGCATTGGCGCGCAAATCCTTGCCGCACTCGGTCTGAGCAAGATCCGGCTGCTGTCGAAAAGTGCCCGCAAGGTCGTCGGGCTCGACGGCTACGGACTGGAGATTGTTGAAATCGTCCGGCTGTAAGACGCCGCGCCAGGGGACGCCGCGCGGCGGCGTGCAGCTCACTTTTCCGATCTAGGCGGGATGGCATGCCGCGCGGCCCGGGGTCTCGCCGCGGGGGTGGGAGGGAAACGGAAATGCCCTTCGCCTGGTGGCCTCCGCGAGTTTTAGGTTGCGGACTGCGGCCCGCGCCGCGTCGATAACCGGCTCCATGAGCCTGGCCGCACCCACTGACACCGCCATTGATGGCACGACGCTGCGCGTTGGCATCGTGGCCGCGCGTTTCAACGGCGACCTGGTGGACGCGTTGCTCGCGCGCGCGCAGGAGCGTCTGGCCGCGGCCGGCGTGAAGCCGCGCCACCTCACGCTGGTGCGCGTGCCCGGTTCGCACGAGGTGCCATGGGCCGTGCAGCAACTCGCGGCCCGCGGCCGCCGCGACGTGGTGATCGCCCTCGGCGTACTGATCGGCGGCGAAACGTCGCATCATGAGATGGTCGGGCAGAGTGTCTCGTACGCGCTGCAGCAGGTGGCGCTCACGACCGGCACGCCCGTGATCAACGGCGTCATCGTGGCGAACACGCGCGCGCAGGCCGAAGCCCGCTGCCGCGGCCGGATCAACCGCGGCGTCGAATTCGCCGCCGCGGCGCTCGAGATCGGCACGCTGAAAAAAGAACTTTCCCGATGAGCAAAGCCCAATTTGCCCAGCGCCGCGACGGTCGCGTGGCTGCGCTGCAATACCTTTTCGCCTGGAGCATGAACCGGCCGCGCAATCTCGCGGAAGATCTCCGGGTTTTCTTCGAAAACATGGAGCAGCCGCGCGACCACTACGCGTTTGGCGAGGAGCTGATCCATGGCGTGATCGAGCACAGCGACGACATCGATGCGCGGATCAAGGGCCTTGCCCACAACTGGGAGTTCGACCGGATCGCCAAGATCGACCTGACGATCCTGCGGCTGGCGATTTTCGAGATCCTGCACCGGAAGGACATTCCGCCGGTGGTTTCGATCAACGAGGCGATCGACCTGTCGAAGCAGTTCTCCAACGCCGATGCGAAGCGGTTCATCAACGGCATCCTCGACCGGCTGAAGGATCAGGTGGGCCGCGACGCGCGCAAGGCGGAGTGAGCGATTGCCGATCGCCGATTGGTGACTGCCGATTGCCAATCGCAACCGGCGGATAGATTCGGCAATCGGCAATCACCAATCGCCAATTCTGATGTTCGGGCTTTTCAAAAAA
This sequence comes from Opitutus terrae PB90-1, assembly GCF_000019965.1. GTDB lineage: Bacteria > Verrucomicrobiota > Verrucomicrobiia > Opitutales > Opitutaceae > Opitutus > Opitutus terrae. The sequence goes on from NC_010571.1 coordinate 2,098,843, forward strand.
TTCAAAGACGGGCTGGCGAAGACGGTCTCGACGATCGCTGCGAAGACACACGGCCTGTTCGGCGGCCGCAAGATCGATGCGGCGTCGCTCGAAGAGCTCGAGGAGGCGCTGTATGCCGCAGACTTCGGCGTGGAGACGACCGAGGAGATCCTCGCCGAGATCAAGGCCGCCTACGCGAAGGACAAGACGCTCCAGGGTCAGGCCGCGGCCGCGATTGGCGCGGCGGTGCTGAAACGCGTGCTGGCCGGCAGCGAGGGGGCGTTGGATGGAGCCGGGGCCGGTGGCCCCGGGCCGGGCTCAGCGAGCCCGGCTACATCAAAGGAGCCGATCGTGATCGCGATGATCGGCGTGAACGGCTCGGGCAAGACGACCACGGCGGCGAAACTCGGCTGGCGGCTGAAGGAGGACGGCAAGACCGTCACGCTCGCCGCATGTGACACGTTCCGGGCCGCGGCGGTCGAGCAGTTGAAGACGTGGGCGACCCGATTGGACCTCGAAATTGTGGCCAGTCACACCGGCGCGGATTCGGCGGCAGTGGCCTTCGACGCGTGGCAGGCCGCCAAGTCGCGCGGCCGCGATTACCTGATCGTCGACACCGCGGGCCGGCTGCACACGAAGCACAATTTGATGGAAGAGCTGGCGAAGATCCGCCGCGTCCTGCAAAAGAACGATCCCACGGCGCCGCAGCACCGCTGGCTCGTGGTCGACGGTTCGCTCGGTTCGAACTCGATCGAGCAGGCCAGGGCGTTCCACAAGAGCTTTGGACTGACGGGGCTCGTGGTGACCAAGCTCGACGGCACGAGCCGCGGCGGCGCGATCGTCGGCATCTATCGGCAACTAAAATTGCCGATCTACTTCCTCGGGCTCGGCGAACAGGCCGAGGACCTGCAGCCGTTCAGCGTGGAGAATTACGTGAACGCACTGTTCGGGCTCGACTAGCCCGGATATTTCCTGGCGCAGCGGCGCTGCAACCGAACCAAACCCTTTCCACAGGAATCGATGGAAGCCCTCAGCGTTTCCGCCGCTGCAGGAGGGTGACGACCAGTAGGAGCGCGAACGAGAGCACCAGCAGCATCGCGGCGAAGGCGTGGGCCGCGGCGTAATCGAGTTTCTGCACCTCATCGTAGAGCGCGATGCTGGCGACGCGGGTCACGCCGGGGATCGAGCCGCCGATCATCAGCACCACGCCGAACTCGCCCAAGGTGTGGGCGAAGCCCAGCGTGAGCCCGGCGGCGATGCCGCGCCACGCCAGCGGCACGTGCACGCGCCACCACACGCGTGCGGGCGCGGCGCCGAGCGCGGTGCCCGCGTCGAGCAGTTCCCGCGGCACGCCGCGCAACGCCGCCTGGAACGGCTGCACCGCGAATGGCAGGGAATAAAACACCGACGCGATCACGAGTCCGGTGAACGAAAACGCGAGCGGCGTGCCGAACGCCGCCTGCCACCAGCTGCCCGGCGGATGGTTCGGCGAAAAGCCCACCAGCAGATAGAAGCCGATGACGGTCGGCGGCAGCACCACGGGCAGCGTGACCAGCGTTTCCACCACCGGCGCGAGCCGCCACCGCGACGTGTTCAACCATTGCGCGAGCGGCAAACCGACAGTGCCGAGCACCAGCGTGGTGATCGCCGCGAGCCGCAACGTCAGCCCGAGCGATTGCCAGAGCGGCGCGGAGAGTCCGAGGAAGGTGGAGCCGGGATCAGTCAACGCGCTCCACGCTGGTCATTGCCGGCCGAGCGTCCAATCCCGAACTTCGGCCCTTCCGCTCACCGGACGACGAGGCACCTCGTATCCGAATCGGCTCAACACCGCTTGCGCCGGCTCGCTTTGCAGGAACTGCAGGTAACGCGCCGCCGCCGGATTCGCTGCGCCGCGGCGGGTGAGCACGGCGCCTTGCGCGAGGGGCGAATAGAGGTCGGGCGGCACCGCGAGCCAGCGGCCGCGCTCCTTGAGTCGCGGCGAGAGCACCAGCGAGAGCGCGACGAAGCCGAGGTCGGCGGAGCCGGTTTCGACGAACTGCGCGGTTTGGCTGACATTTTCGCCATACACCAGCTTCGGCGAAAGCTGCGACCAGAGTCCGGCGCGCTCGAGTGCGCTGCGGGCGGCGCGGCCGTAGGGCGCCGAATCGGTGTTCGCGATCGCGATCTTCTTCACCGCGTTCCAATCGAGGGTGGCGAACGAGTCGAGCGCCAGCGCCGGATTCAGCGTCCACACGACGAGCCGGCCCTGCGCAAACACGATCAGGCTGTCCGGCTTTGCGTGACCGGCGGCGAGCAACGCGCGCGGATACTCCAGATCCGCCGACAGGAACACGTCGTAGGGCGCACCGTGGGTGATTTGCGCGACCAAGCTGCCGGACGCGCCGGTGGAAACGGTCAGTTCGATGTCCGGCTCGGCCGCGCGAAATGCGCGGTGCAGCTCGTCGAGCGCGTAGACGAGATTGGCTGCAGCCGCGACGGCGACCCTGGGGTGTTCGGCCGCGGGCGCGGAGCCGGCCACCCACGCCAGTCCTGCGCCGGCGAACAGCAGTCGAAAAAAACGCGTGAAACAAAAACGGAGGCTTCCCACCGGGCCAAAAGTTCTGCACGGTCCACCATACATTGCGCTTTTTCGGTTCGTTCCGCGCTGGAACGCACCGCTCGCGGCGGCCGCTGGCCGCCAGCCGGCGTGGAGACCGAAAAGCCTGTCGATCATGGCGCGGATATTTCTGAAACAGTTTTCAACACGGGGCGTCACATGGCGCGTGAGTTCAAGCACTTTTCTCGGCCGCGGTCCGGCGCGGCTGCTGACGGCGCTGCTCTGCGGGCTGGTGGGCAGCTTCGCCGCGCGGCCGGCGGTCGCCTTTACCGAAGTGCGGGGGCCGTCGTTCGCCCAGAGTTCGCGCGTCCCGGCGACGGCGAATCCGCCGGCGGCCGCGGCGGAAAAACCCGCGCTCGACCAGCTGGTGTTCAAGGATGGCGATCGCGTGCGCGGCAAGTTGGTCGAGCACGCCGGCAATGTACTGGTGTTTCAATCGGAGCGCTTCGGACTGCTGCGCGTGCCGACGAGTGAGGCCGAGGTGATTCTGGCGCAGCCGGTGGGGCCCGCGGTGGCGACGACGGCGACGCCGGACCAGGAAGCGGCGGTGGCCGAGCGTGTCGAGGAAGGGGAGGTCTCGGTGGAGCGCTGGCCGTTCTCGCCGCTCCAGATGGCCGCGGCGCTGAAGGAATTTTTCGGTTCCTGGCACGGTCGGTTCAGCGTGGCGACGGAGGTGCTCGAAGACGCGCGCCAACACGGCAGCGCGACGGTCGAAGCCAAGCTGCAACGCAAGTGGAAGAACGACGAGGTGCAGCTCACCGGCCGCTACGACTACGCCTCGACGAACGAAGTCGCCGCGACGGACATGGTCAAGGCCGACGGAGTGTGGCGGCATGATTTTCCGCGCAAGCTGTTTTCCGTTTATCGGCCCTCTGTCGAATGGAACCGGCAGTTCTACCGCGACGGGGCGCCCTCTGATTATGTGCTCATGCAGCAGGAAGTCGGTGCCGGCGTGAACCTGTTCAACACCGACACGCGCAAGTTGCGCGCGGGCGTGTCGGAAAACTTGTTCGACGTGTGGGTGACGCCCACGGACTTTCACACGTCGCACGCCGTCGAGTCCGTGTTTACGGAGATCGAGGCGAAGCTGCCCTGGCGCATCACGCTGACGGACCGCAGCGTGTGGTACTACTCGATCGCGTCACAGACCGACGGCTGGGAAAACCGTTTTGAGGTCAGCAAGAAACTCACGGAGACGCTGACGATCGCGGCGCGGCACGATATCCGCCGGAACAATCCGGACGAACGCGCCGCGGACTACGAGCGCCTGCGCGTGTTGTTCGGCGTGGACTTCTAAGGTTTGCGCCTCGGGGGCAAACCTCACGCTTCGCTCTTCAGCACGTAGACCAGACCTTTCTGACTGCCGATTGCGAGCTGGGTGTCATCGGGCGACCAGACGAGCTTCGTGGCCGCGGCGGGCATTCGTACCGTGGCGCGCAGCGGCTGCTTGCGCTCGGGACTCCAGAGCTGCACGACGCCGTCGGTGCTCGCGGACGCGAGCAGGCCGTGGGTGTTTTGAAATGCCACCGCGCAGATCGGAGCGTCGTGCGGGAACATCGACGGTTCGCGGCCCTCGGGCCCGGCGCCGCTGCAATCCCACACGCAGGCGTCGCGGCCGCCGGCCGTCGCCAGCCAGTGCGAAGTGCAGTCGAAGGAGAGGTGCTTCACCTTGCCCTCGTAGCCGCTCATGTGCAGCTCGACGTCTTCCTCCGGAATCCAGAGGTGCACTGAGGGATCCTGGTTGCCCGACACGAGCCATTTGTTGTCCGGCGACCAGACGAGCGCGTGGATGCCGTTGCCGTAGGGAAACTCCTTTTGCGCGACGAAATCGTCCGCATCCCACAGGCACACCCCGCCGAAATAGGCCACCGCGGCGCAACCGCCCGCCGGCTGCCAGGCCAGCGCCGAGATGGTTTTCGGCGCCGGCTTGAACGTGTGCGCGACCGAGCCGTCGGGGCGCAGCGCGAATAAACTTTTTCCGGCGGCGGCGAAGAGTGTAGCCGGGCTCGCTGAGCCCGGGCCGGGGTCAGCGACCCCGGCTACATCCGAACCGCGAGAAGAGACGCTTCCGCCGGACGGGCGCCAGCCAAGATGCTCGACCCATGCGCTGCCGAGTTCGGCGGTCGTGACGTGCTGACCGGCGGCGGCGTCCCAGAATTTCACTGCGCCGTCCTGGCCGCCGGTGGCAAGTACCAGCGGAGAGTCCAGAGCCGAGAGCTGAGAGCTGGACCGCGGCTGCCAGCCGAGGCAGTTGGTGCCGTCGGTGTGTCCCGGCAACTCGTGCTGTTTCGCGCCGTCCGCGGCAGCGTAGATCGACACCGGACCGGATGCGCTCGCCGCAGCGAGGCGGGTGCCGTCGGGCGACCAGGCAAGGTCGATGACGTAATCCTCGAGTTGAGCGGCCCAGTGTTTGGTGAGATTCATGCGGGAGGTGTGCGCGGCGACAGCCTCGCTCAGAAGAGCACGATTCTCACCTCGGGCAAGCGCGCGGAGGCGGTGGGCGGACAGACGAGAGTGCAGCTCGACTTTTTCTGCCATGGACGAGACGCCCATGCCACGTGTCACGGGTATCTCGCCCGTGGGTTGGCAGCAAAATGAGATCGCCGGCAGCCGGCTACGACGCGGCAGCGAGCGGCGGCGTCGTCGCGGGCACCATGCCGTGGCGCAGCATGATCTCGGCGAGCCGCGCGCGGTCCGGCGGCCCACCGGCGTTCACGACCGCGGCGACCTCGTGAAAATACTCCGGCCCGAGCAGGCCGGGGCTGACGATCACGAGGACGCGTGTGGTTTCATTGCCGCGGTTGATGAAACTGTGTACGACGCCGCGCGGCACGAACAGCATCTCGCCGGGCGCGAGCGCGACCTCCTTGCCGGCGACGGTGAAATGACAGATGCCGGTGAGTCCGAACACGGTTTCATCGTAGCCGACGTGACTGTGCGGCGCCGGCACGTGCGCGCCCGGCGGGATCGTCGATTCGAATACCGAGAAGCTGGCGTCGGTGTCGGCCGGGTGCCGGTGAAACCGGATTTCGAGCTGGCCGATTTTAATGGGCGTGGGCCGGCTCATCGGGTGGTCCCTGCCGATTTGAGCGTGCGTCCGCGCCGACGCCACGCGGCGAACCCGAGGGCGGCGGCGCCGGCGATGGCTGCGTAGGTCGAGGGCTCGGGCACCGCGGAGGTGGTGTAGGTGAAATTGTCGAAATAGGTGCTGCCGCCGGTAGCCTGCCACGCGCTCGGCCCGACGTAGAGCGGATTGGTAAAGTCGAACGTGTAAGCGTGGCTCAGCTGGTCGAAGCCGGGGCCGCTGAGCGTGGCGGTGAGCGTGGTGCTGCTCGCGGTGCGATCGGTCACACTGACGGTCAGCGTCGGGCTGAAGCCGGGGGTGCCGCTCAACGCGCTGATCAGATATCCGTCCTGATTGTTGAATTCGCTGGTGAATTCATAGCCGTTCCCCGTGTAGCTGAGCCGCGGCTCGAACAGGCGATCGATGGCCGGATTGGTGTAGGCGGTGCTCGAAGCCCAGACCGCCAGCCCGCCGTTTTGGCCGGGGAGCACCGCCTGCACCATCAGGTCGATGGAAAACGAGTCGCCCACGTTTGTCAGCGTCGCTTCCGTCCACGCGAAGGCGGAATAACTGTTGGCGGTCTCGGGCTGCGCCTGGCCGCCGACGACATTCCAACTCGTCGCACCGCTTTTCTGGGCGTAGCTCGTGGCGAATTGATTGGAGGAAAAATCGTCGAGCACGACCTGGGCGCGCACGAATGACGCCAGCAGCGGCAGGGCGAGCAGACCAAGGCAAAGCCGGGTGGAAAATTTCATGGGTGTGAAGCGGGAATGCGGGAACGATGCGGTGGACAGCGTAGCCGAGAAGCAGACACGCCGCGTCGGGCTGAGCGGCTGAATTGTTTGTAGGAGCGGCGCCGACACGCATAGGACGGGGCGGGAGCTTGCCAGCGAGGGACCGGCTGTCCTAGCGCTGAGGTTGCCGGCGCGCAGAGCCCCCGCTCGTGCATCGGCGTTCCCGCTTCCGCTCGCCATGCCCGCACGATCCCAATCCGTGCTTGTGGTCGACGATCATCCCGTCGTCGTGGCGGGGCTGCGGCTGCTGTTCGAGTCCGCGGCGGAGTTTCGCGTGGTCGGCGAGGCGAGGGACGCGTTCACCGCGCGACGGCTGACCGAGGAACTGAGGCCCGACCTGATCGTGCTGGACCTCGTGTTGGGCGGACGCGATGGGCTCGAGTTGATCGAGGATCTGCTGGCGCTGCACGAGACGACCAAGGTGCTGGTATATTCGAGCCAGGACGAAGTGCAGTATGCGCGGCGGGCGCTGCGCGCGGGCGCGCGCGGCTACGTTTCCAAGACCGCGGGGCTCGACGCGGTGGGCGTTGCGTTGACCACCATCGCGCAGGGCGATGTCTATGTCAGCGCGACCGTGCAGCGTTCGCTGGTGCGCGACTACGCGGAAAGCGCGCGCGGCGTCGCGCCCGCGCCGATCGACGCGCTCTCGAATCGCGAGCTGCAGGTTTTTCGACTGCTCGGCACGGGCTTGGGTTCGGCAGACGTCGCGTCGGAGCTGCGCCTGAGCCTGAAGACAGTGAGCACGTATCGCGAGCGGCTGAAGAACAAGCTCGCGCTGGAGAACGCCCGGGAACTCGAGCGCGCGGCCGAAGCCTTCGTTCGCACCGGCCGGCTCGCCGGCGGCACATGAGCAGCGTGGCGCCTAGTTTCGGCGCGGCGGAATCGTCACCGGAGCGCGCGCCCGCCGCCTCCGCGCGCCGGACACCGCGCTGGTCCGACGGGGCCGAGCGGGAATTCGCCGCCGAAGTCACCGTGCTGAACCTGCGCCGCTGCCGGATCGCCGCCATCGCCGGCATGATGATCATCGTGTGGAGCACGCTGCTCAGCCTGATGCTGCCGGAGCTGCAGTTCGCCGACCTGCAGGCGTGGTTTGGCGCGTGCTTCGCCCTTTACGCACTGCTACTGGCGGTGCGGACGTGGGTGATCCGGCCGACGGTCCCGCCGTGGTGGCGTGAGGCCTATGTGCTCGTGTTCGTCGTGGCGCTGATCGGGATCTGCGACGGGTTCTTCTATGTGCTTTCGCAGCAGCTGACGGCGGTGTCGGCGTTCTCGCGCGGCATGCTGGTGACGGCAGTTATTTTCGTGCTGCCGCCGCGCCGTTATCTCCCGTTCGTGGCCGCGAACGAGCTTTTGCTTTGCGCGTGGGTCGCGTGGCGCGGCGTGCGCGTGGACACGCTCACGGCGTTTCTCGACGGGACGGCGGGTGCGGTCGTGGGCGCGGTGATCTCGTGGGTGCTCTATTCTGCGAAACGCGCGGACTTCGTGCACCAGCAGCAAATCCGCCGGCAGCATACGGAGATGAACGAGCTCATGGCGATCACCGCGCACGATCTGCGGAGTCCGTTGTTCAGTTTGAACAATCTGCTCGCGCTGGCGTTATCCCGCGCGGGACTTGATCGCAGCCGGTTGCTGGAGGTGATCGCGGATGCGGCGCGCGCGTGCGATCGAATGCTCGAGCTGGTCAGCGGGCTGATCGCGGCGCATGCGGTCGAAGGAAAACCTAATGCGCCGGTCGCGGTTGGCGACTTGCGTGGGCCGATCGGCGCGGCCGTGGTCCGGCTGCAGCCGCTGGCGGCAGCGCGAGGATTGGACCTGCGGCTCGAGTTACCGGCCACCGCCGCGGACGCGCGATTTCATGAGGCCGCGGTGATCCAGATCATCGACAACCTGGTCGGCAACGCGCTGAAATTCACGCCCGCGGGTGGGACTGTGGCCGTGAACCTGCGGCCCGGTGCGCGAGCGTGGACGCTCGAGGTGAGCGACGAAGGCCCCGGCGTGCCGCTGGACGAGCAGCCGCGGTTGTTTCAGAAATACGCGCGCGGCAGCGTGCCGGCAACGCAGGGCGAACCCAGCACGGGACTCGGGCTGTTCATCGTGCGCACGCTCGCCGAGCGGATGGGGGCCACCGTGAGCTACACGCCGCGTGTGCCGCACGGCGCGGTGTTCACCGTGGTGTGGCCGCAAGCCTGATTCAGCGGAGCCGCGCGCGCCGGCGCCAAACGGCGAATCCGAGGCACGCGCAGCCGGCGAGCACGCCGTAGGTGCTGGGTTCGGGCACCGCGGAAATCGACAGGTTGCCACTCGTGTAGAGCTGCGAGGTGTCCCAAGAGAGTCCGCCGGCGAGTGCGGGCAGGTCGAGCGTGCCGAACGCCCCCGATTGGCTGCCCCAGTTGAAAAAATCAAAGGTGTCGCCGGCGTGCAGGTCGCCGGCGGAGAACCCGCCGTAGAACGCGAGGGCGAGCGTGCCGCCGAAGGTCAGATGGCCGGACACGTCGAGGGCATCGTAGCTGGTGCCGCGGGCGAGCCCGCCGATCTCGAGCGTGAGCATATTGCCCGGTGCGAAGACGAGATCGCCGGCGTGGGGGACGAGTGCGGGGCTGTCGCCGGGCGAGTAGCCGCCGGAAAACGTGACCGTGCCGCCGCCGGTGAAGTGGCCGGCGCCGCTGACGAGGCCGTCGAAGGTCACGCTGCCGCCCGCATTAATCGTAGAACCGGCGGGCGAGCGCACGTCGCCGTGGACGCTGGTGTTGAGGAGATTGAGCGTGCCGAAGTTCTGGAGACCGTCGTCGGTACCGGCGGCGCCGTTGCCCGTGAACCGGAGCGTGGCGTCGGTGGCGTTGAAGGTGCCGCTCGCTTGGTTCGTGAAGGCCCGACCCGCGCTTTCGAAGGTGCCGCCGGCGACGTGCACGGTGCCGGCGTTCTGTCCGCCCTGCGTGAGCAGGCTGGCGCCGGCGGCGAGCGTGAGGCTGTGTCCGCTCGCGACGTCGGTCTGGCCGGTCGTCAATTCGACGCGGGCGCCGGGACCGACCACGGGATTGTCGCCAAGCGGGCCGCCGGCGTCGACGGCGAGATCCTGCGTCGTGAGCACGAGCGTGCCGCCGGAGAGGTCGACGTGACCGCCGGTGTTGTCGAGCGCAGTGACGGTGAGCTTGCCGCCCGCAAGGCGCAGCGTCGCCTCGGAGCTGAGGGCGAGCGCGGTGTCGCTGGAGACCTCGCCGCCGGAGACGACGAGCAGGCCGCGGTTGTTCAGATTCGGGAGCGTGTAGGTGCCGGAGACGAACTCGACGCGCCCGGTGTTGTTGAGGACGGGCGTGTCGAGCGCACCGCCCTCGAAGCGGAGCGTGCCGCCGTTGTCGAAGCGCGTGGAGGCGGTGAGCGTCGAACCCGTGAGGCGCACGGTGCCGTTCAGGTTCTCGAAGATCGGCGCGGTGAAGGGATCGTCGGCGATGATGAGCGTGCCGCCGCCGGTCAGCTCGAAGTTCGTTGTGCCCACGACGCGGCTCGCGGTGTGGGTGATCGTGCTGTTGCTGCCAAAGACGCTCAGGGTGCCGTCGCCGTCGGGGTCGGTGGAGACGTTAGCTGAGGCGATCGTTCCGAGGAGCCGCCATTCGCCGGTGACGTTGCTGTCGAAGGTCGTCGAAAAAACGGCGGAATGGACGCCGGGGAAAAAGTCCACCGGCCCGCGGAGGCGGATGGAAGGCTCGGGGTTGTAGAAGTTATTCGAGCCGTATTGGATGTATCGGCGGTCGGTCTCGAAGCTCACGTAGCCGAACCAGACGGTGAGTTTTCCGAAGTCGCCCTGGTCGTAGTTGTTCACGACGCCGTTGACCATCGGGAGGACGGTGTTGGTTTGCGCGGGGGAGCGGGAGGCGAGTCCGCTGGTGGCGAGCATGACGCAGGTGAGGAGGAAACCAGAGGGCGTGCGGCGCAGGAAGGGCATGCCGCCATTCTACGGCGCCTTGCCGCTGGCTGCCATACGCCGGCGGGCGTAGGCGGCGATTGCGCGATTGCGCCGCGGGCGGCCCGTGGGTTCGCTACGGACGGTCGCATGCCAGCCTGCCGCCCTTTCCCCCGTGCCGCGTTCGCGTGGCTGTTCGCCCTGTGCGCGTTGGCGGCGGCGCGCGCGGACGACGTCCGCGAGGCGGGGCGGCCGCTCTGGCGGCACTACACGTTTCGCGACTACCACGCACATCACCAGGTGTGGGCGGCGGTGGAGGACGCGAACGGGCTGGTGTATTTCGGCAACAAGGGCTGCGTGCTGGAGTTCGACGGGGAGAGCTGGCGCACGCTGGAGGTGCCGGGGACGACGTTTGTCCGCGGGCTCGCGATCGGTCCCGACGACACGCTCTACGCGGGCGGCGTGGACGAGCTCGGGTATTTTGCGCGGGATCCGGCCAGCGGGGAAAAACGGTTCGTGTCACTCCTCGACCGGCTGCCGGTGGAGCAGCGGGAGTTTGGGGACATCTGGCGCGCGGTGGCGGTGGGTGACGCGGTGTATTTTTGTGCGAACCGGCAGCTGATGCGATGGCGCGGCGGTGCGTTTCACGTGTGGAGTTTCCAGGGGGACATCGCGACGACGCTCCACCGCGTCGGCGATCGCGTCTACGTGCACCGGGCGGGCGAGCCGCTGCAGCGCATCGACGGCGAGGCGTTGGTGCCGGCCGGCGACGGGCCGCTCGAGCGCGGCGCGCGGCTGCCGGCGATCGTGCCGCTGGACCGGGGGCGGCTGCTGTTGTGCTCCGCGGATCGCGGGCTGGCGGTGCTGGGCAGCGATGGGCGGGAGACGGCGTTCGCGCCCGAGCTGACGGAGTGGCTGCGGCGGGAAAATGTCCAGACGGCGGCGCGCGCCGGTGACCTGCTGCTGATCACGACCCGGCGCGCGGGCGTGCTGGTGCTCGATCTCGAGGGGCATTTTGCGCGGCGCCTGGACATGGCGGACGGCCTGCGTGATGGGCAGGTGAAACACGTGCTCGAGTCGCGGAGCGGCGAGCTGTGGTTCTGCCTGAACAACGGGATCGCGCGGCTGCGACTGCCCTTCGATCAGACTGTGTTCGCGCGGGAGCAGGGACTCGACGGCTCGTCGGTGCGTGCGGCGCTGCGCTACGAAGGACGACTGCACGTCGCGACGGCGGCGGGCGTGTTTCGGCTTGTGCCGGCGGATCCGGCACGGCTGACGAACGCGCGCTTCGAGCGCGTGCCGGGGTTGAGAGGATTGTTCTACAGCCTGGCGGAGATGCCGGACGGTCTGGTCGCGGGCGAGCAGACGGGCATCCAACTTTTGCCGCGGGATGGCGGGGCGGCCGTGACGCTGACGCGCGGCTCGTCGGCGGTGGCGCTGTTGGCGTCGACGGTGACGCCGGGCCGGCTCTGGGTGGGCACGCTCGGCGGTCTGGTGCGGCTCGATCGCACGGCGACGGGGTGGGCGCTGACGCCGGCGCGGGAGCCGCTGCGGTTCGAGGTGCGCTCAATCGTCGAGGAGGACGACGGCTCCTTGTGGCTGGGGACGTTCACGCGCGGCCTGGCCCGGGTGCGGCGTCCGGCGGACGCGGAGCCGGAGCGGCGTTTCTATCGGGGCGGCGATGCCGGCCTGCCGGCGGGCGAGAATGGATTTCACGTGCGGCGCGCCGGGCCGCAGGTGTTCGCGCTCGGCACGAACGGCCATGTGCTGCGATGGGTCGCGGCGGAGCAGCGGTTCGTGCCCGCGACGCGCGATCGTGCGGCGACGCCGGACACGGACGTGTGGCAGATCGACGAACCGTCGCCGGGGGAGGGCGACGCGGCGATCGGGCTGTTCGCGGACGGACGCTACGGCGCGTGGGCGCTGCCGGAGGTCTTCGATGTCACGGGGCCATTGCAGCACGTCTTCGGCGAACGCGACGACCGCGGGCAGGCCTGGCTGTGGCTGTCGGGTGCGGAGGCCGTGGGCCGGGTCGACCTGAGCCGGGAACGCCCGCCGCTGCCGCCGCCCGGGCTGGTGCTGCGCAGCGTGCGCCTCGACGACGGCGCGCGCTGGCCGGAGCGGGGCGCGCTGGCTCCGGGCACGCATCGCGTGCTGTTCGGGCTGGCAGCGTCGGCGTTCGCGACGGCGGCGGAATTCTCGACGAGGCTCGAAGGCTGGGAGGACGACTGGTCGCCGTGGAGCGCGCGGCGGGAGCGGGAGTTCACGGCGCTGCCGCCGGGCGACTATACGTTTCGGGCGCGGGTGCGCAGTGGCGGCGTGGAGGGCGGCGGCGAGGTGGCGTATCCGTTCGCGATCGCGGCGCCGTGGTGGGCGGCGTGGTGGGCGCGGGCCGCCGTGGGACTGTTCGGCCTCGTGGGCGTCGTCATCGTGGTGGGTTGGAGAATACGTACGTTGCGGCGGCGCGGGGCGGAGCTGGAGGCGATCGTGGCGCGGCGCACGGCGGAGCTGCAGGCGAGCAACGAGCAACTCGCGGTGGCGCGGGACGCCGCGGAGGCGGCGAACCGGGCGAAGAGCACGTTCCTGGCGCACATGAGCCACGAGCTGCGCACGCCACTGAACGGCGTGCTCGGCTACGCGCAGGTGCTGGCGCGCGATCCGGCCCAGCCGCCGGCGGCGCGCGAGCGGTTGCAGATCATCATCCAGAGCGGCGAGCACCTGCTCGCGCTGATCAACGAGGTGCTCGACCTCGCGCGGGTCGAGGCGGGCAAGATGCAGCTGCGGCCGACCACCTGCGCGCTGCCGCGGCTGGTGGAGAGCGTGGCCGATCTGATGCGGGCGCCGTGCGAGGCGGCGGGGCTGGGGTTTGCGTGCGCCGTGGCGGCGGGCCTGCCGCGGCTCGTGCGGACGGATGAGCAGAAGCTGCGGCAGGTGTTGCTCAATCTCGTGGGCAACGCGGTGAAGTTCGCGAGGCACGGCGCGGTGCGGCTTGCGGTGGCACCGCTGCCGGACGGCCGGGTGCGCTTCGAGGTGAGCGACACCGGCGTGGGCATCGCGCCGGAGCGGCTGGCGACCCTGTTCCAGCCGTTCGCGACCTCGGCGGAGCATGGCGCGCGCGGAACCGGTCTCGGGCTGGCGTTGAGCCGCAGCATGGTCGAGCTGCTCGGCGGCCGGCTGCTGGCGGAGAGCCGTCCGGGCGAGGGCGCCCGCTTCTGGTTCGACCTGCCGCTGCCGGAAGCGGCCAGCGACGCGCCGCCTGTGAGCTGCCGCGGTGGCGGCGTGACGGGTTATCGCGGTCCGCGGCGGCGGCTGCTGGTGGTGGACGATGACGCGACGAATCGCGCGGTGTTGCGGGAACTGCTCGAGCCGCTCGGGTTCGACGTGGACGAAGCGGCGGACGCCTACGCGGCGCTCAGGTCCGCGCGCGAGCGGCGGCCGGACGCCGTGTTGCTCGACCTGCGTTTTGAAACCGGTCCGGACGGCTTCGAGATCGCGCGGCGGTTGCGCGCGGACGCGGGATTGAGCGACACGTGGATCATCGCGGTTTCGGCGAGCGTGTTCGAGAGCGACCGGCACCAGGCGATTGCGGCGGGCTGCGATGAGTTTCTCGCGAAACCGTTTCAGGAGGCGCAGCTGCACGCGTGCCTCGGCGCGGCGCTGGGGCTCGAGTGGGTGCACGCGCCAGCGGCACCGGCTCCGCTCGCGGCGGAGGCGTGTCCGCTGCCGGAGGAGGCGCGGGCCGAACTGCTCGAACTCGCGCGGCGCGGCGATGCACGGCGGCTCGCGGCGCGGCTGGGCGAGTGGGCGGAGCGGCCGGAGTTCGCGGTGGAGGCGCGGCGGTTGCAGGAGGTGGCCGCGGGATTCCAGATGAAGCGACTGCGCGAGATGCTTTCCGATCATGACGAAAACGGTGCTCATCATTGACGACGTGCCGGCGAATGTCGGCGTGCTGCTCGACGTGCTGGCGGCGGCGGGTTTCGAGGTGGCGGTGGCCGAAAGCGGCCAAAGCGCGCTCGAGCAGCTCGCGTGGTTGAAGCCCGACATCATCTTGCTGGACGTGCTCATGCCGGGACTGGATGGCTTCGAGACGTGCCGGCGGCTGAAGGCGCGCGAGGCGACGGCCGACGTGCCGGTGTTGTTCATGACGGCGCTGACGGAAGTCGTGGACAAAGTGAAGGGGTTCGCGGCGGGCGCGGTCGACTATCTGGCGAAGCCGCTGCATCCCGAGGAGGTCCTCGCGCGGGTGAACGCGCACCTGAAGATCCGTGAGCAACAGCAGCTGCTGGAGCAGCGGGCGGACGAACTCGATCGCGAGGTACAGCGGCGGGTGTTGGCGGAACGCGAGGTGCAACGCGTGCTCGAGCGCGGGTTGATCGTCATCGGTGCGAAGGACGAGATTTTGTTCGCCAGCGACCGGGCGCGGACCTTGCTCACGCGGCATTTCCCCGGGGTGACGGGGAGCCGCGTGGTGCTCGCGCTGCTGACGGGCGAGTTGCCGGCTGGGTTGAAGCTGAGCGCGCCGGCGGACCGGACGACGCGGCCGCTGGTAGTGCACCTCGACGAAGTGCCGCGCGCGGCGAGTCCCGCGCAACTGGCGCCGCTCGGGCTCACGCCGCGCGAGACGGAGATTCTGTTCTGGGTGGCGCAGGGAAAGACGAACGCGGAGATCGGCACGATCCTCGGGGCGGCGCCTGCGACGGTGAAGAAACACGTGGAAAATCTTCTGCCGAAGCTCGGCGTGGAAACCCGCCTCGCGGCTGCGCTGCGAGCGACGGAACTGCTGAGTGGCGGCGCGGCCGGCTAACGGCGGGCGGGCGGCTCGTTCGGAGAACTCACCCTGACCTGGTGCGTAGGGGGCGCGCAGTCCGGGGATTTCTCCGCGGAACTCCGGCACCGTTTCCGGTCGATAAACGCGCATGAGGCGTATCGCACAGCGGGTGGGTCGGGATCGTCGCGCACGGTGGTTTATCGTCGCGACGGTGTTCACGGTTTTCGGACTCGGGCTGCTCAAGCTGCTGGTCGGCGTGCTGCACTGGCCGTATGCGGTGAGCACCTTCGTGCAGTCGGAGACGTGCAATCTGCTGCGCTTCTTCGTCAACGATCGCTGGGTCTTCGGTCGTCGTCGGCCGACGTGGAGACGGCTGGTGCAGTATCACGTCGCGAACGCGCTGGGTTTCGCCGTGTGGTGGGCGGGAGCCAACGCGCTCAAGGCGATCGGTGTCCATTACCTGCTTGCGTCCGTCCTCGCGATGGCCGGTTCGTTCGGTGTGAGCTGGATGACGAATTTCTACTGGATCTGGCGGAAGCACCACCACTCCGAGGACAAGCCCGATCCGACGCCCGCTCCTCGCACCATGTAGCCTACTGAGACTTACCCGAAGAAGTGACGCCGAGGTAGGGCGGCGAGTCCCCTCGCCGCCGCGCGCACCAGAGGTAGTCGCGGCGCGGAACGGAATCCGCGCCCTACCTCAAGCCCGTCACTTCTTGGGGAATGCTCGAAGGGAATGGTGGGACGGAGCGGAGCGGGGCGATCCGCGCGCGTCGTTTATAGAAAGCCAGCCCGAACGCGGCCAGCCCGCAGAGTGCGGCGTAGGTGGACGGTTCAGGGATTGCGCTGGCGGTGAGTTCGAGCGTGCTGCCGACGAAGGCGAGCGAGTAGCTGTAGCCGGCGAGCGTGCTTCCGAACGAAAAGTCGGAGAGATCGAAGTCGCTGAGCGTGGTGCCCCCCGTGCTGAAATCGAAGAGCGTGTAGCTCGCGGCGGTGAAATCGCCGGCGTCGAAGAGATTGAGCGTGACGGTGCCGCTGGCCGGGCCGGTGAGTGTGCCGCCGGTAATGCGGATGAGATCGCTCGCCGCCGCGCCGAGCTCGAAGTTGAAGACCGCGCCAGCGTTAAGCGTGAGACCGTTGGTGAAGGTGAGCGTGCCGGGCGAGTTGCCGGGGGCGAGGATCGCGCCGGCGGCGAGCGTGGTCAGGCCGCCGACGGTGCCGTCGCCGCCGAGGAGTGCGCCGGATTGCACGGTGACATCGCCCGAGCCTGTGCCGCTGCCGGACGAATTGTTCACGAGAAACGAGCCGGCAGAGATCGTGACGGCACCCGTAGAGGTGTTTTCGCCATAGACGTAGACGGTGCCGGCGCCGAGTTTGGTGAGCGTGCCGCTGCCGCTGATCGCGCCGAGCGAGACGCTGTCGGGCGTGTTGATGACGAGCGCGGCTTGGTTGACGATCGCGCCGGAGACCGCGCCGGTGCTGGTGCCATCGCCGAGTTGCAGCGTGCCGGCGGAGATGGTGGTCGCGCCGGTGTAGCCGGTGTAGCTCGTGAGCGTGAGCGTGCCGCTGCCGAGTTTGGTGAACGTGCTGTTGCCGTCGTAGTCGCCGAAGCCGGAGGCGAAGGTCACGTCGCGGCCGTTGGTGTCGACGCGGTAGTCCTGGTGCACCGCGTAGGCCGAATTGAAGCGGTTGGAGTAGTCGGTGGTGTTGGCGGCGGTGAAGCGCAGCGTTCCGCCGGTGAAGTTGATTATCCCGGACGAGCCGAGCGCGTCGGCGGAACCAAGTTCGAGCGTGCCGGCGGCGAGCGTCGTGCCGCCGGTGTAGGTGTTGACGCCGGAGAGGGTGAGCGTGCCGCTGCCTGACTGCGTGAGCGCGCCGCTGCCGCTGACCGCGCCAGAGAACGTGACGGCGTCGCTGCGGTTGAAGGCGAGCGTGGCGAGGGAAGTGGAGAGCGTGACGTTGCCGGCGAGCGCGCCCGAGGTGCCGCCGTTGCCGAGTTGGAGCGTGCCGGCTTGGACGGTGGTGCCGCCGGTGTGCGAGGCGGCGCCGGTGAAAATCTGCGTGCTGGCGCCGTTCAGGGTGACCGCGCCGGTGCCGCTGAGATTGCCGGCGTAGGTGCGGCTACCGGAAGGCGAGAAGGTCAGCGCGGCGTTGTTGACGATGTTGCCCATGAGCGCGCCGGCACCGTTGAGCGTCAGCGTGCCGGCGGAAATGGTGGTGGTGCCGGTAAACGTGTGGGCGCTGGTGAGCGTGAGCGTGCCCGCGCCCTGCTTGGTGACACTGCCGTTGCCGCTGATCACGCCCGCGTAGGTGGTGTTGTTGCTGCGGTTGAAGACGACCGAGCCGGCGTTGGCGATGTCGCCGGTAACGGAGCCGGAGGTGCTTCCGTTGCCGAGTTGGAGTGTCCCGTTGATGATCGTGGTGCCGCCGGTATAGGTGTGGTCGGCGGTGAAGATCGTGGCGCCGCCGCCGGTGCGCGTGACAGATCCCGCGCCGCTGATGACGCCGCCGTAGGTGAGATCGCTGCTGCGGTAGAGGAGCAGCCCGGTGCCCGAGGCGAGGCTGATATTGCCCGCAACGGAGCCGGCGGCGGAGTTGGCGCCGAGCTGAAGCGTGCCGGCCGAGACGGTGGTCGTGCCCGTGTAGGTATTGTTCGCGGTAAGGATGAGCGAGCCGGAGCCGGATTTTTCGAGACTGCCGCCGGTGCTGGCGAGCGCGGAGGCGAGGGTTGCGTCCCGGCTGCCGGTATCGAGGCGGAACACCTGGCCCGCCGCGGAGCTGAAACGGCTGGAGTAGTCGGTCGGGCTGACCGTGCCGAAGCGGAGCGTGCCGCCGGAGAACGTGATCGTGCCGGAGGAACCAAGGGCGCTGGCGCTGCCGAGCTCGAGCGTGCCGGCGCTGAGCGTCGTGGTGCCGGTGGAGGTGTTGGCGCCGGTGAGCGTGAGCGTGCCGGCGCCGAGTTTCGTGACGGAGCCCGCGCCGCTGAGAATGCCGTCGTAGCTGGTGGCGTCGCTGCGGTTGAAGATGAGCGCGGCGTCATTGGCGATGTTGCCGAGGACATAGCCCGCGGTGCCGCCTGCGCCGATCCGGAGCGTGCCGCCGGAGATCGTGGTGGCGCCGCTGGCATTGTTGTTGGTCGCGAGCGTGAGCGTGCCGGTGCCGGATTTCGTGAACGTGCCTGAGCCGCTAATGGCGGAGGTGAGCATGACGCTGTCGCTGCGATTGAACACGAGGGCGCCGT
Organism: Opitutus terrae PB90-1; assembly: GCF_000019965.1. GTDB lineage: Bacteria > Verrucomicrobiota > Verrucomicrobiia > Opitutales > Opitutaceae > Opitutus > Opitutus terrae. The sequence goes on from NC_010571.1 coordinate 2,117,183, forward strand.
TGTTCGTGATCGCGTGGGCGACGGAACTCCCAGTCTGGGCTTCGAAGGTGCCGGCGGAGATCGTGAGATTGCCCGTGCCGGAAAGACTACCGGTGAACTGGAGCGTGCCGGCGCCGGATTTGGTGACGGTGCCGGCGTTCGCGAGGGTGTTGGCGAAGGCGAAGTCGTCGCTGCGGTTGAAGGCGAGGGTGGCGCCGGCGCCGACGGTGACGGTGCCGGACCAGGAGCCGGTGGTGCCGCCGTCGCCGATGGCGAGCGTCCCCTGGTTGACGGTGGACGTGGAGCCGTAGGAGTTCGAGCCGGTGAGCGTGAGCGTCCCGGCGCCGAATTTGACGAGCGAGTTGGCGTTGAGCGCGCTGGCGAGCGTCACGGCCTGGCCGTTGGTATCGAGGCGGTAGGAGCCGCTGCTGGCGAAGCGGGCGGAGTAGTCGGTGGTGTTCGCGCTGGTGAAGCGCAGCACGCCGCCGGAGAAGGTGAGCGTGCCGGCGGAGCCGAGGGCGTCGGCATGGCCGAGCTCGAGCGCGCCGGCGGCGAGGATGGTGCCGCCGGTGTAGGAGTTGGCGCCGCCGAGCGACAGGTTGCCCGAGCCGGCTTTCGTCACGGAGCCGGAGCCGCTGATGACCTGGTTGAAGCTGGTGACGTTGGTGCGGTTGAAGACGAGGGCGGCGTCATTGACGATCGCGCCACCGACCGAGCCGCTGCTCGCGCTGCCATCGCCGAGCTGGAGCGTGCCGGCGGAAATCGTGGTGGTGCCGGTCGCGGTGTTGTTCGCGGTGAGGATCGTGGTGCCGGTGCCGGCCTGGACGATTGCGCCGGTGCCGGAGATCGTGCCGCCGTAGTTGTAGGTGTCGGTGCGGGCGAAGCGCAGGGTGGCGTTGTTGGTGGTGTTGCCGGCGCCGAGGGAGCCGGTGGTGCCGTCGTTGCCGACCTGCAACGTGCCGGCGGAAATGGTGGTGGTGCCGGTCGCGGTGTTGTTCGCGGTGAGGATCGTGGTGCCGGTGCCGGTTTGGCTGAAGCCGCCGGAGCCGCTGAGGGCACTGGCGAGGACGAGGGTGTCGCTGCGATTGACGGCGAGCGTGGTGCCGCTGGCGAGCGTGGCGGCGCCCGAGCCGAGCGCACCGGATGTGCCGCCGGCACCGAGTTGGAGGGTGCCCTCGGACAGCGTGATGGCGCCGGTGTTGGTGCTGTCGCCGGTGAGCGTGAGCGTGCCGGCGCCGAGCTTCGTGAGCGTGCCGCTGCCAGTGATCGGGCCGCCGTAGGTGCTGGCGTCGCTGCGATTGAAGAGGAGGCCGGTGGACGCGGCGAGATCGACGGGCGCGGAGCCGAGCGAGCCGGAGGTGCCGCCGTTGCCTACCTGAAGATTGCCGGCGGAGACGGTGAACGTGCCGGTGGCGGTGCTGTCGCCGGTGAACGTGAGCGTGCCGGCGCCGAGTTTGGTGGTGGTCCCGGCGCCCGTGATGGACCCGGTGAAAGTGGTGTCGTTGCTGCGATTGAAGATCAGCGCGCTGTCGTTGACGATCGTCCCGTAGAGCCCGCCGGAGGTGCCGCCGTTGCCGATTTGGAGCGTGCCGTTGGTGAGGGCGAAGGTGCCCTGAAACAGATTGTCGGCCGTGAGGGTGAGGGTGGTGTTGCTGAACTTCGTGAACGTGCCCTCGCCGTGGAGCAGGTTCGCGTAGGTGAAGTCGGCGGCTAGATAGAGTTCGAAGGTGGCGCCGCTGGAAATCGTGAGACTCGAGCCTGGGATGGCGGGCGTGTTCGGGTATTGCAGGGTCAGCGTGCCCGCGGAGACCGCGGTGCTGCCGGTGTAGGTGAGTGGGCCGCCGAGAATCAGCTGGCCGAGGCCCCACTTGACGAAACTGCCTTCACCCGAGATCGAGCCATCGTTGTTGGCGCTGCCGGAGGCGACGCGGAAGTAGAGCGTATCGCCGGCGGTGATGGTCACGCTCTGTGCGACGTCATCGCCGTTGAAGAGCTCGACGTCGGTGGCGAGGCAGGCGGGGGCGAGGACGAGGAAGACGGCGAGGGGAAGGGAAGGGAAGCGTGGCATGACGAGCGGGGCTGGTCCGCAAGGATGCCAGAGATCCCAGCCAACGAATACCCCTCTAAACAGAGGGAGAATTCAGCTGGTGCGTCCGAGCCACTGCGCCATGAGCGCAGCACGGCTTTTCACCCGGTGGCGCGTGTAGAGCGCCGTGACGTATTTGTGCAGCGTGGCCGGCCTCTGCCCGATGCGGGCGGCGATTTCCTTCTCGGAAAGCCCGGAGAGCAGTCCGTGCAGGATCTCGCGGGCGGCAGGGCTAAGCGGACGGTCACCGGTGAACAGGCCGTGGGTGAGAAAAAGTCGGCGATGCAGTTCCGGGATGCCACGTGCAGCGCCGCCGGCGAGCGCAGCCTCGCGCGCGGTGAACGGTCGCCGACGCGGGCCCTGCCGGTCGATGAGGAGGAACGATTCGGCATCCGGCGTGGCCGGGAAGCCGATGGTCATCCGGTCCACGATGCCCTGGTCGCGGTAGTACAGTTGGTAGTGCAGCGTGCGCTTGAACGCGACGAAATCGATCCAGCCGTCGCGCAGCCGGTGCACGCGAAAGCGCCCGGCGCCGGCGAGCGAAGCGCGGCCCGGCATGCCGACGTGGGCATCGCGTCTTTCGTCGTGTGAACGGTCATGGAAGGCGGGCGTCAGTTTGCCGTTGTGATCAGGCGCGTAGTAGCCGGCGAGGAGTCGGCGGTAAGCGGCGGAGTCGGGCTGGAGCGGTCGGCGCGCGCGCAGCCGCCAGCCAGAAAAGGGATCGTCGCGGGCCGCCGGTCCATCGATCACGCGCACGGCGCCGACCCAAATGACGTTGTCGGCCGCGATCTTTCGGGCGAGCCACTCCTGCAGGTGGCGGAGTGCCGCTTCGGTCTGGTCGGCTGGAAACGCCGCCAGGCTCTGCCACAGGGCGAATGTCTCCTCGGTGACAAGAAACTCCGTTGGGGCTGGAAGCCGGTGCGCGGGGGCGCTCATGGGGGCAGCGGTCCCCCTAGGCACTGCTTTGCCCGGCGTCGAGCACCGAGCGCGGCACATGGAAACATTCCGGTGTGCCGGTCACCGCGATACACGGCGCGTCGAGACCGGGGTTATGACACGCTCGAGTAGCCCGGCCCGGGACGACCTACGCGAGGCAGCTCTTGAATGCTTCCGTGAGCGCGGCGCGATCGAGATTCTTGCCGATGAAGATGAGCTTGTTCTGGCGGGCGTCGCCATCCCACTCGCGATCAAACTTCGCGTCGAAGAGCATGTGGACGCCCTGAAACACGAGTCGCTTGTTCGCGCCCTTGACCGCGAGCACGCCTTTCATGCGGTAGATGTCGCCGCCCTTCACGCGCAGCAGCGTGCTGATCCAGTCGTTCAAGCGCTTGCCGTCGAGTTCGCCGTCGGCCGTGATGCCGACCGACGCGACGGCGTCGTTGTGCGAATGCTGCGCGTGATAATCGCGCTGCCAGACGGGCTTCGACACGTCGCCGTCCACGTGGATGTGCAACGGGTCCTCGCCACAGCCTTCGAAGACGAGGTACTGGCCGGGCTCCTTGATCTCGAGCGGATAGTGGCCGTAGCCCTCGTCGAGCAGCAGCCGGTGCAGCGTGCCGCCCGGAGTGACGGTCTCGCCTGACTTCACCCGGTTTTCCCAATCGGAGAACACGAGTGCCGCGGCGGCGACAGCCGCATCAAGGCCGGACGATGTAGCCGGGCTCGTCGAGCCCGGGCCGGGGTCAGCGACCCCGGCTACAGGCAGAGCCGAGGCCGCGATGGGCATGATCACCACGTCCAGCTCGTTCTCGTTACCGTGATGGTGATGATGGTGGTGTTCGTGATCGCCGTCTTCGTGGTCGTGACCGTGCTCATGGTCATGCTCCTCGCCGTGCTCGTGGTCGTGGTCATGATCGCAATGGCCGATGACGAGCTCGTGCTTGCCCGCCGGCAGCTGGTAGGCGCCGGCCCATTCGAACGGATATTCCGGTTCGAGGAACTGCGGATCGAGCTCGGTGGCGCGCTCCAGATTGAAACCGCCGACATTGAGCACGCGCGTCAACGGCAGGTCGCAGTTCTGCGTGCGATGGATCTTCGCGACGGCGTTGATCCGGTGGATGCGTTTCTCGAGCGCATCGAGCTCGGCCGGCATCACAAGGTCGGTTTTGTTGAGCAGAATCACATCGGCGAACGCCACCTGCTTCTTCGCTTCGTCCTCCGTATCGAGGTGCTGGACGACGTGCTTCGCGTCGACGACGGTGACGATCGCATCGAGCCGGAAAGCCTGGCGCATTTCGTCGTCGGTGAAAAACGTCTGTGCGACCGGCGCGGGGTTCGCCATGCCGGTGGTCTCGATGAGAATGCCGTCGAGCTGGTCCTTGCGCTTCATCAGCCGGCCGAGGATGCGAATGAGGTCGCCGCGGACGGTGCAGCACAGGCAGCCGTTGTTCATCTCGAAGAGCTCCTCGTCGCTTTCGATCACCAGCTCGTTGTCCACGCCCACTTCGCCGAATTCGTTTTCGATCACGGCGATCTTTTTGCCGTGCTGTTCGGTAAGGATGCGATTGAGGAGGGTGGTCTTGCCGGCGCCCAGGAAGCCGGTGAGGACGGTGACGGGAATGCTCATGTCGAAAGTCGGGGATCGGGAGTTCGGAGATCGGAGTTCGGAGTTCGGAGTTCGGAGTAGGGGTGCGGGAGCGAGGAAGAAGCGTGAGGGGCGGGGGAGGGAAACGCAAACGCCCGCGCTGCGCCGGCGGTTTGCGCTAGCCCTCCGGGCCGACTCTGTCGGGGCTGAATTGCCGCCCCGACAAGTCGGGGCTCCGCCGCAGGCGGACGGAAATTTCGGGCTTAGAGTCACTCCTGTTCATGAAATTTCCGGGCTAGCGCTCGGGCGTCGGCTCGAGCCGCTCGATCTTCACGCGTCGCGGCTTTTCGGCGCTGACTTCGAGCGCGGTCAACCGGTAGTCGCCCGCGATGATGTTTTCGTCGCGTCGCGGCGGTCGGCGGAGATTCTGGAGAAACCACACCGCGACGGTCTCACGCGGCTGCCACTCCAGCGGCCAGCCGGTTTCGGCCTGAAGCTCGCGGAGCGTGAGCGTGCCGCTGACCACGATCGAGCGTTCGGTGCGTTCGTAAATGGGACCCGTGCCGAGGTCGAACTCGTCGCGGATGTCGCCGACGATTTCCTCGATGACGTCCTCGAACGTGACGATGCCCACGAGTTTCTTTTCGGCGTCGACGACGATCGCGAGGTGCGTACGTGCGTGGCGAAACCGTTCGAGCATGATCGACAGCGGCGTGCGGGGCTCGAAGCTCAGCACGTCGCGCAACAGCGGTTCGAACGACGCCTCGGGTCCGAGCGCCTGGATCTGCCAAAGCCATTCACGGACGAGGAGGATGCCCTTCACGTTGTCCAACGTGCCCTCACACACCGGGAACCGGCTGTAGCCCGTCGTTTGGGCGGTGCGCAGATTTTCACTCAGCGGCCGGTCGAGCCAGAGCGTGGTAACCTGCTCGCGCGGCAGCATGATCTGCTGCGCGAAGGTCGCGCGCACGCGGAGCGACTGAACCATCAGCTTGTTCACGAGCGCATCGCCGGGATGCGTGTGCCGGGCATGGCTGAAAACGTACTCGAGCTCCTCCGCGCTGAAGGCGTGCTCGCCCTCCGTCGCCGGCCCGAGCCCGGCCCAGCGAAGGAACCGGTTGGCCAGCCCGTTCAGCAGCCAGATGAACGGGAAGAACACGTAATAGAACACCATCAGCGGCGCCGAAATCCACAGGGAGACTTCCTTCGCGCGCTGGATCGCGAGCGACTTCGGCGCGAGCTCGCCAAAGATGATGTGCATGAAAGTGATGATCGTGAACGCCACGGCGAACGAGATCGAGTGGACGGCGGTTGCGTCCGTGACCCCGAACTCCGCCAGCACCGGCACGAGCCGCTTGGCGAGGAACGGCTCGCCGACCCAGCCCAACCCGAGGCTGGCGAGCGTGATGCCCAGCTGCGTCGCTGAGAGCGCCGCGTCGAGGTGCCGGGTGGCGCGCAGCGCGAATTTCACGCGCCAACCGCCGGTTTTTTCAAGCGGTCGAAGCTGGCTGGTGCGCACTTTGACCAGCGCGAACTCCGCGGCGACGAAGAAGCCATTCGCGGCGACCAACAGGATGATGACGAGCGTCTCCAGTGCGATGCCGAGAAAAGTCCCCATGGTTGGCGATCAGGATGGGTGGAATCGCCGCAGATGCGAGTGCGAGATTTTTTAGAAAGGGGGCGGAGGGGCGCGCGCACCGTGGCACGGGCATCTTGCCCGTGTCGTCCGCTGAGCGTGGCCAGTTGGCGCGGAGCGCCGTCCACGGGCTGGAGGCCCGTGCCACCTCAGGCCGTATCTTTCAAAACTGTAAGGATCGAGCAAGCCGCCGGAAGGCTGGCTGTGGCATCTTCGGCCTCGTTCCACGACTCTTTCCGCCATGAATACTCGAATTCCCTCTTCTCGCGCGGTGCTCTTCGCGCTCGGACTGCTCGCCGCCGGCGGGCTCGGCTGGACCGCTTCGAATGCCGCCAATCCGTCCGTCTCCGTCAAGGTCGACGAACGTCCCATCAGCGCCAGCGTCAACTCGCCGCTCGGCGCCAGTTACGCCCCGATCGTCAAACGCGTCGCCCCCAGCGTCGTGAAAGTGCTGGTGACCGAGCGCGCCAAGGCGATCCCCGCCCAGGAGCTGCCGCCGTTCTTCAACCATCCCGGCTTCCGGGAATTCTTCGGTGACCAGTTCGGTCACAACTTTGGTGGCCGTCGCGGCACGCTCCGCCAGCCGCCGCAGGAAGGCCTCGGCTCGGGCGTGATCGTCAGCCCCGACGGCTACATCCTGACCAACAGCCACGTCGTGAAAGGCGCCGACACGATCAAGGTGACGTTCGGCGACGGCCGCGAGTTGACCGCGAAGGTCGTCGGCACGGACCCGCAAACCGACCTCGCCGTGATCAAGGTCGAAGCAAAGGACCTGCCGGCGATCACGTTTGCCGACAGCGACAGCGTCGAGGTCGGCGACCGCGTGCTGGCGGTCGGCAATCCCTTTGGCATTGGGCAGACCGTCACCAGCGGCATGGTCAGCGGACTCGGCCGCGCGATGTTCGGCCTCGATTATGAAGATTTCATCCAGACCGATGCCGCGATCAATCCGGGCAATTCCGGCGGCGCGCTGGTCGACGCGGAGGGCCGACTGATCGGCGTCAACACCGCGATCCTGAGCCGGTCCGGCGGGTTTCAGGGCATCGGCTTCGCGATCCCGTCGAATCTCGCGCGCAACGTCATGGAACAGCTGGCGTCGACCGGCAAGGTCGTGCGCGGCTATCTCGGGGTGACGATCCAGGACATCACCGCCGAACTCGCGGAGCATTTCGACCTGCCGAATCGCGCGGGCGCGCTCGTCGCGGAGGTGCAGCCGGATAGTCCCGCCGCGAAGGCCGGACTCAAGGGCGGCGACGTCGTCACCAAGATCGACGGCAAGGCGATCAAGGATGCGCGCAACCTGAAGCTGATCGTCGGCTCGCTAAAGCCGGGCGAAAAAGTCACGGCCGAGGTGTTGCGCGATGGGAAGACGCAGACGATGGAGCTGAGCGTGACCGCGCGGCCGAACGAGCGCTCGTTGTCGCGCTCGGGTGGCGGCTCCGGCGATGACGATGATCTTTCCGGTTCCGCCGAGGACACCGGTACGCTGAACGGCGTCGGCGTGGGCGATCTCGACGCGGATGCGCGGCGCGAGTTCGACATCCCGGCCAACGTGCGTGGTGCGCTGATCACGAGCGTCGAGCCCGATTCGGCCGCGGCCGAGGCCGGACTGCAGGCGGGCAACGTCATTCTCGAGATCAATCGCAAGCCGGTGAAGAACGCCGAGGACGCCGTGAAGCTGACGGAGAAGACCGAGTCGAAGAAGACACTGGTGCGGCTCTGGACGCCGAACGGCATCCGTTACGTGGTCGTCGACGAAACGGACGAAAAGTCCGGCTCGTAATCGAACCTCTCTGATTTGTGTGGTGTAGTGTTCATAGTTGAAGTCGCAAACAGAGCTCCGGGCGGCAACGCCCGGAGCTCTTTAATGTCCGCGCGTAAAAGCTTCGCCTTTCTTCCTGCTCGCACACAATGGCCGTGAACACCATGCGCGTGCTCGTCGTCGAAGATGACGCCAAGATTTCCTCCTTCGTGGTCAAGGGCCTGAAGCAGGAAGGTTATGCCGTGGACCACGCGCCCGACGGCGACACCGGACTCGCGCTCGCGACCTCGACGGCCTACGACGCGGCGGTCGTCGACATCATGCTGCCGGAGCTGGATGGGCTCAGCCTGGTGCGGCGACTCCGCGCCGAGCGCAGCGCAATGCCGGTCCTGTTTTTGAGCGCCCGTGCCAGCGTCGAAGATCGCGTGAAGGGATTGCAGGCCGGCGGCGACGATTATCTGACCAAGCCTTTCGCGTTTGCCGAGCTCTCGGCCCGGCTGCAGGCGCTGATCCGACGCGCCTCACGCTCGCCCGAGGCGACGCGGCTGAGTGCAGGCGATGTCACGCTCGATCTGGTTTCGCGCACGGTCACCGTCGGCGGCCAGCCGGTGGAACTGCAGCCGCGGGAATTCTCGTTGTTGGAATACCTGCTGCGACACGCCGGCCGGCCCGTGACGAAAGTCATGATTCTCGAGCACGTCTGGGACTACAGCTTTGATCCGCAGACCAATGTGGTCGACGTGTTGATGTCGCGGCTGCGAAGCAAAATTGATCCGGACAAGACGCGGATCGAAACGCTGCGAGGAGTGGGTTATGTCTTCAAAGCCGGCCGTTGAGGTGAACGCGTCTGCAGCGCCGGGCGGCAGCGACCGCGGGGACGGCGATGAGTCGGCGGTCGCGGGCTGGGGGCGCTTGCAGCGCTCACTGGCCGTGCGATTGAGCGTGTGGTTCGCCGCGCTGTTCGCGATCGGGTTCACCGCGATTTTTGCGCTGCTGTTCTGGACGCTGGCGCGTCAGCTCGAGACGCGCGAGACGGAGGCGCTCGAAGGCCGGCTGCAGCAGTATGCGAGCGTTTACGCCGCGTCGGGACTACAGGGCTTGCGGCTGCGGGTGGCGCAGGACAGCCAGGAGCCGAACGTCCGCTCGTTGTTCGTGCGCCTCGTCGGTCGCGAGGGCGACGCGATTTGGGGCAAGATTCCGGCGGACTGGATCGAAGAGGAGGCGCGCGCGGTCGCGGTGCCGGACGGCTGGGGCGGCTGGACGCAGCGCCGGACCTACTCCGTGCGCGTGCCGCAGGACGCGGCGCGCGATCTGGTGCTGGCCAGCCGGGTGCTGTTTGACGGCCGGCTGCTGCAGGTCGGGCGCACCACCGATAGCCGCGAGGTGTTGCTCGAACCGCTGCGGCGGACGTTCCTGTGGGTCGGCGCGGGCGTGGTCGTGGTCGGTTTTGGTGCCGGCGTATTTGCCGCGCGGCGCGCGACCAAGCCGCTGCGCGATGTGGTGGCCACGGCGCAGCGGATCATCCGCACCGGTGCGCTCGACGCGCGTGTGCCGCTGCCGCAGCGCAATGACGACGTGGCGGAGTTGGTGCGCGCGTTCAACACGGTGCTCGACAAAAATGCCGCGTTGCTGCGCGCGATGCGCGAGGCGCTCGACAACGTGGCGCACGATCTGCGCACCCCGCTCACGCGGCTGCGCGGCACGGCCGAGCTGGCGTTGCAGAACGCGGAGAACCGCGGGCCGCAAGCCGAGGCGCTGGCCGACTGCGTCGAGCAGGCCGACGACGTGCTGCGGCTGTTGCGTGCGCTGATGGAAATTTCCGAGGCGGAAGCCGGCATGCTGCGGCTCGAGAAAACGGAGACCGATCTCGCGGCGCTGGCGCGCGATGCCGTGGAACTTTACGCGGACGTCGCCGACGCGAAGTCGGTCGCGCTGAGCGTCGAGGCGGCGGCTGCCGTGCCGGTGCTCGCGGATGCGACGCGGCTCCGGCAGGCCATCGCCAACTTGATCGACAACGCGGTGAAATACACACCGGCTGGCGGCGGCGTCGTGGTGCGGGTGGGGCCGGAGGCCGACGCCGCGGTGCTGAGCGTCAGCGACACGGGCCCTGGCGTGCCGGCGGCCGAGCAGGCACGCGTGTGGGAGCGGCTCTATCGCGGGGATGCGAGCCGCTCGGAGCGCGGGTTGGGTCTCGGGCTGAGCGTCGTTCGCGCGATTGTCGAAGCGCACGGCGGACGGGTTGCGTTGCGCAACGCTCCCGAAGCCGGCGCAGTGTTCGAAGTGCGGCTGCCGTTGCGACCGCAACCTTCGTGAGCCGTGCCCCGGCTAGTTTCACGTAATACGTGAAACTAGCCGGTGGCCGCTGCGGCCGTAAATTGTCTCGCGGGCGAGCTGCGGGAGACGCGCGGCGCTACAATCGCGCGTGGCGGAGGCGGAGCGCGTTGGAAACGACGCTGATCGAGCTGAGGCTCATCGCCACGCCGGCGAACATCGGATTCAGCAGCCAGCCAAAAATCGGATACAGCGCGCCCGCGGCGAGCGGCAGCCCGAGACCGTTGTAGACGAAGGCGAAGAACAGGTTCTGCTTGATGTTGCGCAGCGTCGCCCGGCTGAGGTGCACGGCCTTCACCAAGGCGCCGAGATCGCCCTTCACGAGGACGAGCCCGGCGCTGTGCATCGCCACGTCCGTGCCGGTGCCCATCGCGATGGCGACGTCCGCCGCCGCGAGCGCCGGGGCATCGTTGAGCCCGTCGCCGGCGAAGACGACGCGCTCACCCGCCTGCTGGTGTTCGCGAACGAGCTGTTGCTTCCGCTCGGGCGTGACGCCGGCGTGATAGCCGTCGAGCTTGAGTGTCTCCGCCACGGTCCGCGCGGTCGACTCGCGATCGCCGGTGACCATGACGATTTTCAGGCCGAGCCGGTGCAGTTCGCGCAGCGCGTCCGGCGTGGTTGCCTTCACGGCATCAGCCAGCGCGATCGAGCCGGCGACGAGGCCATCGACAGCCACTTCAACGACGGTCGTTGCGGCATCGTGAACAGGCGCCACGGCCGCGTCGCGAGTCGTGTTGGTCACGCGGCCGACGGTCACCGATCGTGAATCGACATTGGCGCGTACTCCGCTGCCGGGTTCCGCCACGAAGTCGCGCGCGTCAGGCAGCGCGAGCCCGCGATCATGCGCGGCGGCGACGATCGCGCGGGCGAGCGGATGCTCGCTGGCGGATTCGGCGGCGGCGGCGAACCGCAGCACATCGTCAGCTGACAACGTGCCGAGGGGCGTCACGGCGACGACGCGCGGTTTGCCCTCGGTGAGCGTGCCGGTCTTGTCGATCAGCAGCGTGGTGGCCGAGGCGAGTCGCTCGAGCGCGGCGGCGTCTTTCACCAACACGCCGGCCTGCGCGCCGCGGCCAATGCCGGTGACGAGCGAGACCGGCGTGGCGAGCCCGAGCGCGCACGGGCACGCGATGATCAGCACGGCGACGGCGTTCACGAGCGCGTGGATGAATGCCGGCGTCGGCCCGAGCCACCACCAGAGCGCAAACGTGGCCGTGGCGATCGCGGCGACGGCGGGCACGAAGCGCGCCGATACGCGGTCGGCGAGCCGCTGGATCGGCGCTTCGCTCTCCTGCGCCTCCTCAACGAGCCGGATGATCCGCGCGAGCAGCGTGTCGCGTCCGACGCGCTCGGCGCGGAAGAGGAACGAGCCTGTGGTGTTGAGCGTGCCTGCGCTCACCGGATCACCCGGCTGCTTCGCGACCGGTACCGGTTCGCCGGTTAGCATCGACTCGTCCACGTTGCTCACACCTTCGGTGACGGCGCCGTCGACCGGCAGCTTTTCGCCCGGCCGGACCCGGAGCACGTCGCCCACTTGCACCGCGTCGAGCGGTACGTCGGTCTCGCGGCCGTCGACCACGCGATGCGCCGTCGCGGGGGCGAGGTTCATCAGCGCGCGAATCGCCGCGTCGGTGCGAGCGTGCGCGCGTTGTTCGAGAATCTGGCCGAGTAGCACGACGGTGGTGATGAAGGCGGTGGCTTCGAAGTAGAGCGGCACGCCATGCGCGTCGCGCAGCGCCGCCGGAAACGAATCGCCGAAGAGCAGCGCGGCCAGGCTGTAGAAGTACGCGGCGCCCGTGCCGGTGACCGTCAGCGTGAACATGTTGGGATCGCGCTCGCGAATCGACTTCCACCAGCGCCGAAGGAAGTATTTGCCCGACCAGAAAAACACCGGCGTGGTGAGGATCGCCTGCAGCCAGCCAGAGAGTTCGGGATCGAGCCGGTGAAACGCTGCCGGCGCGATCATCGGTCCCATGGCGAGCACCAACACCGGCAGGCTCAGGGCGAGCGCGACCCAGAACCGCGGCAGCAACACGCGGGCGGCGGGCAGGCCCATGTAAACGGGCGCGTCGGCCGCCGCCGCGTTGGCGGCTGGACGATCCGTGTGACTGCAGCAGTTCCCGGGAGCCGCGGTCTTTGCGGTGTCGGCGGGAGCGAAAGACGCGGACGACGCGTCGGCGGTCGGTGGCGCGTGGTGGTGGTGATGGGCGTGTGACTTCATACTCAGGCAGACGGAGACGTCCGCGACATCTTACAGAGATTCGGTGGGGTGTCGCGACGCACGTGCGATTTCTGGCGGTCAGAAGACCGCCGCAACCGATCCATTCGACGATCGGATATTGCCCCATGGCGCCGCCACCCCGGTCGGGCTAGGTTGAGGAACATTTCCTCACCATGAAGGCCCTCCGCATCAAAGTGAATTCCGTCCGACCCGACCTGGCACCGCATCTCGAGAAATCCGTGGAGTCGGTGCCGCACGTGCAAGCGGTGCGCGTGGACATTGACGACTCCTGCATCGTGGTGGAACACGACGGCGCGGATCCGGAGCAAGTCACCGCCGCGCTGCGCGCGGAAGGGTTCGAGCCGCGGAACGGCTGACGCGCCGGCGAGCACCCGAGCGCGTGACTGCCACGAGTTTCACGTGACACGTGAAACTCGCCTGGAGGTTGCGACACGCGACGACGGCGGACAATCGCAGTCGAGGCACGCGCCGCTCGCGCAGGCGCCGCAGAAGGCCTCGAGGCGTTCGCGCAGTTCACCCCGGGCGCGGTGGAGTGTGACGCTGGCCGCGTTGGTCGAGAGGCCAAGCGCGGCCGCGACCGCGGCCACGGGCTGGTCTTCGAACTCGACGCGCCGCAGCAGTTCCGCGTGCCGTGGTTTAAGCGTGGCGAGCAGCGGCTCGAAGCACCGGCAAAGCGCCTTTGCGGCCGCGGCGTCGGAGGTCAGGGCGAGCGCGGGATCTGTCGACCAACTCTGCTCCCGCGCCGCAGCCGCATTGCGCTGTCGCAGGTGATCGACGACCGCATGCCGCAGGATGCCATAGAACCAGGCGGACACCCGCGCCTCGTCGCGTAGTTCGCCGCCGTGTTGCCAGGCCTTCAGCAGGCTCGACTGCAACACATCCTCCGCATCGGACGCGTTGCCGAGCCGCGAGACGAGGAACGCTTTGAAGACGCCACGCTGCGCCAGCAGTGCGTCGGTGATCGCGCTCGAGGTGGTCATACGCGAAGCTAACGAGCCGCCGAGGTGCGTCAAAAATTGGCGCGCTCGAATTGGCCCGAGCGACCTGAGAGGAGCGGTACACCGCGCGGTCCGCGGTCCGCCGCGGTGACGCTCGCAGCGTGTCCGAGCGACGATCAGGCGGCGTGGGCGAAAGCGGAGCGCGGCGCGAGTCCGTGACTCGGACCGTGGATACGATCGCGATATACCGTCGGCGATTCGCCGGCGATGCGGCGGAACACCCGGTTGAACTGCGAGAGCGATTGGAAGCCGGAGGCGTAGGCGGCCTCGCTGACCCGCACATGCGGGTTGAGCAGCATTTCCTTGACCGTCTCGACGCGCAGCCGGGCGAGGTAGTCGGTGAAGGTGAGCCCTGTGGCACGCTTGAACACCTTGCAGAAGTAGAATCCGCTCATGTTCACCGCACGGGCGACGTCGGCCAGCGAGATTTCCTCCGCCTTGTGCTCGGCGATGAACGCGCGGGCCTTGGCGATGGCGGGCATTTCCGCGGCGGCTTCGCGCACCAGCATCTGGTTGCTCAGCTCCGAAAGATGCTGTGCAAACACGCCGATCAGCCGGACCATCGACTCGTATTGTTTTTTCGCGATGACGCGCGTCCCGAAGTAGGCGGCCTCGAGCTTCGCGAGGTCGACGTCGAGCTTCCACTCGGCGAGCTGGCGGACGATCTTCTGGAAGCCGGTCTTCGTCGGCGCGCGGAACATCACCTGGCCGGTCTGCAAATGTCCGAGCACTTTTTCTCCCACCCGCACCGGCACGGCGGATTCCGCCAGGCCGGCGAAGCATTCGAGCGTGCAGGCATCGTAGCTGGCCTCGGTTTCCATCCGGTGCTGCATGCGCAGGCACGCGGCGCACGACTGATTGCGCGCGGCCATCAGCGCACAGAACGGATTCACGTTGTGCGACTGGTGCAGCGGCGATTGAAACGAACCGAGTGGTCGGAGCGCGAGGGGCAGGCCGGTCGCCGACTCGAACGCCTTCACGTAATCGCGGAAAATCTCCGCACGTTCGAGATGGGGAACGATGCTGCGCTGGTGCTCAGCGGCAGCGGGCGCCGGGGTATCGGCCAGGGGGAGGGACGTGTGTGGCATTGCGTGCGCAGCATACGACACAAAATGCGGCGAGATAATTGGGTTCGCGGCGCGTTCTGACTAGGGATTTTTCTTACGTCGTCCCCGCGGTTGCGGAAGTCGCGGCCGACGCGGAGATTCTGATGCGCTGGACGAGGCGGAGCGGATCAGGCCACGTCAGGATGATCGGCAGAATCTGCCGGCACCTCGCCGAAATGCTCGGTCACCGAACGGCAGAGGCCGATGAACGTCTCCTCGCCGAGCGGCAGCCGCCGGCCGCGCAGATAGGCGATGCCCCAGGTGCGCCGCAGCCGCTTGCGGCCGAGCGGGAAGCTGACGAGCGCGCCATTCTCCAGTTCGGCGCGGGCCACCCACGGCGCCAGCACCCCGACGCCGACGCCGATTTTCACCAGCTCCTTGATCGCGTCCATGCTGCCGAGTTCGATGAAATGGCCGATCGTCATCCGCTCCTGGCGAAAATAGTCCGTGACCAGCCGGAACGTGTAGCTGGCCTTGTTGTAGAGGACGATCGTTTCGGCAGCGAGCGAGCCGGGCGTCGTGCGCTCCTGCTGGACCCACGCGTGCACCGGCGAGGTGAGCAGCCGCAACTCGTCTTGGAACAGCGGGACGAAATCGAATTCCCCGCGCGTCTCCGGCTGGAGCATGATTGCGAGATCGATCCGGTTGCTTTGCAGCAGCTCGACCTGCGTGGCGTGATCACCCGGCTCGATCGTGATCACCGATTTCGGGAAGCTTTGCTTGAACTCGCGCAGCACGGTGGGGAGCAGATACTGGCAGGCGGTGGTACTGGCGCCGACGCGCAGCCGGCCGTGACCCCAGCGCGAGAGCGCGTCGAGTCCGGCACGCGCGGCCTCCATTTCGCGCAGAATTTTTTCGACGTGCCGCAGAAACTGCTCGCCGGCCTGCGTGAGGAGCACGCGGCGGTTGGCGCGATCGACGAGCCGGCTGCCGACCTCGGCCTCGAGCGCCTTGATGGCGTGGCTCACGGCGCTTTGGGTGAGGAACAACTCCTTGGCGGCGAGCGTGAAGCTCTGGCAGCGCGCCAGCGCGGCGAAGGCGAGCAGCTGGCGGCTGTCGAGTGGGCGACTGGCCGATGAAAGAGCCTCATTCATGAAATGAATTCTTTGCTCAGCACCAATCGCGCCACGCGCGCCGGCTGGCACGTCGGCGGCTCAACCGGCGCCGATGACCGATCGTCCTCTCCACCGCACGTCACGCGCCGCTGTCCGGCCGCTCCGGATCGGTTTTCTCGCGCTGACCGACGCGGCGCCACTGATCGTGGCGGAGGTGCGCGGGTTGTTTCGGCAGCGCGGGCTCGACGTGGTGCTCCAGCGCGAGGTGGGCTGGGCGACGATCCGGGAGAAAATTCTCTACGGCGAGCTCGACGCGGCGCAGGCGCCGGCGCCGATGTTGTGGTCCACGCGGCTGGGGATCGAATGCGCCCCCAGCGCCGTGCTGACCGCGTTCGTATTCAATCTCCACGGCAGTGCGCTGACGCTGTCCAGCGCGCTGCACGCGGCCGGCGCGCAGGATCCGGCGACATTGCGCAGCCTTGCCCGGAGCCGACGGGGCGAAAGCCGGCTGACGTTTGGCATCGTCTTCCCGTTTTCCTCCCATCACCTGCTGCTCCGCCGCTGGCTGGCGGCAGCCGGGCTGCGGCCCGAGCACGACGTGCGGATCGTGGTCGTGCCGCCGGCGCAGATGTTTCGAAACCTGGAGGCGGGCACGATCGACGGCTATTGCGCCGGCGAGCCGTGGAATTCCGTCGCGGTGCGTGCGGGGCGCGGCTGGTGCCCGACGTGGAGTGCGGCGCAGTTTCCCGGACTGGCGGAGAAGGTGTTGATGGTGACCGAGGCCTTTGCGCGCCACCGCGGGCGCGAACACGCCGCACTGGTGAGCGCGCTGACGGAGGCGGCGGCGTGGTGTGATGCGCCGGCCAATCGCGCGGAGCTGGCGCGGCTGCTCAGCGGTGCGGCGTATCTCAACCTCCCGGAGCGAGTGATCACGCCCGCACTGAGCGGCGCGTTCGACTGCGGGTTCGGCCGAATTGAAGCGCTGCCGGACTTTTTGGTGTTCCATCGCGACGGCGCCAACGCCCCGGATCCAGCCAAGGCGCTCGCGTTGCAGCACGAGCTTGTCTCCGCCGGACTGGTACCGCCGAAGACGGATCCCCGCTTACCCCGCCAGCTGTTTCGCGAAGATCTCTTTCGCGAGGCGTTCCCATGCACCACTTATGAACTCATCGCGCCATCATGCTCCCACGGGCTCTAGCTTCGTTCAACTGAGGGGGTCAGGTCACTGGCCGACGCTGCTCACGTCGTTCCTTTATTTCGACGCGAGTTTCATGGTGTGGACGATCCTCGGTGCGCTCGGCCCGATGATTGGTCCGTCGCTCCGACTGAACGCGCAGGAGAAGTTTCTGATGGTGTCGACACCGATTCTGGCCGGAGCGTTGCTGCGGATAGGGTTGAGCCTGCTGGTGGACCGGATCGGCACGAAGAGGACCGGCGTCATCGCTCAACTCGTCGTGATCGCGGGTCTCGCGATCGTTTGGCGGACCGGTCTTTCGTCGCTGGGAGAGAGCCTGGCGCTCGGGCTCGTGCTCGGCGTGGCGGGGGCGAGCTTCGCCGTCGCGTTGCCGCAAGCGGGCCGCTGGTATCCGCCGCACTTGCAGGGCGTTGTGCTCGGGCTCGCGGGCGCCGGCAATGTCGGCGTGGTGATCGACCACTTGCTCGCACCCCGCATCGCGGCGGTCTACGGCTGGCCGGCGGTGTTCGGCGTTGCGCTGGTCCCGCTCACGCTCGTGCTCGCGGCCTACGTGCTGTTCTCACAGGAGCCGCCGGGGCGCTTCAAACGGAAAAAGCTCCGGGACTATCTGCACCTGCTGCGCGAGCGCGACGCCCACTGGTTTTGCCTCTTCTACACGATCAGCTTCGGCGGATTCGTCGGACTGGCCTCGGCGTTCGCGATCTACTTTCGCGACGAGTTCGGCCTCGCGCCGGTGCAGGCGGGCGAGGTCGCGGCGTTCTGCACGCTGGTCGGTGCGCTGGGCCGGCCGATTGGCGGCGCACTGGCCGACCGCTTTGGCGGGATTCGGGCGCTGAGTTTTTGCTACACGGCCGCCGGGGTTGCGCTCGTGTGTGCCGCGATGGCTCGCGACCTCTGGCTGTGCGGAGCGGCGTTCTTCATCGCGTCGGGGGCGTTTGGCATGTGCAACGGCTCGGTGTTTCAATTGCTCCCGCAGCGGTTCGCCAAGGACATCGCGGTAATGACGGGACTGGTCGGCTGCGGTGGCGGCATGGGCGGATTCGTGCTCGGCATGTTGTTTGGCGTGTCGAAAGAGCACACGGGCAATTACGTTTCCGGCATTCTGCTCTTCGCTGGGCTCTGCGTGGTCGCGCTGGCCGGCTTGACCTCCGTGAAGACCCGCTGGCGGACGACGTGGGGTGCGATGGCGGCGGCGCGCATCTGATCACCCGAGTGTGGCGTGGCATCACCAGGCCGAGCCATGAAGGCAATTCATGCCCGCGATGAAAACTTTGGTCCGCATTTCTGCACCGCCGGCCTTTTCGCGGCACGGCGGCGGCTAAAGGTGTCGCCGCTCAACCACACTTCTCGTCATGGACTACGTAAAACCTCTCGACGTCGTTAAGAACATGGTCGCCGTGGGCGACCTGAAGGCCGGACTCACCGCGCGGGATCTGGTGATTCGCGGATTTCTCTCGGGAGCGCTGCTGGGCTTCGCCACCAGCCTCGCGCTCTCTGCCACGCTGCAAACGAACACGCCGCTCGTCGGCGCCTTGGTCTTCCCGGTGGGCTTCGTGATGATCGTGCTGCTCGGGCTCGAACTGGTCACCGGCAGCTTTGCGCTTGTGCCGCTGGCGGCGTTCGACGGCCGGCGCAGCTGGTCGACCGTCGTCGCCAATCTCGGCTGGGTGTTTCTCGGCAACCTGATCGGCAGCGTCGTTTACGGAGCGCTGCTGTATGTGGCGCTGACGAACATGGGACTCGCCGAACCGAGCGGGATCGCCACGCGGATCATCGCCGCCGCGGAAGCGAAGACGAACGCCTACGCGGCGCTCGGCGAAGCGGGCATGGTGACGGTTTTCGTGAAGGCCGTGCTCTGCAATTGGATGGTCTGCCTCGGCGTGGTGATGGCGATGACCTCGCAGTCCACCGTCGGAAAAATCGCCGCGATGTGGCTGCCGATCCTGACGTTCTTTGCCCAGGGTTTCGAGCACTCGGTCGTGAACATGTTTCTGATTCCGACCGGCATGTTGCTGGGCGCAAAGGTGACCGTGGCCGACTGGTGGCTGTGGAACCAGATTCCCGTCACGCTGGGCAATCTCGTTGGCGGGCTCCTGTTCACCGGACTGTTCCTCTACTGGACGTATTCGCCGGTGAAAAAAGCGGTCGCTGTAGCTGCACCCGAGCCGATCGCGGCGGCGACCACGACGGAACCGGCGCGAGCGTAGTCGCCCGGGAGCGCGGCCACCCTCGGCCTCAATTTCACAGACGCGGACGAGGGCGTCCGCGCTCCCAAAAAACCGATCCATCATGTCCTCACCCGAACCTATTTCCGCAACGCCATCCGCAGAGTTCACCGCCGAGCAGAAACAGTACCTCGAGGGTTTTCTCGCCGCGCTGGCCCGAGCGCCGTTTGTTGGGTTGAACGCCGGCGGACAGCTCACCGCGGATCCAGCCGCTGTCCCCGGGGGAACGGGAAATCTTGCCGCGCCGCCGCCGGAGGATCGTGCGTCAGCGGAGCCCACGGTGTTTGGCACGCCGCTCAGCGAGCTGGCGAAACCGGAGCGCTGGAAATACGACGAGAACCCGCTCGATATCTGGGAAAAACTCGTCGCGCACGCCGACGCGGACACGTTTCCCGACGAGGCGGACACGTTTCGATTCAAGTTTCACGGGCTCTTCTACGTCACGCCGGCGCAGGACAGCTTCATGCTCCGGCTGCGACTGCCCGCCGGTGAAATCGAGGCGCACCAACTCGCCGGTCTTGCGGAGATCGCCGAGTGGGGCGGCGGTTACGCCCACGTCACCACGCGGGCGAACCTGCAGATTCGCGAGCTGCGGCCGCACGATATCGTGCGCGTGCTCGTGCGGCTGCAGGAACTCGGGCTCACCTCGCGTGGCGCCGGTGCGGACAACGTGCGCAACATCACTGCCTCGCCCAACAGCGGGTTCGATCCGGACGAGCTGATCGATGTGCGGCCGTTCGCGAAGGCGCTGCATCACTACATCCTCAACCATCGCGATCTCTACGGGCTGCCGCGGAAGTTCAACGTCGCGTTCGACAACGGCGGCTCGCTGGCGACGGCGGCGGATACGAACGACATCGGGTTCATGGCGGTGCGCGTGAGGGAATCATCACTCTCAGCCCTCAACCCTCAACTCTCGACCCCGCCACAGGCGGGCATCTACTTCCGCGTGCAGCTCGGCGGAATCACCGGGCATGGCGATTTCGCGCGCGATGCCGGCGTGCTGCTGAAGCCGAACGAGGTGGTCGCGGCGGCGGCGGCGATGATCCGCGTATTCAACGAACATGGCGACCGAACCAACCGGAAGAAAGCGCGGTTGAAATATCTGCTCGAGAAATGCGGCCGGGAGAAGTTTCTCGAGGAAACCCAGAAGAAACTCGCGTTCCCGCTCGTGCACCTGCCGCTCAGCGCGTGCGAACCGCGGCGAGCCTCGCTCAAGCACGGGTGGGTCGGAGTCTACAAGCAGGCGCAGCGCGGGCTGAACTCGATCGGCGTCGGCGTGCCGGTCGGCCGGGTGTCAGCCAAGCAGATGCGGCAGCTCGCCGAGATCGCGACGCACTACGGTCGCGGCGAGTTGCGGCTGACCGTGTGGGAGAACGTGATCTTGCCCCACGTGCCGGACGCGTTCGTCCGCACGGTTTGCCGACGGCTGCAGTGGCTGGGGTTCGCGACGGATGCCCACAGCCTCACGAGCGGAATCATCACCTGCACGGGCAACAAGGGCTGTCGGTATTCGTCGACTGACACGAAGGGTCACGCGCTTGCGCTCGCGAAGGCGCTGGGCGGCTGGAAGCTCGCGATCGAGCAGCCGATCAACGTGCACTTTACCGGCTGCCCGCATTCGTGCGCGCAGCACTACTGCGGGGATCTCGGCTTCCTCGGCGCGAAGCTGCAGGACGGCGCGGAGGGTTATCACGTCGTGCTCGGCGGCGGCATGGGCGACGAGCAAGGAATTGCGCGGGAGGTTTTTCGCGGCGTGCGCGCCGACGAGGTGCCGGCGCTCACCAAGAAGATACTTCAGACCTACGAGACCAAAAAGCAGCCGGGCGAGACGTTCGTCCAATGGACGCGCCGGCACAGCGTCGGCCAGCTGCAGGAGATGCTGAGCTAAAAATCTTTCCCGTTCTCTTCATCGTTCCCGTTCTCGACCTGCCGGGAGCGAATGAATGAGGGATGAGAGAAAGAGAACGAGAAAAAGAGAGAACGAGAAAGAGAACGAAGACCAATGCACACCGTCCCCGTCCTTCCCGATTCCGCTCCCTTCACGCTCGAGCAGCGAGCGTGGCTGAACGGCTATCTCGCCGGATTATTCTCGCGCGGACCAGTTGCTGATGTTGCCGGGGGCGTCGACCTCGGCCGGCCGGCCTCAACGAGCCCGGCTACAGCCAAACCAACGCGGCTGGCGCCGCTCACGATCCTCTTCGGTTCGCAGACGGGCACGTGCGAGAGCCTGGCCAAGCGCGCGGCCAAGGAGGCCGGCAAGCGGGGATTCGCGGCGACCGTGCGCGACATGGGCGCGTTCACGATCGAGCAGCTCGCGCAGGAGCAGAACCTCCTCGTGATCACCAGCACCTATGGCGAGGGCGAGCCGCCGGACAATGCGAAGGCGCTGCATGCGGCGTTGACGGCGGCGACGAAAGCACCCAGCCGCGACGAGGGCGTCGCGGCTCCAGCGGCCGGAGAGGTCCTTCCTGGAGCCGCCACGCCCCCGTGGCGACTATTGGGTGCGCTCCGCTACAGCGTCTGCGCGCTAGGCGACACGAACTACGTGCATTTCTGCCAGTGCGGAAAAGAGTTCGATGCGGCCCTCGAAAAACTCGGCGCCGCGCGTGCGGCGGCGGCGGCCGAGTGTGATCTGGACTATGAGGCAAAGTTCACGAGCTGGCTCGATGGGGCGCTGAGCGGGCTGACAGAGGTAGGGCGCGTTATCCCTAACGCGCCGTCGACGGCGAATTTGTCCGGCGCTGTCACCGCGGCCGGCGTAGGCGGGGTCGCCGACCCCGGCCAGCCGAGCTCACCGAGCCCGGCTACACCGACGCAGACCGAAACGCTCACGCGTTCCGCTACGCCGGATGGCGCGAACGGGCCGCGCTTCTCGCGGCAGAATCCGTTCCCCGCGCTCGTGCTCGCGTCGCGGCGGTTGAACGGCGCCGGCTCGGCGAAACAGGTGCAGCATGTGGAGTTCGACCTCGGCGACTCCGGATTCGTCTACGCAGCAGGTGATGCGCTGGGCGTCTACGCGCACAACTGCCCGGAGTTGGTCGGCGACGTGTTGGCGGTGCTCGGCTGCGATGGCGAAGAGGCGGTCGCCGCACCGGATGGCAGCAGCATCACGCTGCGCCGCGCGCTGACGGAGTTCTATGATCTGGGCAAACCGACCGACGAGTTGCTGGCCGTCGTGAGCCCCTGTTTGCAGGCAGCTCGGGGACGCGACATGGGCGAGACGCCCGCGCTGCCGCGTTCGGCGCCGCATCACGTCATCGATGCGTTGCTAGCTGCGGGTGGGGGAAAGCTGGCGCCCGCGGAATTCGTGCGCACGCTGAAGCGGCTGCAGCCGCGGTTGTATTCGATTTCATCGTCGCCAAAGGCGCATGCGGGGCAGGTGCACCTGACGGTGAGTGCAGTGCGCTACGAGAAAGACGCCCGGGCGCGGAAGGGCGTGTGCTCGACGTTTTTGGCGGATCGCGTGCAGCCGGGAGAAACACGGATCGGCGTATTTGTGCACCGCAACGCAGCGTTCCGGCTGCCGGAGAGTGGCGACGTTCCGGTAATCATGGTCGGGCCTGGCACAGGGATCGCGCCGTTCCGCGCGTTCCTGCATGAACGCCGCGTGACCGGCGCGCGCGGTCGGAACTGGCTGCTGTTTGGCGACCAGCACGCTGCGACAGATTTCCTCTACCAGGAGGAACTCGCGGAGTTGCAGCGCGGCGGCGTGCTGACGCGGCTCGACACGGCGTTTTCGCGCGACCAAGCCGAAAAAGTCTACGTCCAGCACCGGATGCTGGAGAACGCGCGCGAGTTGCTCGCCTGGCTGGAGCAGGGCGCGCATTTCTACGTCTGCGGCGATGCGAGCCGGATGGCAAAAGACGTGGACGCCGCGTTGCAGCGCGTCGTCGAACTCGCCGGTGGCAGGACCGCGGAACAGGCAGCCGACTACGTGCAGACGCTCCGAACATCGAAGCGTTATCAGCGTGATGTCTACTAGCGCCGCGCGAGTCGACCCGACGGAGCGCGCTTTCAACTGAATGCTCGCGTCGCGCGATAATTTTCCGCTGCTCACCGAGCTGTTGGCCGAGCAGCAACGGCTCGCCACGCCTGTCGCGCGGTTCGCGGCAGCCTCCGGCGGGGCCCCGGCGCTGGAGCCGGTCTATCGTGATTTGATTCCGCTCAGCGCACCGGCGGCGGGCGAGCAGTATGCGTTCGAAGTCGATCTCGATGCCTGCACCGGCTGCAAGGCGTGCGTGGCCGCGTGCCATGCGCTCAACGGACTCGACGAACACGAGTCGTGGCGCGACGTCGGACTGCTCGTGGCCGGAACCGAGCGCCGGCCGTTTCAGCAAACGATCACAACGGCGTGCCACCACTGTGCCGATCCCGCGTGTCTCAACGGCTGCCCGGTGCTGGCGTATGAGAAGGACCCGCTGACCGGGATCGTGCGGCACCTCGATGACCAGTGCATTGGCTGCCAGTATTGCATCCTGAAGTGCCCCTACGACGCACCGAAATACAACGCGCGGCTCGGCATCGTGCGAAAATGCGACATGTGCCACGACCGGCTCGCGCATGGGGAAGCACCCGCCTGTGTGCAGGCCTGTCCGACTCACGCGATTCGAATCGTCGCGGCACCGACGCCGCCGCGGCCGCCCGAGCCTAATTTCACGTATTACGTGAAAATCGCTGAGAGACGTCCGACTGCGGAGGTGGCCGCGTCGGCGGAGCTTCTCCCGGGAGCGCCATCTGCCAACTACACGCGGCCGATGACGCGCTACACGTCACAACGTGGGCTGCCGGCCGGAATACGAGCGGCGGACGCCATGGCGCTCCGCCCTCAGCCGGCGCACTGGCCACTGGTGATCATGCTCACGTTGCTGCCTCTCGCGATTGGCTGTCAGGCCGTAGTCACGCTCGTGGCGATGCGAGCGAATTTCACGTATTACGTGAAAATAGGCTGGAACGTTGTCCCGGGGGAGTGGGCGGAACGAGGCGCGTATGACTTGACCCTTTGCGGGGCGGTGGCGGGGGTGCTGGGGCTGGCGGCGAGCGTGGCGCACCTAGGCCAGCCGAGGCGGGCGTGG
This sequence comes from Opitutus terrae PB90-1, assembly GCF_000019965.1. Taxonomy (GTDB): domain Bacteria; phylum Verrucomicrobiota; class Verrucomicrobiia; order Opitutales; family Opitutaceae; genus Opitutus; species Opitutus terrae. The sequence goes on from NC_010571.1 coordinate 2,141,397, forward strand.
CGCATCTTCCTCGGCTGGCGGCGTAGCTGGCTGAGCCGCGAGGCTATGGTATTCGGTGCGTGGTTGCCACTCACGCTCGCGACGCTGATCTGGCCAGCGCTCACGCTTCCCGCCGCTGTGGTCGGCGCGGTGGGGCTGGGCTGCTCGGTGATGATCTACGCGGACACGCGGCGGGGGTTCTGGGCGGCGGCGCAAACCGCGCCACGGTTTTTTGGAGGCGCCGCGGCGATGGGGGCATCGGTCGCGATCGCATTGGGTATTGAGGCAGCGGGAGCGGCGGTGGTGCTGGCGGCGGCGATGCTGATCAAGCTCGCGTGCGACGCCCGCGTGGTGCGCGTGCTCGACGTTGCGGACGAGGAGGATCCGTCGGTGGGCTGGCTCGCGACGGCGCGGCTCTTGACCGGACCGCTGCGGCGCGCGTTTGGCGGACGATTGGTAATTGCGCTGGTAGGCGGGTTGCTCCTCCCAGCGTGGATTCTGAGCGCGGACGTGCCGCCGTGGAGCCGCTGGCTCTGGTGCGCTGGAATGTTCGCCGGCGAGTTGGTGGAGCGTTGGCTGTTCTTCCGGGCGGTGGATGCGCCGAAAATGCCGGGACTCGTCGGATGAGCACGATCGCCGAACGACTGCGCGCGCAGAGTGGACCGATGACGAGCGAACTCGTCCAGCGGCCGAGTGACTTCGGCTTGGGCCGGCTGCCGTCGCGACTGGCGCCGGCGGCGACGATCACCTCGGTGTGCGGGTTCTGCAGCACCGGATGCGGACTGAAGATCCACCTCAACGACCGCGGTGAGGCGATCAATCTCACGGCAGACCCGGGCTATCCGGTGAACCTCGGGATGGCGTGTCCGAAAGGCTGGGAGGCGCTGACGCCGCTCGTCGCGACGGATCGGGCCACGACACCGTTGCTGCGCGACGACGCAAGCGGCCGGCTCGTGCCAGTTTCGTGGTCGGTCGCGCTCGCGGCGTTCGTGCAGCGGTTCCGTTCGATCCAAGAGCGCTCGGGCAAGGCGGCGGTCGCGGTGTTGAGTACGGGGCAGATCGTCACCGAGGAAATGGCGCTGCTCGGTGCACTGGCGAAGTTCGGGATGGGCGTGCGGCACCTCGACTCCAACACGCGTCAGTGCATGGCGACGTCGCACGTCGCCTATAAGCAGGCGTTCGGATTCGACGCGCCGCCGTTCACCTACGCGGATCTCGAGGAGAGCGACGCGCTGATTTTCATTGGGGCGAACCCGTGCATCGCGCATCCGATCCTGTGGCAGCGCGTGACGATGAACCGGCGGAATCCGGACATCGTCGTGATCGATCCGCGGCGGACAGAAACCGCCGAGGCGGCGACCTTGCACGTACCGTTGCGGCCGAAAAGCGATCTCGTGCTGCTCTACGGGCTGGCGCGGCGGCTGATCGAGCGCGGCGCGGTCGATCAGGCGTTTGGCGCGGCGCACACGAGCGGTTTCGAAGCGTTCGCCGAGTTCGTGGCCGAGTTCACCGTCGACCGGGTCGTGCGCGACACTGGTTTGCCGCGCGAGATGCTGGAGCGGCTGGTGGAGGTCATCGCGACGCGCGAGCGGGTGTCGTTCTGGTGGACAATGGGCGTGAACCAGAGTCACGAGGCGACGCGGACGGCGCAGGCGATCATCAACCTCGCGTTGATGACGGGAAACATCGGCCGGCCCGGCACGGGCGCGAACTCGATCACGGGTCAGTGCAACGCGATGGGTTCGCGGCTGTTTGGCAATGCGACGTCGCTGCTCGGCGGCTATGATTTTGCCCGGCGCGAGCATCGCGCGCACGTCGCGCGTGTGCTGCAGATCGATCCGGCGGTGATCCCCGAGGCGCCCGGGCTGGCCTACGATCAAATCCTGGACGCGATCGAACGCGGCGAGATTCGAGGGTTGTGGATCGTGGCCACGAACACTGCGCATTCGTGGATCGGCTCGCAGCGGTTCGCCGCGCTGCGTGAGCGGCTGGAGTTCCTCGTCGTGCAGGACATGTATGCGACCACGGAGACCGCGCAGCTGGCCGACCTCGTGTTGCCGGCCGCGGGCTGGGGCGAGAAAGACGGCGTGATCATCAACAGCGAGCGCCGGCTCGGGCTGGTGCGAAAAGTGGCGCGCGCACCCGGCGAGGCGCTGAGTGATTTCGCGATTCTCAAGCTGATCGCGGAGGGTTGGGGCTGCGGAGAGATGTTCCGGCGCTGGAGTTCGCCGGCAGCCGTGTTTCAGATCTTGAAGGAGGTTTCGCGCGGTCAGCCGTGCGATTTTTCGGGGGTGCGAGACTACTGGCAGATCGAGGAGGAAGGTGGAATTCAGTGGCCGCGGCCGGACATGCGTGAAATGCCGAATGGCGAGTGCCGAGGGTCGACTGAAGAAGACACATTGGAGGGGAGCCATTCGACATTCGACGATCGGCATTCTTCGTTTCATGAGCGCCGGCTGTTCGAAGACGGAAAGTTTTTCACCCAGGATGGGCGGGCGCGGTTTTTCTTCGAGGCGCCGCGGCCGATGCCGGAGCCGCCGGACCCGGAGTATCCGTTCCTGCTCATGACAGGGCGCGGGTCCTCGGCGCAGTGGCACACGGGCACACGGACGAACAAGAGCGCGGTGCTGCGCAAGCTCGCGCCACAGCAGTTGTATGCCGAGATCAACCCCGCGGATGCGGCCCGGCTCGGCGTGGTGAGCGGTGGAATTGTGCGCGTCATCTCCCGGCGCGGGAGCTGCGAGGCGCTCGCTTTTGTGACGGCGACGGTGCAACGTGGGCACGTGTTTCTTCCCATGCACTTCGCCCCCGCGAACCGGTTGACGTTTCCCTCCTTCGATCCGCACTCGCGGCAACCCAGCTACAAGGCCGCGGCGGTGCGCATCGAGCCGCGGCCATGCTGAGGATCGAGCATATCTTCATCGCGGACGGGCACAGCTATTTCGGCCGGCACGGGCAGCCGGCCGCGGTGTTTCCGATCGTCGAAAGGAGCGAGGCCGAATGCGTGGCTGGTCGCGGACTGCGCGGCGACCGTTTTTTTGGTTACAAGGACGACTACAAGGGCCAGGTCACGCTGTTTGCCGCGGAGGTGTTCGAACAGCTGTGTGAGGAACTGAAACTGACCGCGGCGCAGCCGGCGGCGCTGCGTCGAAATCTGGTCGTGCGCGGAGGTGACTTGAACGCGCTGATCGGCGAGGAGTTCGAGCTGCAGGGCGTCCGGCTGGTCGGAGCAGAGGAATGCCGGCCGTGTTACTGGATGGACCAGGCGCTCGCGCCGGGAGCGGAGGCGTGGCTGAAGGGCCGGGGCGGATTGCGCTGTCGCGTGCTCACGAGCGGGTGGCTCCGGCGGGAGGCATGAGCGCGAACGCGTCGGCGCTTGCGGGCGCGGTGCTGGCCGGGGGCGAGTCACGGCGGATGGGCCGCGACAAGGCGAGGCTGCGGCTGCGCGGCGAAACGTTGGCGCAGCGGCAGGTGCGGGTGTTGCGCGAAGCGGGGGCGGAGCCGGTGGTGATCGTTCGCCGAGCGGAGCAACGGATGAGCGTGCGCGCGGTGGAGCAGGTTTGCGATGAATTCGTCGGGGCGGGTCCGCTCGCGGGCGTGCAGGCGGCGTTGAAAGCCGCGGCGGCAGCAGGTGCGCGTTGGATCGCGGTGCTCGCGGTCGACATGCCGGCGATCGAGGCGGCGTGGTTCGGCGACTTGAGGCGAGCGTGCCGGAAGGGGAAAGGAGCGGTGGTGCGGCACGCGGACGGATTCGAGCCGCTGGCGGCGATTTATCCGATCAACGCGCTCGCGACGGCGGAGCGACGGTTGCGGCGGGGGGAGCGATCGATGCAGCGGTTCGTAGCGGCGTTGGTTCGGCAGCGGAAGATGCGAGTGGTCGCGTTGCCGGAAGAGGAGCGGTGGCGAGTGGCGAATTGGAATCGGCCGGAGGATCGAGACCGCGAACGCAGAAAGCACGCCTGAGTGTCTGCAGTGCTGTAGCCCTGAGCCGGGCGGCCGGGAACCCCTCCTTCGCTAAAGCTACGGAGGGCAGGCCGAACCCGGTTGCAGCAGCGCGGGCGAGAGGCACAGTGCCACATATTCGTTTACACTTAGTGCCATAAATCCGCTGACACTTTTTCTGGGGTGCGATGCCCTGGAAGATCAAAACGGCGGAGCAGCAGCGTCAGGCTCTCGCTCGGGAGATGACGCGAGGCACGGTGTCGGTGACCGCGTTGTGCGCGCGGTTTGGCGTGAGCCGCACGACCGCTTACAAGTGGGCGGCGAGGTATGTGGCTCAGGGGGTAAACGGGCTGGTTGCGCGACAACCGGGCCGCCCCAAACAGGTGAGCCAGGCGTTGGCGCGGTGGCACGCGCGCGTGTTGCTCGCGCGTCAGGCGCGGCCCAGTTGGGGTGCGCCCAAGTTGCGGTGGTGGCTCGAGCGGACGCATCCCGGCGAGCGAGTGCCGTGTAGCCGGACGCTCCACCGGTGGCTGGTAGCCGCCGGTCGCGTGCACCAGCGACGTCGCAAGCTTAGAGCCGGACCGGGGCGGCCCGCCACCGTGCTCGCCGAGCGAGTGAACGCGGTCTGGACCGCGGACTTCAAGGGAGACTTTTACACCAAAGACGGAGCGTGGATCTTGGCTTTAACGGTGCGCGATCTGTACAGCCGCTTCATGCTTACGGCCCATCCCGTGCCCCGGCAGAGCGAGCCGGTGGTCCGCCGCGTGTTCGCGCGGCTGTTCCGCCGCTTCGGCGTGCCGCAGGCGATTCGGGTTGACCGCGGCACGCCGTTTTGCGGCAGCGGGCCGTATGGCCTGACCGCGCTGAGCCTATGGTGGCAGCGGCTGGGCATCGAAGTGCAGTTTGTCAGCCGCAAACGCCGCCTCGACAACAACGCTCACGAGCAGATGCACCGCATGCTCAAGGCCGAGGCCGCCACGCCCGTGTCCCGCTCCTACGGCGCGCAAGTCCGACGCCTGCAGCGCTGGTGCGGCCGGTACAACCACGACCGTCCGCATGAGGGTTTGGCCGGACGCACTCCGGCCAGCCTCTACCGCCCGAGCACCCGGCTGCTGCCCCGACTCGTGCCGCCACAGTACCCGCTCGGCTGCGTCACTCGCCGGGTCAGGCCTCACGGCTACGTGAAGCTGGACGGCAGCCATCGCCACATCGGTCGGGCCTTCGTTGGCCTGACCGTGGCGTTCACCCCTTACCGGCAGCTTTACCGCGTACACTTCGATTCCCTCCTGCTGGGCACGATCGACCCGCGGCTAACCAGATCCGGCCTCGTCCCCGTTCGTAGGTTCAGGTGAGGGAGGGGCTGCGCCCCTCCCTCAACCCTCCCCAAGCCTCATGGCTTCCTCTTCAAGACAAACGAACCCGGCTTGGTGCGAAAAAGTGTAAGCGGATTTATGTCACTCCACCAGACGCCCGCGCTCCCAGGAGAGATCACCCGAGCGTTGCGACGACCTTGGTGCCGTCGGTCAGGCGGTCGAGCGGGGCGAGATTGCCGTCGATTTTTTTGCCGTTGATGACGAGCGAGCCGACGCCTTTCGAAACGCCGTTCGGATTCTTCACTTCAATCCTGATCGTTTTGCCACGGAACACGCGGGTCATCGTGAAGCCCGGCCACGATCTCGGAATGCAGGGATCGATCCGCAACCCATCGAGCTCGGGCCGGACGCCGAGGATCCACTGCAGCGCGGTGTGATGACTCCACGACGCGGTGCCGGAGAGCCACGGCACGCGCGACTTGCCGGCGTTGCGATTGCAGGTGGCGTAGGTCGTCTGGCAGTGGACGTAGGGCTCGATCTCGCGCAGCTCCGCACGGGTGTTGTAGGCCGCGGGCATGAATGCGCGGTAGTAGTCGTAAGCCTGGTCGCCGTTGCCGAGCATCGCCTCCGCGATCACCGCCCAGCTCTGCGTGTGGCAAAAGATGCCGGCGTTTTCCTTGATGCCGTGATTATAGATCACTCCGCCCATGACCGTGGGCGGCGTGTGCGTGAACGGCGGCGCGCTTAGCATGATGCCGTAGGGCGTGGCGAGATCCCGCTTCAGCGCGTCCATGCACTTTCGGCCCTGCTCTGGCGTAGCGGCTCCGGACATGACGGCCCAGACTTGCGTGTTGATGTAGATCTTGCCTTCGCTCTCGGTTTTCGAGCCATAGCGATAGCCGTCTTCGCCGATCGCCCAGAGGAACCATTCGCCGTCCCACGCGGCCTTCTGGATCGCGGCTTCGAGCCGGGTGAGCTCGGTGCGGGCCCAGGCGGCTTCGGCGAGGTAAGAAGAAGGCGCTGGAGCCGCGGCGTCCTCGCCGTGGTCAGGCGGACGCGACGAGGGCGTCGCGTCTCCAGGGCAGTAGACGGCGTGAAGCTTCTCCGCGATGGTGGCGTAGGTCGCGAGGCCGAAGCGGAGCTGTTCGGCAACCATCACCGACTCGCCGTTGTAGCCCATCTTCACGCAGTCGTTCCAATCGGCGTGCAGTCCGCAGGGGAGTCCGTTCTTGCCAGAACGCTCGAGGTTGAACTCCAGCGCGCGCCGCAGGTGACCGAGCACGGTCGCTTCGCCCTGATCGGCATAGGGAAGAACTTTTCTGTAGAAATCGAGATCGCCGGTTTCGGCGACGTAGTCGGGAATCGCATTGAAAAACCACTGGCAATCGTCGGAGCGATATTCCTCGCGTTTCGGCGGCGGCATTGTACCGGGCTGGTGGCTGAAGGGAGCGACGACGGGCATCGCGCCGCCATTGGACACCTGACCGGTGAGCATCAGCTCGAGCCGCTCGCGGATTTGTTCGCGCAGCATCGGCATCGCGCCGAGGAAATCCTGCACGGTATCGCGGAACCCGAGACCGTCGCGTTCGCCGTTGTAGATGAGCGAGGCGTGCCGCGACCAGGTGTAGGTGATCAGCGCGTTGTAGGCGCCCCACGTGTTGGCCATCGCGTCGAACTCGGCATCGGGCGTCTTGACCTTCACGGCGCCGAGCAGGCTGTGCCAGTGTTGCTTCAGCTTCTGGAGCTCGGCTTCGCAGCGTTCCGGCGTGCCGAACTCGGCGCGGGCGGCGTAGCCGTGCGACTCCGGCGTGCCGAGCCCGAGCATCGCGATCAGCTCGCGCGTCTCGCCGGGTTGAAGCGTGATTTCCGTCTGCAGCGTGCCGATCGCATTCTCGCCTTCGGCGAGGAAGTTTGAGCACCGGCCTTCGATCACGGCCTGCGGATTGGCGTAGGTGTGGTAGACCGAGCCGAGGAAACGTTCCCGGACGGTCTCGTAGCCGATGAGTGGCGCGCCGACGAGCGTCATCCAGAGCCGGTGGCACCCCATCAGGTTTTGCGGATCGAACGCGTGATACGGATGCACCGCCATGCCGAGCATCTCCTGGTCGACGGTGGCTTTGGTGATGAACTGCGAATACTGGAGATTCGTGAGGTCGTTAGGCATGTGCCACGGGCTCGCCATCTCGCAATAGGTGAAGAGCGCGAGCGTGCGCGGCTGCTTCGACTTGTTGGTCACCTTCAGCCGCCAGTATTCGAACGCCTGACCGAGCGGGACGAAGTAGGTGCTCTCCGTTTCGATCGCGGAGTAGCGCGAGGTGATGATCGTGTAGGCGGTGCCATGCCGGCAGGTGCTCTTGTATTTGGAAAGCGGTTTCCCGACCGGCTGCCACGACGAGGACCAGAAGTCGCCGGTCACCTGGTCGCGCAGGTAAAAGTAGCGGCCGGGCTGGTCCATCGGGACCGAGTTCGAGCGGAGCCGGAGGAAGCGGCTCGAGAGCGCGCTCTTGTAGAACGAGTAACCGCCGGCGTTGTTGGTGATGATGGCGCCGTAGTCGAGCGAGCCGAGATAGTTGCTCCACGGACGCGGGGTGTTCGGGCGCGTGATGACGTATTCCTTGGCGCGATCGTCGAAATGGCCGAATTGCATGGGAAGAGAGGCTGGAGAGGAGATGAAGCGGAGGCGAGCAGACGAAGCTGGTGAGGCGGTAGGGCGCAGGCTGCTGCGCCCGAGGGGACACTCGGAAGGAAAAGGGCGCAGCAAGCCTGCGCCGCGACAAACGGAGCGGACGGCTCGGACCTTCGACCGGCTCGGGTCTGACGAGCCGTCGCTACCTTACGCGCCGAGGGTGACCTCGACCTGCACGGCGGTGCGGCCGTCAGCCGGCGGTGTGAGCAGGTTGCCCGCGACCTTCCGGCCGTCGACGACGAGCGACTTCACGCCCTTCGACTTCCCCTTCGGGTTTTTCACCGTGATCGTGTAGGTGACGCCGCGGAATTTGCGGGTGACGCTAAAACCCGTCCAGGCCTTCGGCACGCACGGGTCGATCCGCAGACCCTCGAATTCCGGCCGCACGCCGAGGATGTACTGGCTGGCAACGACGAAGGACCAGGCACCGGTGCCGGTGAGCCACGAGTTCTTCGCTTCGCCGGGCGTGGGCGAGAACTGCGACGCGGTCATCTGCGCGTAGACGTAAGGCTCCGAGCGGTAGACGTCGTGGTCCTTTTTCGCCGACGGGCAGATGCTGAGGTAGTAGTCGAGCGTGCGCTCGCCGTCGCCCTGCATCGCCCAACCGATGTGAATCCACGTGTTGTTGTGCGAGAACACGCCGGCGTTTTCCTTATAACCCGGCGGGTAGCTCGAGACCTCGCCGAGTTCGAGGTGATAGGTCGAGTAGGGCGGATACTGCAGCGCGCAGCCGAGGCCGGGCTTGTAGAGGTATTTTTCGACTGCCTGCAGCGCCTTCTTGGCGCGGCCGTTGGCCTGACCGGCGCCGCCGATCACACACCACGCCTGGCTCTCGATGTAGATTTTGCCTTCCTCGCACACCTTCGAGCCGACGGGCTTGCTCTCGGCGTCGAACGCGCGCGTATACCACGCGCCGTCCCACGCCTGCTCCTCGATCGTCTTCAGCATGTCGGCGTAGTAACCATCGACGCGCGTGGTGTCGTCGGACTTGCCGAGGAACCGATAAAGCGAAGCGAGATCGCGCGCGGCGTAGAGAAACAGGCCGGCGATCATGACCGACTCAGCCTTGGAGCCTTCGACGTCGCCCATGGTCTGGAATGACTCGTTCGGCTCCTTCGAGAAACAGTTCAGGTTGAGACAATCGTTCCAGTCGGCGTGGCCGATCAGTGGCAGTCCGTGCGGGCCGCGGTTGTTCAGCGTATAGCCGATCGAGGTCTCGATGTGGTGCAGCAGCGAGTCCTTCGAACCGGGCTTGTCGGCGTAGCCGCACGGTTCGTCGAGAATCGTGGCGTCGCCGGTCTCGCGGATGTAGGCGCAGGTTGAGAGGACGAGCCAGAGCGGATCATCGTTGAAGTCGCCGCCGATGTCGGCGTTGCCCTTCTTCGTGAGCGGCTGGTATTGGTGATAACACGTGCCGTCGGAGAGCTGCGTCGACGCGATGTCGAGGATGCGCTGCCGGGCGCGCGCGGGCAGCAGGTGGACGAAGCCGAGGATGTCCTGGTTCGAATCGCGATAACCCATCCCGCGGCCGATGCCGGTTTCATAGCCGGAGGCGGAGCGCGAGAGGTTGAACGTCGCCATGCACTGCACCTGATTCCAGGTATTGACCATCCGGCGCAGATGAGCGTTCGGCACGCTCGGCGCCTGATAGATTGAGAGCAAGTCGTCCCAACGCTGCTTCACCGCGGCGAACGATGCATCGATCGCCGAGAGGTCGGAGAATTTCTGCAGGATCTCGCGGCCCTTCGTCTTGTTGATCACGAACGGCGCGTCGAACTTCGGCAGGTCGCCCTGCTCGACGTAGGCGAGCACGAACGCGAACGTTTCCTCCGCGCCGGGCTTCAGGGTGAGATTGATCTGGTGCGCGCCGATCGGATTCCAACCGTAGGCGCGGCTGTTGGTGCACTTGCCAGTGAGGACCGCCTTGGGATCATGCAGTCCGTGGTGTACGCCGACGAACGCGTCGCGCGCGGTGTCGTAGCCGTTTACCTTCCGCGTGCAGCCAAAGAGCGTGTAGTGGTTCCGGCGCTCGCGATATTCGGTCTTGTGGTAAATCGCGCTGCCCTCGATCTCGACCTCGCCGATCGAGTAGGTGCGCTGGTAATTGGTCATGTCGTTCAGTGCCTCGAACAGGCAGAACTCGACATACGAGAAGAGCGTGAGCCTTTGCGGCTGCTTTGTCTTGTTGCGGACCGAGACCTTCCAGACCTCGAGATTCTCGCCCGGCGGCACGAACATTAGTTGCTCGACCTCGACGCCGGCCTTCCGACCGGTGATGCGCGTGTAGCCGAGCCCGTGGCGGCATTCGAAGGCGTCGAGCTTCGCGCGCGTCGGCTTCCAGCCAGGATTCCAGATCACGTCGCCCTGCTTCACGTAGAGGAAGCGGCCGTCGTTATCCATCGGGTTGTTGTTGTAGCGATAGCGCGTGAGCCGGCGGAGCTTGGCGTCTTTCCAGAACGAATAGCCACCGGCGGTTTGCGTCACGATGCCGAAGTAATCGTCCTGGCCGAGGTAGTTGAGCCACGGAAGCGGAGTGTCCGGGCGCGTGATCACGAACTCGCGTTGAGCATCGTCGAAGTAGCCGTAGGTAGCCATGGGAGAAGAGGAGAGTTTTGAGCGGGGGAGAGGACGGGGGTGAAGCGGCGATCGTTGAGTTTTTGGCGCCGAAAGCCGAGCGCCGAAAATTGAGAACGGAAATTTCTGAATTGAGAACGTCGACTGCTACGCGTCCGCAGGTGGAGTTGCGGCGAGGAAGACCGAGCTGGCGCAGGCACCGGTGGCGTCGCCGCGAAGATAGGGGGTGAGTTGCTCTAGTTCGGCCAAGTCGTACTCCGGGCCGCCGACCCAGATCTGGCTGAGGTAATTCTTGTCGGGGGCGTCGTAAGTGGTGCCCTCGGTCGGCCCGGGGCGGAGCGAGAGCTGCCAGCCGCCGGGCCGGTCGACGGTGAGCGGTTGCGACGCGAACCCAACCTTGATGACCTTCTCGCCCGCGCGCAGCGTTGCCTGCGCCGTGTCGCACGTGAGGGCCGGATGCGGCAGAAAGCCGCTGCTGGCGGCGCCGTGCAGATTAACCTGCACCAAGCCGAGCGGCGCCTCGGGACTCTGGTGCAGCCGGGCGGTAGCAATGAACGGCAGATCGACCGCGATGACGTGCATGCCGAAGAGCTGGCGACCATCGTCGCGCCAGCGGGCGGTGCAGCGCAGGCCCTTGGCGGTCCACGCGTATTCGCGGGTGATCGCAGGGTAGGCAGGGTCCGAGCCGGGCAACCGCAGCGTGAGCGTATCGCCCTCGGTTGAACTCGCGGCCGCTGCGGAATACTCCCATTGCGCCGGCGGGGGCCAGACCCAGTTGCTTTGTGGTCCCAGCCAGAAGCGATGTCCGCCTTGGTTGGGCCAGGGCGACTGCGCGCTCGGGAGCACGTGCGGATAGGGCGCGTTCAGCAAGTTGCGCGAACCGTCCAGCGCACCGAGATAAATCAACCGTGCCCGAGTGGTGGTCACGACGGCGAGCGCGCGCCCGAGTGCGGCTTGCCACGAGGGCTCGCCACGCCAAACGGTTGGTTGCCAGGCGGCGGAAAGGGGGACGGGAAGAGACGTCATGAAGAACCCAAGCAACGGGGACGCCAGAATGGGCCCCGGTTCGATCTGGGGTGAGAACGACGCGCCGCAAAGACAAAAGCTGCTCTCGACAATAGGGTGAAACGAACTTGCTGCGGGCGCTGGCGGTCGTTCCGCCACGCGCGTCCGCACGCGGGAGTGCGATCCCGGCGTCCGAGTTAGGGCCGATGGATCGCAAAAAGCAGGCGCGACTTGGGCGCGGGTTTTCGTCTAAACTTAATGCCGCCCGGAGCCGAAGCGTAGAGCAGACCCTTCAGGCGCGACCCGTCGCTGCCATGTTCTCCAACTCGAGCCGGACCTTCAGTGGCCGCAAGCGGTGGCTTGTGGCGGGGGCGGCGCTCGCGCTGTTCATGATCGTGCCGGCTGAATTGGCGGGGGAGGGGGCTTCGCCGCAGCCGGGGCCCAATGTGGTCGCGGGCAAACGGGTGCTCACCAGTTTCGAACAGATCTGGCAACTCCCGGAGGCGGAGCAGCGGGCGTGGCATCCGGTGAAGTTGAACTACGTCGTCTACTACTACGACCCGCTATGGATGGCGCTGTGGGGACGCGCGGGCGAATCGGACAGCTATCTTTCGCTCGGCGCGAAAGTTTTTCCGATCAAGGCCGGCCAGCGAATCCTGGTCGAGGGCGCGATGCAGCCGTCACGCGGCATGCGGGTGGAGGATCCGAAGGTGACGGTGCTGGACGAGGCGGTGCCACTCGTGCCGCTGGGCACGGCGGGCGAGGTGGCGAGTACGGAGCGCTTCAACAAACGGCTGGTGGTGATCGAGGGATTGGTCGATCGGCAGGTGGCTCGCGATGCGAATCACCTGGAAATGTATTTGATCGCCGAGGGCCGTGTGGTGCTGGCGCAGCTGTTGTTGAATAACGAGGTGCCGACGCCGCAGTTGAAAGGCACGGTGGTGCGGGCCACAGGCGTGTATTTTGCGCGAAGCGAACCGGACTGGCCGGGGCCGAAGATCGAGCTTTGGGTGCAACGTCCGGAAGACGTGGTGGCCGTCAGCACGCTGGAGCGCGACCCGCGGTTCGCGGCGCCACTGCGGGCGTTGGCGGACCTCGGCGGGGCGGCCGCGCGGCAGGATGTGCACGTGGCGGGAGTCGTCGTCGCACAGGATCCCGGCAAAACGATCACGATCCGCGAGGGCGCGCACTCGCTGGTGCTGCACACCCCGCAAACGCTGACCTTCCGGTCAGGCGAGGAGGTCGAGGCGATCGGCTGGCCGGAGCGCGAGGGCGACAGCTGGGTGCTGCGACGCGCGACGGTGCGCGGGGTGCGGACCACCTGCACGACGGTGAGCCAGCTCTGGGCCTTGCCCGACGCGGAGAAAACGAAATGGCATCCCGTGCGGATCGATCTGCTCGTCTACTATTTTGATCCGGATTGGAAGGCGTTGTGGGGGCAGGTGGGCGACAGCGACGAGTTCCTCTCGCTCGGCAGCAAGGATTTCGCGCTCAAGCCGGGCCAGCGCATTCGCATCGAGGGGCTCGTGCGGCCGGCGGACGGCATCGTCGTCGAGGAGCCGCGGGTCACCGTGTTGCAGGAGTCGGTGCCACTCGTCGCGCTGGAGACACAAGGGCGGATCGGGGACACGGACCAGCTGAACAAACACTGGGTCGTGCTCGAGGGCTATGTGGATCGCCAGCAGGTGCGCGGCGTCGGCCATGTGGACCTTGATCTGATCGTCGAGGGGCGGCTGGTCGTCTGCCGGCTGCTGCTGCCGGCGGGCAAGGAGACCCCGACGTGGGAGGGCGCGATGGTGCGGGCGAGCGGCGTGTATTCTGCGACGCAGGATCCCGCAGGTTCGGTGCCGAGCCTTGAGTTGTGGACGCCAGGCCCGGATCACCTCAAGGTGATCGGCCACATCGACAGCGATGCCCGGTTCGATCGGCCCGCGACGCCGATCGATCGGTTGGCGCAGGTCGATCAAAGCACGATGGTGCGCATCGTGGGCGTCGCGCGCACCCAGCAGCCCGGGAAACTCGTCACCGTGCGCGACGAAACCGGACAGCTCAACGTCGCCACGCTGCAGTCGCGTTCGCTGCGTTTGGGGGAGCAGGTCGAGGCAATCGGGTATCCGCGGCTCGAGGGAGAACAGATGAGTTTGCGCGACGGATTGGTTCGACCCTCGCGTGCGGCACCGGCGCCGCCGGTGGCCGGCCTGCCGCAGCTGCGCCTCGCGGACCAGTTGCGCGAGTTGCAGCCGGAGGAGGCGGGGAGGGGCTATCCGGTGCATCTCTCAGGGGTCGTCACTTGGGCGCGGCCCAATGCGGAGTTCTTCTATGTGCGCGACGTGAGCGGCGGGGTGTGCGTGTTCCGTCCGCCGGACAGCCACGTGTCGATGTTTGCGGGAACGAAGGTGGAGGTGTTTGGCGTGTCGGCCACGGGGCGGTTTACACCCGTGGTGTTGGCGTCCATTGTCCAGACCTCCGCCTCGATCGAGTTGCCCGAGGCGCCGCAGGTGACGCTCGAACAGGCGTTGACCGGCGTGGAGGAAGCCCAGTGGGTCAGCATGCGGGGCTACGTGCGCGCGGTGACGCCCGAGGCTCCCTGGGTGCGGCTCGAGATGACTGCGTCGGGAGGCGAATTTCACGCCTTGATGCCGCCGCACGATCTGACCGCGAAATTGGTGGGCGCGGTGGTGCGGGTACGCGGTGTGTGCAGCGCGATCACCAACGACAAGCGGCAGCTGACCGGCATTCGCGTGTGGGTGCCGTCGTATCGCTATGTCGACATTGAAGACGCGGCGCCGAGCGATCCGTTCGCCTTCCCGGAACGCTCGATCGCGAGCCTGCGGCAATTTAATTCGCTCGAGGCGCTGAATCGCCGCGTGCGCGTATCGGGCACGGTAAGCCACCAATCGCCGGGCCGGCTGATCTACCTCCAGGACGAAACGGAAGGGCTGCTGGCGTTGAGCCGGGATCAGACTCGGCTGGAGCCGGGCGATCACGTCGAAGTGGTGGGTTTTCCCGGTCGGGAGAACCGCCGCGTGGTGTTGCGCGAAGCGGTGTTTCGGCGGACGGGCCCGGGGACCGAGCCGGTGCCGGTGCCATGGCGCGCGCGGGCGATGTTCCACGAGGAATTGGACGGTCGGCTGGTGCGAGTCGAGGCACAGTTGCTCGATGTCGGCTCGTCGTCGAACGGCGTGCGGCTGCTCAACCAGCGGGATCAGGTGCTTTTCGAAGCGGTGCTCGAATCGCAGCGGGAGGTGCCGAGCGCGTGGGTACCGCGCAGCCGCGTGGCGCTGACCGGAGTCTACCAAATCCAGTTCGATGAATATCGGCGACCACAGGCGGTGCGGCTGCTCCTGCGCCGGCCCGGCGACGTGACGATTCTCGAGCGGCCCTCGTGGCTCACCGTGCGGCGCGTGCTCGCCGTCACCGGCGTGCTGGTGATCGTGGTGCTGCTGGGCTTCGCGCGGGTGATGGCGTTGCGTCGCCGGGTGCGGCACCAGACGGGCATCATCAAGGAACAGGAGGAGAGCGAACGCGCGGCGCGGCTCGAAGCGGCGCTGGCGCGGGCGTCGAAGCTGGAATCGCTCGGCGTGCTCGCCGGTGGCATCGCGCACGATTTCAATAATTTGCTCACGGTGATCATGGGCAATCTGTCGCTCGCGAAGATCGACCCGAAGATCGAGCCCGACACGGTGCGCTGCCTGAGCGAGAGCGAGCGCGCGGCGGCGCGGGCGCGCGACCTGACGCAGCAGCTGCTGACCTTCGCCAAGGGCGGCGAGCCGATGCGCATGCCGACGCGGCTGCCGGACCTCGTGCGCGAGGCCGCGCAGTTTGCGCTGCACGGCGCGAAGGTGCGCTGCGACTACCAAATCGCCTCCGATCTCTGGCCGGCCAGCGTGGATCGAGGGCAGATCGCGCAGGTGGTGCACAACATCGTGATCAACGCGAACCAGGCGATGCCCACGGGCGGACGCATCGAGATCGGGCTGCAGAATGAAATGGTGTTGGAACCGCGGTCAGGACTGGAGCCGGGCCGGTATGTGCGGATGACGGTTGCCGACTCCGGCGCGGGCATTCCGGCAGAAACCTTGGGGCGGATTTTCGAGCCCTACTATTCGACGAAACCACAGGGCACCGGGCTGGGCCTCGCGACCGTTTACTCCATCGTCCGCCGTCACGAGGGGCACATCGAAGTTCGCTCGATCGTCGGCGAAGGCACGACGTTCACGACCTGGCTGCCGGCGGCGACGGTCCCGATGGCGGCCAAGGCTCCGGAGGAGAGCACGCGCCCGCGAGCCTCGCGAGTGTTGCTCATGGACGACGATGCCGCGATCCGGCTGCTCGGGACGACCATTCTCAAGAAAGCGGGTTATGACGTAACGGCGGTCAGTGACGGTGCCGCCGCGGTGAGCGAGTATGCGGCGGCGGCTGCCGCCGGCCGGTCGTACGATCTGGTCGTGCTCGACCTGACGGTGCCGGGGGCGATGGGCGGAGTGGAGGCGATGGCGAAACTCAAGGAAATGAATCCGCAGGTGCGGGCGATTGTCTCGAGCGGCTACTCCAGCGACCCGATCATGGCCAACTACCAGGCGCATGGGTTTCGGGCGCGGGTGCCGAAGCCCTATCTGGCCAGTGATTTGATCTCCGCGGTGAGGGCCGTGCTGGAAGCACCTGCCGGGTGAACGCGGCCGGCCGGCGCGGGCCCAGTTAATGGGAGAAACGCGGTTGGAGCGCGAGTGATGCTGCCTAGTAATTTAAGGCTAAATCTTTCTTTGCTTTGCCGCGCGTTTTCTGGTTACCGTGCCCGCCAAGCTCATGGCCCGCCCCCGCCAGATCGCATGTACTCCGACTCGGCCGGTTCTCCGGCGGGCGCGGTGGGCGGGAGCGTTGCTCGTGGCCCTCCTGGCGGGGCGACTGGCCACGGCGACGGTCGACGCCGCCGAGCGTGAGCCGCGCGGGCGGATTCACGTCACCTATTGGGAAAAATGGGTCGGACCGGAAGAGGCGGCGACGCGCGCGGTCGTCGAGGCGTTTAATCGCTCGCAGGATCGAATTACCGTCGAGTATTTCGTGCAGAACCCGGTCGATCGAAAGACCATTGTGGCGGCCGCGGGTGGAGATCCGCCGGACGTGGCCGGACTCTGGATCCAGAACATCGCCTCGTTTGCGGACGCGGAGGCGCTGACGCCGCTCGACGATTTCATTCGGCGCGACGGGATGACGGTCGAGCAGTGGTTGAGCCGCTACTATCCCGTCTACGCGCGGATGGTGCAGCATGGCGGGCACGTGTATGCGGGGATCAGCACGCCGGCGACGATCGCGCTGCATTGGAACAAGACGCTTTTCCGCGAAGCGGGGCTCGATCCCGAGCGGCCGCCGCGCACGATCCAGGAGCTCGATGAGTTCGCGCGGCGCTTGACGAAGCGCGATCCGAAGACTGGCGAGTTGTTGCAGGTTGGGTTCCTGCCGCAGGAGCCGGGCTGGTGGCCGTGGATTTTCTGTCGCTGGTTTGGCGGCCGATTGTTCGACGGCGACAAGATCACGCTGGCGACCGATCCGCGCAATGTCGCCGCGATGGAATGGGTGGCGAGCTACACGCGCGCGCTGGGCCGGGATGCGGTGACGTCGTTCGCGTCGGGGTTCGCCGGTCAGTGGGCGTCGCCGCAGTCCGGGTTTTTTAGCGGGAAGGTCGCGATGATTTTCCAGGGCGTGTGGTTCAACAACTACATCCGGCAATACAAGCCCGGGCTGGACTACGGCGTGGCGCCGGCCTGGCCCGCGGCGGTGCCGGGCATCGAGGATTTCGCGATGGCCGAGGCGGACATGCTGGTGATTCCGCGCGGAGCGAAACATCCGGAAGCTGCGTGGGAGTTCGTGAAATACATGAACTCGGCCAATCCGCGGGCGCAGAGCCGCGAGGAACTGCAGGGAATGGAACTGCTGTGTTTCCTGCAGGAGAAAAACTCCGCGCTGCGCGAGTGGAGCCCGTATTTTGCCGGGCACCATCCGCATCCGCGAATCGATGTGTTTCGCCGGCTGTCGGCGAGCCCGCACGCCGAGTTCGTGCCCGACATGGGAATCTGGACCGAGTATGAGCGCGAGGTGCTGGCGGCGTTTGCGGAAGTTCGGCTGCTGATGGCCCCGCCGCAGCAGGCGCTCGAGCAGGCTCAGGCGCGGCTGCAGAAAAGCTGGGATCGACATTTCCGCAGCCTGGCCCGGCACGGCCAGCCGCTGCCACCAAGCACGGGGGCGACGCCATGACCGCACGCGAACGTCGCCAACTCTTCGCCGGGCTCGGGTTCACCAGCCTGTGGATCGTGGGGCTGGGCGTGTTCACGGCCTATCCAGTGCTGGCGTCACTGTATTATAGTTTCTGCGACTACTCGATCTTGAAGTCGCCGGTTTGGTGCGGTCTCGAGAACTATCGCGAGCTCTTCAGCGACGATCTGTTCTGGCGCTCGCTGCGAAACACGCTGTTCTACGCGGGGCTGTCGGTGCCGCTGGGCACGGTAGTGTCGCTCGCGCTGGCGCTCCTGCTGAACTGCGACGTGCGCGGACGTCCGTTCTTCCGGGTGGTTTTCTATATGCCGTCGATCGTGCCGGTGGTGGCGGCTTCGATGTTGTGGCTGTGGATTTTCAACGGCCAGGTGGGGCTGCTGAACTGGGCGTTGTCGCCGCTGCTGGCGCTGTTCGGCCAGGCGCCGCCGGCGTGGCTGGTGGATCCGAACTGGGCGAAGCCGGCGCTGGTCATCATGAGCCTGTGGGGCACCGGCAACGCGATGGTGATTTACCTTGCGGGACTGCAGAACGTGCCGAAGGAGCTCTACGAGTCGGCGGCGATCGACGGCGCGACCGGCTGGCGGCGATTCCGGCACGTGACGCTGCCGATGATCGCGCCGGTGGTGTATTTCAACGTCATCATGAGCCTGATCGGCGCGCTGCAGGTGTTCACGCAGGCGTTCATCATGTCGGCGGCGGCGGGCGGCGGCACGGGCACGGGGACGGACGGATTTCCGGCGCGGTCGACGTTATTCTATACGATGCACCTGTTCGCGACCGCGTTCTACGACCTGCGCATGGGCTATGCGAGCGCGATGGCCTATGTGCTGTTCATCATCATCGCCACACTGACCTGGCTGGCGACGCGCTGGTCGCGCGAGCGGATGAGCCACGTGCAATAGCGAGAGCGAGCGATGAAACCGCACGGCCCCGTTTCCCGGACGTTTATTTACCTGATGCTGATTGTCGCGTCGGGCTTGTTCCTCACGCCGTTCGTGTGGCTGGTGTCGACGTCGCTGAAACCGGTGGAGCAGACGATGGTGCTGCCGCCGACGTTCCTGCCGCGGGCGCATTATGTGGAGATCGACGGACGCAGGATGGAGGTCGTGATCGATTACACGATGAACCAGCCGGGCGTTGTGGCCGACGTGGTGAGTGGCCCGGACGCGGGCAAGCGAGTGTTCCTGCTGCCAGACCAGGCGATCGCGCGTGCGGCGGAGCTGAACGGTGCGCACCGCGTGGCCGCCGGGTGGACGCATGTGACGGAACGGCTCGAGCAGGGAGCCGGACGCGAGCGGCAGCCGCGCTGGGACATCGTGCCGCCGGGCGCGGTGCAGAGCGAAATCAAGTTCCGCTGGTCGAACTACCCGAACGCGCTCGCTTCGATGGGCGGCGGCGCGGCGGCCGGCAGCGGCAACGTGAGTTTCTGGGTTTTCCTGAGCAACACGCTGATCGTTTGTGTGCTCGGGGTGATTGGCACGGTGCTGTCGAACGCAATCGTCGCCTACGGCTTTGCGCGGCTGCGCTGGCGCGGTCGGGATGCCTTCTTCGCGCTGACGCTCGCCACACTGATGGTGCCGTTCCCAGTGCTGATGGTGCCGCTCTACGGCGTGTTCCGGGAACTCGGCTGGATTGGCACGTTGATGCCGCTGTGGGTGCCGGCGTTCTTCGGGAGCGCGTTCAACATTTTCCTCATGCGGCAGTTTTTCCTCACGATCCCGGAGGAGCTGAGCGAAGCGGCGCGGATCGATGGCAGCAGCGAATGGCGGATTTTCTGGCGGATCATTCTGCCGCTGAGCAAGCCGGTCCTGGCGGTCGCGGCGCTGTTCCACTTCCTCTATGCGTGGAACGATTTCATGGGGCCGTTCCTGTATCTGACGCGCAAGGAAACATTCACGCTCTCGATCGCGCTGCAGAACTACCAGTCGCAGACCGGCGGAGTGCAGTGGCACTACCTCATGGCGGCGAGCACGGTCACCGTGCTGCCGATCATCGTCCTGTTTTTCTTTGCGCAGCGGACCTTCATCCAGGGGATCGCCACCACGGGGAGCAAAGGCTGACGCGACGAACCATGCTCTCTTTTCCCCTCCAGATTCGCAGTATTGGCTGGTCGGCGATGCAACGGCGCTTGCTTAGGCTGGGTGGGTGCTCTGCGATGTTGGGTCTGCTTGGCTCCTCCATGTTGACTGCCTCTCCTTTCACGACTGAACGAATGAACCTCGCGGGCGAATGGCGCTTCGCGCTCGCGGCGCCAGACCCCTCATTTCCGCAGCAGCCGCTCCCGCAAGTAGCGTTCGCCGACGCCATTGCCCTGCCCGGAACGACCGAGACGAATAACAAAGGTCCGGAGAATTCAGCGCGCGAGCTCGGTGGGTTGACCCGCGTGCGGCGGTTCGAGGGCGCTGCGTGGTATGAACGCGAGATCGAGGTGCCCGCATCGTGGTCCGGCCGGCAAATCGAGCTGCTGCTCGAGCGGACGAAATACACGCAGCTGTGGCTCGATGGCGAAGCGGTTGGTGAGCAGCGGCTGTTCACCGCACCGCAGGTTTACGATCTCACCCACCGGCTGCAGCCGGGCCGGCATCGACTCACGCTGATGGTCGACAATCGCGTCGAGCGAATCCCGTTCACGCCGAATGTGCACCAGTTCAACAGCGACAACACGCAGACGAACTGGAACGGCGTGCTCGGCCGGATCGAGTTGATCGCGCGGCCGGCCGTTTGGCTCGCCGACGTGCAGGTGTGGCCCGAACTCGCCTCGCGCAGCCTGCGGGTTCGGTTCACTACGCAAGCACTGGCGGGGGTGGTTGCAGAGCGGTCGCGCGTGATGGTCCGCGCCACGAGCTTCAATCACGACGGCGCGCCGCACCAACCTGCGCCGGTCGAGCTGGAATGGTCAGACGCGGCGACGAGAGACCATGAACTGACGTTGCCACTCGGTCCCGCGGCGAAACTCTGGGACGAGTTTGAGCCGGCGCTCTATCGCATGACGGTCACACTCAAAACGGCCGCCGGCCGCGATGAGCGTGAGATCGAAACGGGGCTGCGCGAGTTCAAGGGCGCTGGGGCGCACTTCACGATCAACGGGCGGCCGACCTTCCTGCGCGGCCGGCACGAGGGCGGCACGTTCCCGCTGACCGGACATCCGCCGATGGATGTGGAGGGGTGGATCCGCTACCTGCGAATTTGCCGCGACTACGGACTGAATCACATTCGCTGTCACACGTGGACGCCGCCCGAGGCGGCGTTCGCGGCGGCGGACCGACTGGGAATTTACCTACAGGCCGAGCTGCCGTTCTGGGGGACGTTCGATGAGCGCGTGAGAGATTTCCTGCAGCCCGAGGCGGACGCGACGCTGCGCGCCTACGGCAATCATCCATCGTTCGTGATGCTGACTCTGGCGAACGAGGCCGGCGGCGATCGCGGGCTGATGAACGCGATGGTCGCACAGCTACGCGCGCAGGATTCGCGGCGGCTCTACTCGGACGGTTGCAACAACGTGCTCTGGGATCCGCGGCATCAACCGACGAACGAATTTTGGGTGACCGCCAAGACCCGCACTCCGGCAAGTGGTGAGCGCCAACTCCCCGCGCGCGGCAGCTTCTATTTTGGCGATGGCTACGACGGGGTGGTTCAGTGGGGCGAGGCGCAGACCCGCCAGGATCTCTCGGAGGCCGTGACCGGTCTGCCGGTGCCGGTGGTCGGGCACGAGATTGGCCAATACACGGTTTATCCCGATTTCCGTGAGATCGCGAAATACACCGGGGTGACGCAGGCGCGAAACCTCGAGCATTTCCGGGACGTGCTCGCGCGGCGCGGACGCTTGGAGCAGGCGAACGACTTCTTTCGTGCGTCGGGTGCCCTCACGGCGGAGTTGTATCGGGAGGAGATCGAACTCGCGTTGCGCACGGCCGACTTTGGCGGATTACAATTGCTCGATCTGCAGGACTACCCCGGTCAGGGCACCGCGTTGGTGGGCATGCTGGACGCGTTCATGGACAGCAAGGGCTTGGTGACGCCTGAACGCTGGCGGGAGTTTTGCGGGCCGGTGGTGCCGCTGGCGCGGTTTGATCGTTACGCGTGGACGACCAACGAGAGCTACGCCGCCGACATCCAACTAGCGCACTATGGCCGGGACGACCTTCGAGGCGTGGTGACGACATGGCGGCTGGTTGACGAAGCGGGGAAAGAGCGGGCGCGTGGAGAATGGCGGGCTGACGTCGTCACGCAGGGCGGGCTCCGGTCGCTGGGACGTGTCGCTGTGGCGTTGAAGGACTGTGCGACGCCGAGGCGTTATGATTTCGTGGTCGAGGTCACCGCCAATCCGACTTTGCCAAGCGGCGAGCGGTTGAGATTCGCGAACCGCTGGCCGCTCTGGGTCTACCCGCCGCAGACCGAACTTGCGCCCGCGGCCCACGTTCACGTCGTGCGAGCGTTTGACGCGAAGGCGAAGAGGCTTTTGGCGTCAGGGGAGCGCGTCGTGCTGATGCCGGACGCGGCGAACCGCGGTTACACGCTGCGCGGCGCGTATGCGACGGATTTCTGGTGCTGGCCGATGTTCAATGGCACGCCGGGGACGATGGGACTCTTGATCAACGCGGCACATCCGGCCCTGGCGCAGTTCCCGACGGCAACGCACAGCGAGCGGCAATGGTCGCGGATCGCGCACGGCTCCGCTGCGGTCGTGCTCGCTTCGGTGCCGGAGCATTTCCGGCCGATCGTGCAGGTGATCGACAACCTGGAGCGCAATGAACTCCTCGGGCTCGTCTTCGAAGCTAGGGTGGAGACGGGCTCATTACTCGTCGTGGCCAGCGATCTTCTCGCGCTGTCGGCGGCCCCCGAAGCGCGACAGCTGTGGTCCAGTCTGCTGGCCTATGCCGGCTCGCCGGCGTTCGCCCCGCAGCAGGCCTTGAGCGTTGCGGAACTCGACCTCTGCCTGAGACCTTCGCTCGCGTTGGGGCGCCAGGCGACCGCCTCGAGCTCGTTCACGCCGCCGTGGGGCTTCGTGCCGAAGCCGGAGAGTGCGATCGACGGCGACATCAATACCCGCTGGCAGGCCGAGCCGACGGACGCCAGGCCGGTCCTTACGATCGATCTTGGGCGCACCTGTGTCCTGGATACAGTCGAGCTCCTCTGGCAGCACGACGAGCCGGGTTATCGCTACCTCGTCGAGGCTTCGTCCGACGGTGCGCATTGGCAGGGATTGAGCGATCAACGGGAAAACGCCTTCGCGGGAGGACGGCACACCCTGCCGGTCGCTCCTGCGGCGGGCGCGCGGCAGGTGCGCGTAACGATCACAGGCTGGCCCGCGGGGCGCGCGGCGGCGTTGCGCGACGTGCGCGTGCTGGGCACGCCAGCGGCCGAATCGGCGGGCACGCCCTAAACCTTCGTTCACCCTTTCGAATCACCATGAAATTCACTGATGGCCAATGGCTGCTCCGTCCGGGGGTAACCGCCCACTACGCCGCCGAGGCGCACACCATCGCGGTCGAGCCTGACCGGCTCGTGATCAGCGCGCCGGTGCGTCCGATTCAGCATCGCGGCGACACGCTGCAGGGGCCGCTGCTCACGGTCACGGTCAGCTCGCCACTGCCGGATGTCGCGCGAGTGCGGATCGAACATTTCACGGGTGCGGCCGAACGCGGGCCCAACCTTCCACTGGTGACGAATGACTCGGCCCCGGTAGCCATCCAAGATTCCGCGGAGGCGGTCACTTTGCAATCCGGCGCGCTGACGGTGCGCGTGAAGAAGCCGGGCTGGGAACTCGCGTTCGAGGCTGATGGCCGCGTGCTGACGCGCAACGGCTGGCGCGCGACGGGCTATGTGCAGCTGGAGCGGGATCGGACCCACGTGCACGAGCAGCTCTCACTCGGCGTCGGCGAATGTGTCTACGGGCTCGGTGAGCGGTTCACGGCCTTCGTGAAAAACGGACAGGTGGTGGAGTGCACGAACAAGGACGGCGGCACCGCGAGCGAGCAGGCCTACAAGAATGTGCCGTTCTATCTCACGAACCGCGGTTACGGCGTGCTGGTCAACGAGACCGGGCCGGTGTCGTTCGAGGTCGCCTCGGAGAAAGTGGCGCGCGTGCAGTTCTCCATTCCCGGCGAGAGCCTGGAGTATTTCGTCATCTACGGACCGACGCCCAAGGACATCCTGCGCAAGCTCACCGCGCTGACCGGCCGGCCGGCGCTGCCGCCACCGTGGTCATTTGGCCTGTGGCTCTCGACCTCGTTCACCACAAATTACGACGAGGCGACGGTGACGAGCTTCATCGACGGCATGAAGCAGCGGGACCTGCCGCTGCATGTTTTCCATTTCGACTGTTTCTGGATGCGCGAGTTCGACTGGTGCAATTTCGAGTGGGATCCGCGCGTGTTTCCCGATCCGCGAGGAATGCTGCAGCGGTTGCACGCCCGCGGGCTGAAGCTGTGCGTGTGGATCAATTCGTATATCGGCCAGCGTTCGCGGCTGTTCGCGGAGGGGCGCGAGAAAGGCTACTTCATCAAGCGCACCGACGGCAGCGTGTGGCAGACAGACCTGTGGCAGCCCGGCATGGCGATCGTGGATTTCACGAACCCGGCGGCGCGCGCGTGGTTCGCGGGACACATCGAGCGGCTGCTGGACATGGGCGTCGATGCGATCAAGACGGACTTCGGCGAACGCATTCCGACCGAAGGCGTGGTTTACCACGACGGCTCCGATCCGGTGAAGATGCACAACTTCTATCCGGTGATTTACAACGAGACGGTGTTTCGCGCGATCGAGGCGAAACGCGGTCGCGGCGAAGCGGTGCTGTTCGCGCGCGCGGCGTATGCCTCGGGCCAGCGGTTCCCTGTGCACTGGGGCGGCGATTGCTGGTCGACGATGGAGTCGATGGCGGAATCGCTTCGCGGCGGACTGTCGCTCGGGATGTGCGGCTTCGGATTCTGGAGTCACGACATCGGCGGATTCGAGGGCACAGCCCCGGCCTACATCTACAAGCGCTGGGCGGCGTTCGGGCTGCTGTCATCACACAGCCGGTTGCACGGCAGTTCGAGCTATCGGGTGCCATGGGCTTACGATGACGAGGCGTGCGACGTCGTGCGCTTCTTCACGAAGCTGAAGTGCCGGCTGATGCCTTGTCTCTGGTCGGCCGCGCTGACGGCGCATCGCGAAGGTGTGCCGATGATGCGCGCGATGCTGCTCGAGTTCCCGGGCGATCCGGCGTGCGACACGCTGGATCGGCAATACATG
Source organism: Opitutus terrae PB90-1 (assembly GCF_000019965.1). Classification (GTDB taxonomy): domain Bacteria; phylum Verrucomicrobiota; class Verrucomicrobiia; order Opitutales; family Opitutaceae; genus Opitutus; species Opitutus terrae. Next base: position 2,166,399 of record NC_010571.1, read on the forward strand.
CTCGGCGACGCGCTGCTCGTGGCGCCGGTCTTCACGGAAGACGGCACGGTGGACTACTACTTGCCGGAAGGGAAGTGGACGCATCTGCTGACGGGCGAAACACAAGAGGGCGGGGGATGGCGTCGCGGACGGCATGGCTTCCTGAGTCTGCCGCTGTTCGTGCGGCCGGGCACCGTGCTCGCGCTGGGCGCGACCGACGATCGGCCGGACTACGATTATGCGGCGGACACCACCTTCCGCGTCTATGAGTTGGCGGAGGGAGCGAAGTCGACCGCGGTGATCTGCGGCGCCGACGGAACCGAGCAGGCGCGCGTGCAGGTGCAGCGCTCGGGTCAGCGGATTCGCGCGAAGCTCACCGGCGAGGTCCGTGGCGCGTGGAATCTGCAGCTCGCCGGGGTGAAGACCGTGCGCCCGGGCAAGGGTGCGGCGGCTTCCGCCGATCCGTTGGGTGTGATCATCCGCGTCGAACCCGGCATCAACGAAGTGGAGTGCGAGTGCGGCTGAGCCGCTGGTGAATGACCGACCCTGTGCGGTGGATTGGCCGGCGCTCGCCGGCCGACCGCCGCGGGGGCGGCGGTTCGGCATTGTCATCCGGAAAGCGTTCTTGCCAGAGTGACGGCGTCGCGCCCGAACCTGGGCCGGACCACGCTTGCTCCATCCTCATGAATCCTGCCAACACTTTCCCGCCACCGTTCGTTCGTTCGTTTGGGCTCTGCGCCGCATTGCTGCTCGGGTTGGTGCTGAGCGGCTGCGCGACGTCGGAATACAAATACACGACGAAGATCTCATCGGGGGAGCGGCTGAGTTTCCGGCTGGTGAACGGACGCGTGGACGACGCGGTTGCCGACGGGTTCGAAGCTCGCGCGCCGGTCATTCTGCCCGGAGAAAAGGAGAAGAAGCTTCAGTTCGCGTTTGGTGTGGTGGCCAAGAACAAGCCTCCCCGCCGCGTGCAGGTGGAGGATGTTTCCGAAGAACAGCCGATGCTGCTGGTGGATGACACCGATCCGCAGCTGAAGGGCCAGCTATGGACGGGGCAATCCGCTTGGTTCGACCTGGAAGACCCGCAGGCGCACTGGATCAGTTATCTGGGCGAAACGTTTAGGGTTTACCGGATCACCATCACGACGGCGGATGGGGCGACGGTGGTGCTGCACGAAGGCAGCGTGACGCCTGCGTTCATGAAGGCGATGATGCGGAAGTTTTTTGGGAAGGAATATTAACGTCGCCTGCTGAAGAGGTCGCGACCTGCGTATCGAGGGGAGGGCTGCCTGATCGAGGTGCCGTGCGGGCAAGCCGGCGGACGGATCAGCGTGGCCTCGCTGCCGGTGCTCAGTGAGCGTGCGAAAAAGATTGCACCCGGCGATTTAACGGTAAAGTTAATTTAACGCTAAACCACAGCGTTTCGTTACCCGTTACCCACCCATGACGCTCCGTGCCCGCGGTTTCCAGCCGTGCTTTCGCGGCTGTACTCCTTCCGCTTCGAGGCTGTCTGCCTGGCAGCGGGATGGCGACCTGTGGTTTGCCCCTCCTGCAGTGACTCCGCCGGCTGCCGGCGGGATTTCTGCGACTACAAACAGCAACACCCCATCATGAACAAACCTAGGTTCACTCGATACGTGCTCGCGTCCGCTCTGACGCTGGCACTTTCGTCGGCCCGCATCGTGGCGCAGACAGCCACGCCGTCGGATCCGACCGTCAATTCCGAGGACGATCAGCCCATCGTGCTGTCTCCGTTCGTTGTCGACGCTTCGGAAGACCGGGGCAGCTATCAGGCCACCTCCACGCTGGCTGGCTCGCGCGTGAAGACCGACCTGAAGGACGTCGCCTCGTCCATCAGCGTCATCACGGCCGACTTCCTCAAGGACACCGGCGCGCGGAACTCGCAGGACCTGCTCGTTTACACGACGAACACGGAAGTCGGCGGCGTCTACGGCAACTACGGCGGCGTGGGCAACACGTTCATCGATGGTGCGAACGAGAACGCCAACCTCGTGCGGCCGAGCAACAACAACCGCGTGCGCGGCCTGGACTCGGCGGACAATACCCGCGACTTTTTCCAGACCGACATTCCGTGGGACTCCTACAACGTCGGCCGCGTCGACCTGCAGCGCGGGCCGAATTCGATCCTGTTCGGTATCGGCAGCCCGGCGGGCATCATCAACAGCAGCCTCAACCTGGCCACGTTCGGCAAGAACGGCGGCAGCGTGGAGAATCGCATCAGCAGCTTCGGCTCCGTCCGCAATTCGATCGACTACAACTATGTCGTGTTGAAGGACGAACTGGCGCTCCGACTCGCGTTGCTCGACGATCACACAAAGTATCGTCAGCGGCCCGCGTTCAATCGCGATCAGCGCGCCTATCTCTCGGGTCGGTGGGCGCCGAAGTTCCTCAACACCGGCAGCTCCCGCACGAGCGTGCGCTTCAACTACGAGAATGGCGACATCAAGGCGAACCGCCCGCGCGCGCTGCCGCCGTGGGACAGCATCACGCCGTATTTCGATTCCACGGCGATCAACAAGAAGGTCTATGATCCCTACTACGCCTGGGAGTCGCAGGCGATCGGTTATCCCTCCTCCGAGCCGCAAAACGCGATGGAGCCGAAGAATTACTGGGTGGTGCAGTATATGGTGCCCGGCACCCAAGCCACGGCGAATCCCATGTTCTTCTACGACATGGCCAACTCGACCACCCATGCTTATGTGACGCAGGCGGGGCCAACCACCTACTACGGGTTGAGCAGCAATGGCGACCGCGACGCCGGGATCGACGGCTTCCCCTACGGCAGCAACATCGGCATCGCGAGCTTCAACGAGGCGGCCTACAACAGCTGGCGTACGCTCGGTCAGGCCGCGACGCCGTATCCAGCTGCGGACAAGGGCTTCTACAAGCGGAAGTCCCTCGTCGATGAATCGATTTTCAACTTCTACGACAACCTGATCGACGGCCCGAACAAGGGCGAGTGGCAGAAGTGGGACGCGTTCAACATCGCGGTCGAGCAGACGTTCCTGGACAACCGGCTCGGCTTCGAACTCGTCTACGACTATCAGGACTACCGCGACGGTTCCTATCGGACCATCGGCAACCCGACCATCACGGTGGACATTCGGGCGAACCTGATGAACTACCCGTGGACGTATCCGGAACTCGGCGTCGTCAAGAATCCGAACGTGAATCGCGCGATGGTTGGCGGCAGCGGCCGCGGCGGTGGCAATGCGTTCTTCAGCACGCGCGACGACATCCGGTTCACCGGCTTCGGCGAATTCCGCTTCAAGGATGTGCTCGGCAATTCGCTGCTGAGCACGATTCTCGGCACGCATCGGCTGACCGGGCTCTATTCCCGCGACACGGTCCAGCAGGAAAACCGCACCTGGACGCTCTGGAAGGTGGAGCAGAAATGGTCCGACGTGCTCGGCAACGGCACGGTCAACGGCGGCTCCGGCATCGGCGGATTGGTCAACGGTGACGTGGTGCCGGACGTGGTTACCTACATCAGCGGCGACCTGAGCCCGCGCTCCAGCGCGGCCGGCTTGAATCTGCCGCGGCTTGCGACGGTGCAGGAACCGACGGCGGGCGGCTATGTGATCCCGTATTTCGACTCGCACTGGAACGCGACCAACGTGAACCCGGCGGATCCGTGGACCAATCCGGCGCGGCAGTTCTGGCCGGGCGGCAACCAGGTCGGTTTCCAATCCGACAATCCCGCCAACTACGTCGGCTGGGTGCAGGACAAGTTCAACCTCCTCAACTGGCGGAGCGGAGACGACATCAATCAGCTCTACACGGACGTCAGCAAGGTCCGGAAGGTGACGGATTCCCAAGCCTTCACCTGGCAGGGCTTCCTGTTCGAAGACACGGTGGTGGGCACGTTCGGCTGGCGCCGCGACGAGCAGGACCTCGAGTCGGGTGACTCGTCGGCCAGCGATGTCGGCGGGTCCGGTTATGCGCACACGGATCCGGCGTTCGAAAAAGGGCCTGATCGCAGTGCGGGCGAAAGCAAGAGCTGGGGTGTGGTGGTTCACACGCCGAAGCGCTTCCGGACGCTGCTGCCGGGCAACTCTTACCTGAGCTTCAGCTACAGCGACGGCACGAACATGCGCGTGGAGAATCGCTATGGGTTCAGCGGCAACGCGCTCCCGAATGCCCGCGGCAAGACCAAGGATTTCGGTGTGGCGCTCAGCACGCTCAACGAGCGGCTCGTCCTGAAAGCCACCTGGTACAAGACGACGGTCAAGGACGCCAACCTGTCCACCGTCACGACCGAGACCACGACGCTCGGCAACAACACGTACTACCTCCGCAATCTCGAAGCGTGGGGCACGACCTCCGCGCTGATCGATCTGGCGGGCCGTCAAGGCGGCGCCCCGGGCTGGGAGTGGTATTGGAACTGGGCCCTGATCGACAACGGCTGGGACGGCATCTACAACGATCCGAACGGCGACGCGTTCCGCGACTCACCGTCGACGGCGAAGCAGACCGCGGCGATCAACTCGTGGTTGTCGCAGATGCCCGACCAATCGTGGTTCGATGCCTATGGTTTCCCGATCGACGTCGCGGCCGCCAAGGCCGGCAACTGGCAGAACGCGATCCGCGGTTGGACCCCGAGCGCCGGGGTCGGCGGCGTCCAGCCCTCGGGCGGCGGCCGCATCAACGGCGTGTATCCGACCGGCACCGCTGACAACGAATCGAAGGGCGTAGAGTTCGAGCTGATCGGCCAGGTCACCAAGGGCCTGAACATCTCGATCAACGCTTCCAAGCAGAACGCGTCGCAGACGGCGCTGGGCCAGGATCTCGTGACGTTCATTGAAGCGACCCACGCGAAGTATGAGTCACCGGCCGGCGATCTTCGCCTCTGGTGGGGTGGTGACGCGACCCTCCGCGAATACTTCAACAACAACATCTGGTCGGCCTACCTCTTCCAATTGGAGACGAATGGCCGGATGGTCGCCGAAATGTCCCCGTGGCGCTTCAACAGCACGGCGAACTACTCGTTCGACAAGGACAGCCGTTTCCGCGGCGTGAACGTTGGCCTCAGCTATCGCTGGCAGGACAAGCGCATCCTCGGTTACCGGCTGAATGCCGACAAGTCGAACCTCGACATCAACTCCCCGATCTGGAGTGAGACCGAGGACTACATCGACATGTGGGTCGGCTATGAGCGGAAGCTGACGCCGAAGATCGGTTGGCGCGTGCAGCTCAACCTGCGCAACGTCGGCGACGATGCCCGCCTGCTGCCGCTCAGTGTGCAGCCGGACGGTTCTCCGGCGATGTTCAAGATCCAGGAAGGCATGACCTGGTCGCTCACGAACACGTTCACGTTCTAACGGACGTTTTGATTCCAGCCGGCGGTTGCAAGTCGCCGCCGGCTGAGGGTGGGGACTTGCGTGGCGCCACGGCCTAGCCTTGGCGCCACTTTTTTTGCTCCGACGGAGAGAACCGTGTGGGGCGCAGGCATCGCAGAGATGCCCCGGGGGACAGTGGCGGTGCCGGGCGGCCGGCGCGGGTGGGGGCCACACCTTGGAACCCGGCCAGTAGACAGACAAATCGCGAGAATAAGATTGCTTTCCACGACTTAACGGTAAAAGGAATTTAACGGTAAACGCTTAACCCCATTCTGCGTTTTCGTTCCCCCGTTACCCCACCCATGACGCTCCTGGCTGCGCGGCTTTCGGCTGCACGCGTACCGCGGCCTGCCCGTGCCCCGAGTTATCGTGGTTGGTGGCGACGAGCGTAAACGCACGACGGGACCACGCACTGATACACCCCACCGGCCTTACCTCCGGCGGACTCGCTACAAACATCAACACCCCCATGAACAAACCTAGGTTCACTCGATACGTGCTCGCGTCCGCTCTGACGCTGGCACTTTCGTCGGCCCGCATCGTGGCGCAGACAACCAATACCGCCGCATCCGACGCAACTGTGCCAGCGAACCAGGACGAAGAAGTCGTCGTCCTTTCCCCCTTCGTCGTCGAATCCACCGAAGACGAGGGCAAATACCGTGCCTCCGCCACGCTCGCCGGCTCACGCCTCCGTACCGACCTGAGAGACATCGCCTCGCCGCTCAGCGTGGTGACCTCGCAGTTTCTGCAGGACACGGCCGCGACCAGCAACCAGGACCTGCTGACCTACACGACCAGCACTGAAGTCGGCGGGTTGTTTGGCAACTGGGGCGGCTTCGGCAACGCCCAGGGCGTTAGCGACCGCAACACGTTGCTGTCGCCCAATCAGAACACCCGCGTCCGCGGTTTGGATCAGGCCGACAACACCCGCAACTTCATGCTCACGGATATTCCGTGGGACAGCTACAACACCGAGCGCGTCGAGATCCAGCGCGGGCCAAACTCGATCCTCTTCGGCGTCGGCAGTCCGGCTGGTATCATCAACGCCAACACCATTCAGGCGCGCTTCGACGGCAACTCCGGCAAGTTCGAGAACCAGATCGGCAAGTACGCGTCGGTTCGCTGGGTGGCGGACTACAATGTGGAGGTGGTCGACGATCTCCTGGCCATCCGGGTGGCGGGGCTGTTCAACGACCAAAAATTCCGGCAGGAGCCCGCGTTCAACGACGACCGGCGTGGGTACATCACGGCGACGTTCCAGCCGCAGGTGTTGCCGCAAAGTTGGGCCGGCAAGCTGACGGTGCGTGCGAACTACGAGAAGGCCAAGATCACCGCCAATCGGCCGCGCATCCTTCCCCCGGAAGACGGGATCTCCCTGTGGTTCGAAGACTATGCCGGTGACGGCGTGAACAACAAAATCGGGTTCAGCAAGCAGGTCTACGACATGTTCCTCTGGAGTCAGACCGGTGGTGGCGATGCCAGTCGTGGTACCTTGGCGACGGCCGCGGCGACCGTGCTGAATCCCCTGCCGTATCAGCCGGCGGTTTCCGTGCTCGATGGTGGCGCGCTGAACAACGGTGGCATTGGCTTCTGGTTCCGGAACGGTGACTCGCGGCCCTTCTTCGTCTCACGGCAGGCGCCGCGCGAGAATCCGGGCGCGTTGAACGCCTCCGGTGGCGTGGACAATGCGATCGATATTCCGTATGGCTCGCCGATGCGGGTGGGCGGATTGAACGCTTATGCCTTGTCGATCGACAAGATCGACGAAGTCGAACATCAGGCCTCGCGTTATCCGCTGGCGACCCGCGGCTACTACAAGGACCAATCGCTGACCGATCCCACCATCTTCAACTTCTACGATCACTTGATCGATGGTGACAACAAGCGGGAACATCAGGAATGGGACGCGACCAATATTTCGGTGGCGCAGACCTTCTTGGACAACCGGCTGGGCCTGGAGTTTGTCTACGACTCGCAGAGCTACTCCGAGTGGCGTTCAGGAGCGACCTGGAGCCGGCCCTACATCTCCATCGATATCAACAAAAACCTCCAGAACCAGCTCACACAGTACACCCGCGTCAATGCGGCTGGGCAGCCGGATCCGGCGGCCGGGCTGATCGACACCAGCTCGTATCAAGCTTATGGCTTCACGCCTTCGGCCGCACAGCCCTACGTCAATCCGATGGCGGGCGCGGCGTTCACTGCGGGCAGTTTCTCCAACAACAACCGGACCGACCGGGAGCGGGAAAATTACCGCCTGACGACCTTTGCCGAATTTCGGGCGGAGGATTTCTTCAATCGGAATTCGCTGCTGACGCGCATCCTCGGCCGACACATTGTCACCGGCTTGCTCTCGCGCGAGGAGCGTCGCGAAGAGCAGACGCAATGGGCGCCGAGCGCGACGCCGTATGACTGGGCGTTGGGGCTGTCGGTGGCGGGCGCGGACACGAACCTCACCGGCGCCACCCGCGGCATCACGCCGGTCATCTATCTCAGTGAGCCGCTCTTCGATCGCACGACGGCCCACGGTCTCAACCTGGGTGCGATCCAGACCTACTACAACCCCTCCGGCACCTATCAGGTGGATTACTTCAAAACCGAATGGCTGCCTTCGCGCAATCCGGCCGATGCCAGCTACGTCGATCCGGGTGCGCAGTGGATCAACCTTCTCGGCGGAGTCGGCGTTCAAGCGGACAATCCGTTCAATTATCGCGGCCGCACCAACGCCCCGGTTGACATCCTCAATGCGGATACCGGCGACTATGCCGAACTTGTCACCAACTTCGGCGTGGCCGAGCAGATCGTCGACTCGGCTGGTTTGGTCTGGCAGGGCCATCTCCTCGGCGGAAACATTGTGCCGACGGTGGGTTGGCGTAAGGACAAGCTTCGCACCTACACCGCCACGGGGGCCAAGGATGCCACTGGCATCTCTGCGACCGAGGTCGGCAAGACCGAGCAGGTCCTCGACAACGAGGGCCGGACCACCTCCTGGGGCGTCGTCGCGCACGTGCCCAAGTCCTGGATGCAGAATGTTCCGGTTCTGTCCGGGCTCAGCGCCTACTATAATTACGGCGAGAACAACCGGGTGGAGGCTCGCTACAACTACGATGGCGAGCCCTTGGACAACCCGTCCGCCGAGAGCAAGGACTACGGGATCGTGCTGAGCGCCTTCGAGGACAAACTCAGCATCAAGGTGGGCAAGTACGAGACCAAGGTGAAGAACGCCAACCTGCCGGGCGGCAGCTCCATTCTCGGATCCAACCAATACTACCTCTACCAGCTCGAAGCCTGGGGCACGGCGAATACGCTGTTGTACGCCTTCGGCCGTGCCGGCCTCGACCCGAACCAGTCGTGGCACTGGAACTGGGCCGGGATCGATGCGACCGGCGACGGTGGCAATCCTGCCTACGCCCCGACGACGGATCTCTTCCTCAACCATCCCAGCTCTCAGAGACAGTTGGCGGCGATGGATGCCTGGATGGACGGCCTCGATGCGCAGTTCTTCACAAACTATGCGATCAACGCCAACGTCCAGGCATTGAAGACCGCCTACACCACATGGCGGTCGAGCGGCAACATTCAGCCGCTCGTCGATGCCGCCAAAGCCAGCGGTTTCAACGTCGGCACCTACACCACTGGATTCTCGTCGCAGAACAACGGCCAGATCAACGGTATCAGCCCCAACGGCACGATCGATAACACCTCGAAGGGTTACGAGATCGAGGTCAATTGGACGCCGACCCCAAGCTGGAACATTCAGGTGAATGCCGCCAAAACCGATGCTTTCCGCGAGAGTCTGGGCAAGCCGATGCTCGATTACATCGACAAGCAATGGTCTCGTCTGCAGGGCCCGGCGGGCGACATCCGACTCTGGTGGGGTGGCGACAACCCGGTCCGTCGCTACTACTCGGACAACATCGTTTCCGCGGTGGAATTCCAGAAGGAGTCCATCGGCTTCCAAGTCCCCGAAATGCGCCCGTGGCGTTTTGGTGCGATTACCAACTACAGCTTCAAGGAAGGCACCTTGAAGGGCTTCAACGTTGGCGGCGCTTATCGTTGGGAGGACAAGCAGATCCTCGGCTATGGGCTGAAGGCCGACCTCACCGGGCTCGATGTCCGCAAGCCGCTCTTCGGCGAGACCGAAGACCACGTCGATCTCTGGGTCGGCTACCAGCGCAAGCTCAACCGGGATATCACGTGGCGCATCCAGCTCAACCTGCGTAATGTCGGCGAATCCGAGGGACTGACGCCCATCTCGGTCAATCCCGACGGCGTGGTCGCGGCGCAGCGTATCACCGAAGGCATGTCGTGGCTGGTCACGAACACGTTCTCGTTCTGAGAAACATCGATTCCAGCCGGCGGTAGCAAGTCGCCGCCGGCTGTAGGGTGGGGACTTGCGTGGCGCCACGGCCTAGCCTTGGCGCCACTGTTTTTATTGGAAGCCACTGCGGCGGAGAGGGGCGGTGGCGCCCGCTTCGACGGCGGTTCGGCTCTGCGGCTGAACTCGGGCTTGTAGTGCAAATGCTCAGCTCGTAAATACGTATGCGTCTGTGCAGATTCCCCGCTGACATGACCAACTCCAATCGATCCAAACCGGTGCGTGCGGCCACCCTCGCCGATGTGGGCCGCGCGGCGGGTGTCTCAGCGATGGCGGCGTCGGCGGTGCTCAACGGCGCCCGCACGTCCTCGCGGATCGCGGCCGAAACGCGGGCGCGGATTCTGGAGGCGGCGGCCCGCCTGCGTTACCGCCCCAACGCGACGGCCCGTGCGCTGGTGAATCGCCGGATGAACACCATCGGCGTCACGGCCGTCATCGGCGGGGGCGAGCTCAACGCGTACGCGATGGAGATCTTCACCGGCATCCTCAGCGCGGCGGCGCACGCGAATCAGAACACCACGATGTTCACGCTGCACGACTGGGGACGTGACACGGCTCGCTTGCAGGGATGGTGCGATGGTCGCATCGACGGCATGATTCTGATTGCACCGACGCTCGACCTCGAGGCGGCCAAGCTGCTGCCGACGCACACCCCTTTCGTGGCGTTGCATGCCAACACCGTGCTGCCGAACGTCATCAACATCGAGAGCGACGAGGAGCGCGGCGCCTACGAGATGGTGCGGCACCTGATCAGTCTCGGGCACCGCCGGATCATGCACGTGAGCGGTAACCGCGGTTTTATCGGCGCCGAGCGCCGGATCAACGGCTACAAGCGCGCGCTGGCCAACGCCGAGATCCCCTTCTCCGAATCTCTGTTGGTGCCGGCTACCTACGTCGGCGACACCGCCCGGGCGGCCATGTCGGCTTGGCTGAAGCGCAATGCCGGCCAGCCGCTACCCGATGCGGTCTTCTGCGCGAACGACGGGATCGCGATCGGCTGTCTCGAGGCCTTTGCCGAACTCGGCCTGCGCGTGCCGGATGATATTTCCGTGGCGGGGTTTGACGATACTCTCGCGGCGCGCACGACCGTGCCGCAGCTGACGACGGTGCGGCAGCCGTTGCAGGCAATGGGCACGCGGGCCGCTGAAGTACTGCTCAGCCTGATCGCACGACACGCGGACGGCGGCGTGCTCGACTTTCCCAATCCGATCGTTTTCCCGGTCGAGATGGTGATGCGTAGCTCCGTGGCGGCGGCGCGGGGAAGCGCCCGGATCGTGCCGGGAAATCCTCCAGTCCGCAGTTAGACCGACGCCCGCGCTTATTTCGCTTCCCATTCGAAAGGCGTCGGATTTCATCGGCAGTCTCGGTCTATTTATAGCCTCCCATGAAGAAAGCTCGCCTGCACTTCCCCCGCATCCGGCCCATCGCCTACGAGGGCCCCACATCGTCGAGCGCGCTCGCGTTTCGACATTACAACCCCGAAGAGGTGATCGACGGAAAGACGATGGCGCAGCACATGCGCTTCTCCATCGCCTACTGGCACACGTTCGCCAGCGACGGCCGCGACCAGTTTGGCGCGGGCACGCTGCACCAAGGCCGCCCGTGGGAACGGAGCGGCGATGCGATGTCGGTCGCGCTCGCCCGGCTCGATGCCGGTTTTGAATTCTTCCAGAAAATCCAGGCGCCGTTCTGGTGCTTCCACGATCGCGACATCGCCCCGGAGGGCCGCTCGCTCGCGGAGTCGAACCGGCTGCTCGACCGTGTCGTCGCGCACGCGAAGGAGCTTCAGAAGGAGACGGGCATCAAGCTGCTGTGGGGCACGGCGAACCTGTTCAGTAATCCGCGCTACATGTCGGGGGCGTCAACCAACCCGGACGCTCACGTTTTCGCCTACGCCGCGGCGCAGGTGAAGAAGGCGCTCGAGGTCACGAAGCAGCTCGGCGGCGAGAACTACGTTTTCTGGGGCGGCCGCGAAGGCTACGAGACGCTGCTCAACACGAATCTCAAGCGCGAGCAGGATCATCTCGCGGCGTTCCTCCACATGGCGGTCGATTACGCGAAGGAGATCGGCTTCAAGGGCCAGTTCCTGATCGAGCCGAAGCCGAAGGAACCGACGAAGCACCAATATGACTTCGACGTGGCCAGCGGGATCGCGTTCCTGCGCACCTACGGGCTGGAAAAGTATTTCAAGTTCAACATCGAGACCAATCACGCCACGCTTGCCGGCCACACGTTCAGCCACGAGATCGAGGTGGCCGCGTCGCAGGGCATGCTCGGCTCCATCGATGCGAACACCGGCGACCTGCTACTCGGCTGGGACACCGACCAGTTCAACACCGACGTCAAGGAACTCACGCTCGCGATGGTCTCGATCCTCAAGGCGGGCGGCCTGGGCTCGGGCGGTTTCAACTTCGATGCGAAGGTCCGTCGCCAGTCCATCGATCTCGACGATCTGTTCCACGCGCATATCGGCGGAATGGATGCCTACGCGCTGGCGTTCAAGATCGCGCGTCGGATCCTGGCCGATGGCAAGTTCGAGCAGTTCGTGGCGGACCGCTATGCCAGCTTCGATTCCGACTACGGCCGCGACATCGAGAAGGGCCGCATCGGATTCAAGGAGCTGAACAAACTCGTGCTGAACAAGCTCGGCGAGCCGAAGCCTCGCTCCGGCAAGCAGGAGTATCTCGAGAACCTCCTCAACAGCTACCTGCACGGCTGAGCCGGGCGGGAGCACGCGCGGAGGCGCCAGGTCCTCCCTCTCTTCACGGCGGCGATCCCATGGATCGCCGCCGTTTTCTTGTGGCGAGTCACGCCATCACGAAATCGAGCACTATGGGTTTCACCAGATCGGCGTAGTCCGCGTACGACATCTTGATCACCTCGCGATGCGTCCCGGCGTTGAACGCGATCTCGCGCTCCTCCGCCAGGCTCTGCGCGAGGTAAACCGGAAGTCCGTAGAGGTTGCCGAAGGGCGGCATGGCGCCGAGCTCGCAATCCGGAAAGCGACCGCGGAACTCGTCCTCGGTGGCGAGCTCGAGATCGTCGCGTTCGAGCAGTTCGCGCAGTTCAGCCAACGCGATCTTCCGGTTGGCGGGCAGCACGACCATCGCCATTTCTCCCGCCATTTTGACGATGACGGTCTTGGCGAAATCGCGTCCGTCAACGTGGACGAACTCCGCGGTTTCCGGCGCGGTGAACGCCGGCTGGTGGCCGATCGAGGTGTAGGTGACGCCGTAACGATCGAGAAACTGTTTCAGTTTGCGCGCAGGCATGGTGGTTGGGGGGGTGAGGTTGGGGTGGCGTGGCAAGAACGGATGTGACTGTTCCGCTCGCGAGCCGGCGCAGCGGTCCGGCCGCTCAGCGTCCTGACATGTCGCTCGCAAACACGGAACTGTCCGCGACGGTGAAGATCGGCGCCGCGGCCGGCTCGCGGGCGGGCAGGTCGAGGCGCAGCAGCTTCAACCAGCTGTCGCTCGCGTTGCGAATGGCTTCGGATTTTCCGCTGGCCACGTACAACGCCTGATCCTTTTTCAACAGGAAGTTCAGTTCGTCCAGTTGGACATTGGCCGAACCCTCGATGACGAACAGCACGTGATCCTGGGTGGATTTTTCATTCTCCGGGAGCGTGTCGCCGGGGCCGAGGAGGGAAAGGGTGGCCGTGACACCGTCTTGTTGCAGCAGCCGCCGCGTGGGGCTGGTGGAGGTCGGGCTGATCGGGAAATCCTGATTCATGATGGAAGTGGGTTGAGGATGAGAAGACAGGCCGAACGGCAATTCGTGGACACGAACTGCGAGCGACGATCGCGCTGCGAGGCAGCGACTCACCGGCTGGGGAATCCGCGCGCGGCACAAAGCTGCAGGCCGGCTTCGCCGCGATCCGCGTCCCGAGCCGGCCTCAGTGAGGACAGACGGCGCGCAAGCGACTGCCGAACCAGAGGGAGAAATTGGGGCTCCAAACCATGGGTGGCTTCCTCCTTCAACGTTCAACCTAGCCCGTTTCGATGGATGTCAACCGCTGAGTGGCCGGCGTGGGCAAATGCTGCGAAACGGGAATTCAGATAAGGCTCGCCGGCCGTCCGGAGTCCCGCGTCTGCGGAACGAAGAATGGTGCCCGGGGCGGGGCTCGAACCCGCACGCTCTTACGAGCAAGGGATTTTAAGTCCCTAGTGTCTGCCATTCCACCACCCGGGCGCGGCGCGCCAACATTCGGGCGTCGGCCGGGCACCGTCAATGCCGGTCCTAGCCCCGGAAATTTCATGAACAGGAGTGAAGCTCAGCTCGAAGTTTCCGTCCGCCTGCGGCGGAGCGACCTTGTCGCGGCTAGCCCGACAGAGTCCGCCCGGGGGACGGATATTTCACGATTCCCGTGAAATATCCGGGCTAGCTGCAACCCAGTGCCGTCAAAACGAAACGCCCAAATGATCCTTGCCGGCCTGTCGGGCGCCGATCACGTTGCGCAGCAGTGAAAATTGGATTCCTCGGGGGGAGTTTCGATCCCGTGCATTTCGGGCATCTGATCGCGGCGCAGGATGCGTTCGAACAATTCCGCCTGGACCGGTTGATCCTCGTGCCCGCCGCACAGGCGCCGCTGAAGCCCAACGACGTCCAATCTTCACCCGAAGATCGTTTCGCGATGCTTCGGGCCGCGGTGGAGTGGGATCAGCGCTTCGAGGTCTCGGATGTCGAGCTGCGACGCGGCGGCACCAGCTACACGATCGACTCGGCCCGTTATTTCCGGAAACAGTTTCCCCGCGACGAACTTTACTGGATCATCGGCGGGGACCAGCTGCCGCAACTGCATTTGTGGCGCGACGTCTCGGAACTCGGCCAACTCGTCGATTTCATCTTCCTCGAACGGCCGGGCTTTCCGATCAAAGCGCGCGTGGATATTCCAGGATTGCGGCTGCACCGCTGCGACGGGCACCTGTTGGCCATCAGTTCGACCGAGCTGCGCGATCGCGTGAAGCGGAATCTGTCACTCGACTATTTCGTGCCGCACAAGGCGATTGTCTACATTCGCGAAAAGCATCTTTATCGACCCAGCCAATGAAAGGAAAGTCCCCGTCTCCCCTCGAACTCGTAAAACTGTGCTGTCGCGCACTGGATGAAAAAAAGGCGGAGGACGTGCGCGTGCTTGATGTCAGCGAGCAATCGTCGATCACCGACTACCTCGTGGTGGCGACCGGCACGTCGGACCCGCATCTGCGCGCGCTTCGGGTCGAGTTGGAAAAGGCGATCGATGCCAGCGGCACGCGTATTCTCGGCATGGAAACGGTGCAGGACAGCGGCTGGTTCGTCGTCGATCTGTTCGACGTGATGGTGCACATCTTCTCGCCCGCGGTGCGCGAGCGCTACGGACTGGAGAACCTGTGGAAGGATGCGATTGAGGTCTCGGTGCCGAAGCTGCTTGCCGCGCCCAAGGCCAGCCGGCCGCGTTCGCCGAAGCGCGTGAGCGCCGCCCGGAAGCCGGTGAAAAAGAGGTCAAAGAAGTAGCAGAATCGGCTGGATCACGGCAGCGCTCCAGAGCGGGCGGCGCAGCCGGCTTGCAGGTTTGCCCGGTAGGACCGACTTTGGCCTTGCCGCGCTGGCGTGGATACGGCTGAATCCCCGCCACTGCTCACCCCTGAGCAATTAGGATATCATCTCATCCATCATCCTATGAACAAATCCAGTAAAGGCTTCACCCTCGTTGAAATCATGATCGTCGTCGTCATCATCGGCCTGCTGGCCGCGATGGCGATTCCCGCGTTCCAGAAGGTTCGCGCGAGCTCGCAGGAAAAGGCGATTGTCAACAATCTCCGCCAACTCTCGAGCGCCGCTCAGCAGTACTTCCTAGAGAATGGCGTCTCCACGGTGGCCTATAACAGCCTGGTTGGCACCGACAAATACATCAAGGTGATCAACAAGGTGGCGGGCGAAACCTACCCGACGACACTCAATCAGACGGATACGGTGATTGAAGCGACAGGCACGGCCGTGGCGAACAAGCCGATCATTTCGTTTACGAACTGATCAGCGCCGCACGATTTGCTCCAAGCCGTCCACCCGCTGGGGGACGGCTTTTTCGCAACCACTCATACCGATGCTTGCACTTTGGACTCAGCTTCGACAACACCGTGCGCGTGTTGTCCTACTGCTGCTCACGTCTGTATTAGCGCTGCGGTTGGGCTTCGGCACATTCACGGCACCGGCAGCGCTGACCCTGGTCCAGCACCTCGGATATCCGCTGACGTTGTTCACATTTGTAGCGTTCATCTGGTCGGTGTGGCAGCTCGTGGCATGGCGTGAATTCTGGCTGGCTCTGCGAGCCGGCGGTTGGAAAGTCGCACTTCTCATCGGCGTCGTCTCGCTCGTGCTGCATCTGCAGGAGCGCCACGGATTCAAGGTGGTGAACGACGAGCTGGTGCAGGTTTCCACCTCACAGCGCATGCATTTCGAGCGGGAGGCGAACGGGGTTGCACGAGGATATGAGCTGGGGACGCAGTTCATCCTGATGCAGGGGGACGTGGACAAACGACCGCTGTTCTACCCGTTTTTACTGTCGATCGTTCATGATGTCAGCGGATACAAGGTCGAAAACGCGTTTCTGCTGAACGCGCTGCTCACTCCGGTTTTGTTCGGCTTGATCTATCTCGTCGCCTGTCGGATTCATGGTCGATACGCAGGCGTCGCGGCAATGCTGCTTTTCGCCACGATACCGCTGGTCACACAGGCAGCGACCGGCGGTGGATTCGAAGTGCTGAACCTGGTAATGATTGTCGCTACCCTCTACTTGGGACTCCGGTACGCCGAGAACCCGACCGAATTGTCGTTAGCAGCGTTTTGTCTCTCAGGTGTCTTGCTGGCCCAGGTGCGATACGAATCGGTGCTCTTCGTGCCTTGCGTCATTGTTGTGGTGGTCGCGATCACGTGGATCAACCGCCGGCTCTTGCTGCCGTGGGCGGTGCTCGTAGCACCATTGTTGCTGGTGATCTATCCACTGCAATTCAACGCTTTTAAGGTGCATCCCTACCTGTGGCAACTCGATGACCGACCGAGCGAAGCAGGTGTCTATAGCTTGTCCTATTTCTACGACAATGTCGGTCGGGCACTGCGTTTTTTCTTTGCATGGGATCACAGCGAACCGAATTCCTTTTTGGTGGGCATGGCTGGCATCATCGGAGTGGGATTTTTTTTGATGTGGCTTTACCGGCGGTCTCGTGAGTTACCGAGTTCCCCAGGGCGACTCGTATTCACGCTGTTTATCGTGACGCTTGGTGCGCAGGCGATGCTGATGCTTTGTTATTTTTGGGGAAGGTACGACGAGGTGCTGACCGTCCGGCTCTCTCTGCCGACTCACCTGCTCTTCGTGTTGGCGTTCATCTTCGTTTTTCCCGAACTGGTGCGATCGGCGCGGGCTTGGCACTGGTTAACCGTCACAGCGGCGTTTTACCTCGCGGTGTGGACGATTCCAACGCTCACAAGGCGCGCGTATGTGCACGAGAATCTCGCGGCGGAAACCTGTAATTGGAACCGTGAGTATCTTGCCAGCCGTCCGGACCGAGACTTCCTCGTGATCGATCCCTCGATGCCCCTCTTGTGGATTGCATACCAAGTTCCGAGCATCAGCTACGATACCTTGGCCGAGCGGGCTTCGCAGTTTCTCTACCACTTTCAACAGCGGACGTTTAGCGAGTGTCTTGTGGTCCAGAAGATGACAGTTACCGATTTCGACCGCGGAACTCTCACGCCCGTTCCAGAGTTCGATCTCGGCCCGGCGGTGACTTTGGCGACGGTCCGCGAGAAACGATTTACGCCCACGTATGCCATCCGACTAAGCAGGATTGTTAGGGTGGACCACGATGGTTTCGTGGAGTGGGCGGCTGCGGCCAGAGCGAGCCGGGCAAAATCCGGGAAACCGGACGCGGTGGACGACCTTCGAAAAGAACAGGAAGCGCGCTACACGAGACAATGGCTGGAGAATCTGCCCTAGCGGTCAATCGCGGCGGGACGGCGAGGGCTCTTCTTGGGGGGGATTGGTCTTCGCCGAGAGAGCGGCTTGGATCGCCGCTTGCACGGGCATGATCTTCCCCAAACTGCGGACGTGTGCCGTGCGGGCGGCGAACTCGATTTCGGCGGCGGCCCTGGTGAAATCTCTTTCGTTTGCCAGCAGCACTGCTGCGTAAACGTGAAGCTGAGCAGGGTTGTCGTTGTGGCGCTGAGCCCATCGGCACCACTCCAGCGCCATCGACGGATCGATGCTGCGCCAGGCGTTGAGCCACCGTTCGATCCCGGAAGTTGTGCTAGGAAACGCGCGAAGCAGGTATGCCGTGTAGGAATGCGGCGCAACCGGCACCAGCCGCAAGCGGGCCACCAGATAACTGTGCAGCGCCAGCGTCCCGACTGCTGCGGTGAGGACCAGCGTCGGTAGCATCCGACCTCTGCCGGCGGGCGAGCTGCCCCCATCAGCCTGCGGGCGTCGGGGCCTAGATGCGCCCGCGAGTCCAGCGATCAGAGCCATGGGGAGCAGCACGATCGCATGGTACAGGACTCCGTCGAGCAACCCCGCTGCCAATCCTGCTGCGAGGATCAGCGCCGCTGGACGGCGAGCGTCGCTCGGGCAAGTTACGCCGCTTCGGCTGTGTAGTCCGCGGGCGATCTGCCGGAGCAACAGCAGCCCAAAGGGCAGGGTTCCTACCAGCCCAACGTCTAGCATGAGTTGCAGGAGCCAGTTGTGCGGCTGATTACCGTCCTGTTTGGGCACAATGAAGCGATAATGATCCGGGCCGTGCCCGATCCAGGGCGAATGCAGGACCTCGCTCAGGGACACCTGCCAGAAGCTGACGCGCGTCGAGCTTAGTTCGTCCAGCGAGGCGGCTCGAGCAGAACGGCCAATGGCACTCCACCAACCAAGATACGGCTCAGCTGACCATTGAAAGAGCGACAGGACGATACCTGCTCCGAAAACTGCTGGGAACCAGCGCAGCAGCGTACGCCGTTCCACGCCTCGAGCAACCAGCGCCCACCCGGTGATGGCAATGGCGACTCCGATCCAAGGCGTCCGGCCGCCCGACCAGAGCATTCCCCCCCAATTCACGGCCGCGATCGTGGCCGCGACCCAGCGCTCAGTGCTGCGCGGCCCGGCCTGCATGAGCCAGCCCATTGCGCTGAGCGCCCCAACCATCATATGCAGCCCGAACAATCGGATATGCTGATAGTGCGGAATCGCATTCTGGGCTGTTCCTTCGTGCCAGGTGATCCAAATCACCAAGCAGCCGAGCGCACTTCCTGCGGCGACGCCTGCGAAAACGATACGACAGGCGGCCGTGCTTTCCACGAGTTGGCGGGTTGTCCAACTCCCATAGAGCAGGATGAGCCAACTGGCAGCCGCGACAGCCGATACGGCCGGCTGAGCACTCGTGATGAGTGAGATGCCCGTTGCGAGAATGGCCAACGCCAGCAGCGTCCGATCCACACCGTCGGTTGGATTCGGCGCAGACGGTTTAGCGAATCGCCGCTGCAGCCACCACGCCGGGATCAGCGAGACGGGAACCACGTGATCAAAGTCGATCGGTAAATTGGAGAGGAACGGAAGGGCGATTGTGGCGCAGGCGAGCGCCCACGCCGGGGCCAGCCCGATGGGCTGAATCGCTCCGCTTGCGTTGCCACCTTCGGTCATTGTCGTTCGCCGACTTGAGACGCTTTCACGGCCCGATTCCGTTCCGAGCGGACGAGATCACCGGAGCAGGTTGTATTTCAAAATGGCCCAGAGCGCGCGGAAGCCATCGCGCCAGCCGATCTTTTTCCCTTCCGCGTAGGTGCGACCGTAGTAGCCGATGCCGACTTCGTAGATCGGGACGTTGAGCTTCGCGACTTTCGCCGTGATCTCCGGCTCGAACCCGAAGCGATCTTCTTCCAGTTGGAGCCGCTGCAGCACCTCGCGGCGGAAGACTTTGTAGCACGTCTCCATGTCCGTCAGGTTCAGATTTGTGCACATGTTCGAGAGCAGCGTGAGGATCCGGTTGCCCACCATGTGCCAGAAGTAAACGACGCGGTGCGCCTCGCCGCCGGCGAAGCGTGAACCGAATACGACGTCGGCATTGCCGTCGAGGATGGGCTTGAGCAGCTTCGGATATTCCTGCGGATCGTATTCCAGATCGGCGTCCTGGACGATCACCACGTCGCCGGTGGCGACGGCGAAGCCGGTGCGCAGCGCCGCGCCTTTGCCCCGATTGACATCATGGTAGATGACATGGTCGACCAGCGGGGCGATCTGGGTGCGAAGCAGGTCGCGGGTGCCATCGCGTGAGCAATCATCGACGATGATGATCTCTTTCTCCCTGACCGGGGTCGCGCGTACCCGATCGACGATCGCGCGGATGGTTTTTGCCTCGTTGTAGCAAGGAATGACGATCGAGAGCTTCATGCCGGAGCGCACGTAATACTAAGCTGGAACTTTTGCGACGGAAGCTATTTCACCCGGTAGCCGGAACCCCCGGCGCTAATCGGTGCCCCTTTGCTGCGAGGCGTTATTTCCCAAGTGCGCAGCGGCGTCGGAACGAGTGCAAGCCGTCTTTTACGATGCAACCCGAGACCAAGACGGATGCAAAATGACAGGGCACAGAAGTCCACATCGTTGACCTCATGTCTGTGGCGCGCCATTCGTAACTGCACTTGCTCTCCCCTCTCCGCAATCTGTGGCAAAGTCCGGGCACGCGAGCTGCGACTAGCAACTTTGGCTGGCTCGCTGGTGAACGGGCCGCCCGGCTCGTCCTAAATATAGGCGTGGGATTTTGGACGGCACGGTATCTCGGACCCGCACAGTTCGGCACGCTAAGCTACGCGATGGCGTTGGTGGGCATTGTCTCAGGAGTGGCCGAACTCGGGCTAGACAACCTCGTTCGACGGGCGGTAATCCAGTTTCCCGAAAGGGCGGATGACTGGCTGAAGACGGCATTTGCGCTCCGATTAGCCGGCGGTGCGATTGGTTTTGCCCTCGTGCTGGCGTTGGTCAGGTCCGGTTGGATGAGTGGCCCGGAGCAGGTGCTGATCTCAGTCGTGGGTCTGACTCTATTCCAGCCGGCGCTATTTATGCCCGATCTGTGGTTTCAAGCGCGACTAGAAGCCAAGCTGTCCGTGCAAGCGCAAGTCGTCGCGCTAGTAGCAGGAGCGGCTGCTCGGATTGCATTGATCATGCGCGAAGGGCCACTCGTAGGTTTCGCGTGGGCGCTCGTTTTGGAGATGCTGCTTGGTACAGTTGCGCTGGGCGTGCAGTTGCGCCGACGAAGGCCGGACCGCGGCGGCGTGTGGTTCGATCGCGAGATCGCGCGGCGCTTGTTGGCCGACGCATGGCCGCTACTGTTGGCGGGCTTCGCGGTGTTGCTCTATCTGCGCATGGACGCGGTGATGCTGCGCGCCATGGCCGGCGAAACGGCCGTTGGAATCTACACCGCTGCGGCGCGCTTGACTGAGATCTGGTTTTTCGTGCCGACGGCACTCGCCGCCAGCGTGCTGCCGTCATTGCTGCGCGCCCGCGAGCGCGGCGTCGATGCCTATGCACGGCGGCTTCAGGGTTACTATGATGCCAACGCCGGAATCGCCTATGCAGTTGCGATCCCGTCCAGTCTGGCGGCGCCGTGGCTAATCGAACTCGCCTATGGGATCAGTTATCGTGAAGCCGGTGCTGTGCTTGCGTTGCACGTGTGGTCAAGTGTATTCGTTTTTCTTGGAGTAGCACGCGGTCAGTTTCTGGTCAACGAAGGGCACACGCGATTCTATCTTGCGGCTACGGTTGCGGGATTGCTGATCAACGTGGTACTCAACCTGGTCCTGATCCCGCGTGCTGGCGCGGTCGGCGCTGCAGTGGCAACAGTGCTCGCCCAAGCGGTGGCGGCTTGGCTTTCGTCGTTTTGCTTTGCGCCGACGCGCACGAACGGCTGGATGCAAACGCGCGCGCTGCTAATTCCTTTTCGCTGGCTACCGTATGTCCGCTGCACCTAGATCACCTGCCTCGCAGCTTTCGCCGACTGTGAAAGCGTGGCGGTTAGCTCGACTGCTGCTGCTGCAGCCCAAATTGGCGCGTAACCTCGCCACGCTAGTGACCGACGGTTACCTCACAGAAACGGGGTGGGTGCGTAGCCTGCTCGCGGGCGAGGTCGTCGACGCTAACGGCGATCCACAGCCGTGGGCCACGCTTCCCTACGTCGAGTTCATCCGTCCGCGACTACACTCTGGTTGGACGGTGATGGAATACGGCTCGGGCGCCTCAACGCTCTTTTATGCCGCTCGCGTCCGCCAGATTTGGGCCGTGGAACACGAGCCTTCGTTTGCGGCTGTGCTGCGGCCGCGACTACCATCCAATGCGCAACTACTCACTGCGACCGCTGGGACCTCGAACTACGCGGACGCTATCTCGGGTTGCAGCGCAGCGCCGGAGTTGGTAAGCGTCGATGGTGCCGACCGGGTCGCGTGCATTCGCCGAACGATCGAGTGTCTTGCGCCCCAAGGGGTGGTCGTGCTCGATGACGCGGAGCGGACCGAGTATGCCGAAGCGCATAGAATGCTCGTGCGCGCAGGCTTTCGGTCGCTTGAGTTCTGGGGGCTCGCCCCGGCTTGGGTACGACGTAAGTGCACAACGGTTTTCTACCGAACTGACAATGTGCTGAACATCTAGCGTGGAAAACAACGCTGGCTTTGCCCGGGAGTTGGGGCTTAGCACGCGTTTGGGCATGGCTTGCCGGATGCCAACGGCTTGTAAGCGTCAACCAGAAGGGAGGTGTAGCATAGTCGACCACCGGCGTTCCGTGGATCGAACCGCGCTGAGCGCTGGATCATTCCATCCGCCGGATCCCATGGACGGGCATGGTGCACGCCGGCTGCGTCGAAATACTCCAGCAGCTCTACCTCGAATCCGACGGCAGCGAGAGCCGACCGAAGCGTCTGATGCGTATAGAGCACCTTGTGGTCATCAGCTCCTGAGCCGGTGCCCCCAGGCCTCACGCAATCGAGGTAAGTCGGATCGGGATGAAAACCGTCTGGCACTGCCAGCCGCAGTCTTCCGCCAGTTCGGAGGTACCGGAAGCATAGATGACTCGCGGCGATTCCTTCGGCAACTGTGAGGTGCTCCCATACGTGTTCCGCAAGAAGTGCGTCGATCGTGTCAGGCTCAAAATATCGAGCCCAGTCCTCGGGGCGTAAAATGTTGAGATACTCGATGTCAGTCCGAATCCAGCCGGGCATGTCCTGCCGCTCACTGCCGATTACGAGACGCAAGGGTCGCGTTAGGGACACGCAGCGACGCATCCGGTGGGATCCGATGGATCGCCGAACGTGAAACCGAATCCACTTGAGCAGCCGGAGCACGGGCGCGGGGAGGAGTTTCAATGCCGAACGCATGTGAGCGACACGAGAGGACGGTGCAGCGGGCGCACCGCTGAACGGGTCCCGGCAGAACCAAGCTTCCCAAATTCCGTCGGATGCCGTTTGATTGCTCCATGCAAGACGACGCCGGACTCGGCGCAAGCCAGGAACCAATCTCGCCGAGCCATGGCATGAACGCGAATTCGACCATCCCCGTTGTCTTGATAACCTATGCACGGCCCGCGCATCTGGCACGCACTCTGGCGGCGTTGAAGAAGAATCGCGTGCCGTTGATTCTGGCCTATTCGGATGGCGCGAAAGGCCCGGCAGACGCGCCGCTGGTTAAAAACGCGCGCGAGATCTTGCGCGCGGTGGACTGGTGCGAGCTGCGGCTGGTCGAGCGCACAGAGAATCTCGGGCTCGGCCGCAACGTACTCACTGCCGTGTCCGACGTGGCACAGCGGAACGAGGCCTTTATTGTGTGGGAGGAAGACCTGGTCGCGGTGCCTGGCGCGTATGCGTGGATCTGCTCCGCGTTGCACGCCTACGCGCACGATAGGCGCGTGATGAGCGTGACAGGGTGGACGCATCCACGCGTGACTCCGTCGGATGCGGGTGAGTCGCCATATTTCGACGCACGGGCCGAGTGTTGGGTCTGGGGCGCGTGGGCCCGCAGTTGGCGGGGCATGGATCAAGAGACGGCGGCGCAGAAGTTGCGTGCGGCCGCCAAACGCGGCTTGGCGCCAGATGCGTATGGGGCAGATTTGCCCGCGATGGCGAGGGTGGAACGGAAGAAAAATATCTGGGCGGTACGATGGGTCTACCATCATTTGGAATATGGCGGACTGTGCGTGAGGCCACCGTGGAGCATGGTGGAGCACATCGGCTTCGATCGGCAAGCAAGCCACGCCGAGGTCGCGGTGGAATGGGCGAATTTGCCGTTGCGCCCCGCGCCGACGATTCCCCAACAATGGCCACAGCCGAAAGAAAATTCAGCATGTCGCATGCTCTGGAAGTCCGTAAGGGGTCCGTCGCGGTGGCGAACGCGAGCGCGGCGCGTTGCGAAGACGATTGTTCCTGAGTGGCTGCGAGGGTGGGCGCGGGCGGCGTTCGGGTGGAAGTGGTTCGAGGGCGACTATGCGACGTGGGCCGACGCGAAGAGAAGGTCGCGTGGCTATGATGACGCGGCGATCGTCGAGCGCGTGCTGCGGGCCACTTGTGCGGTGCGCGATGGGCGGGCGGCGTTCGAGCGGGATGGCGTGACTTTTGCGTCGGCAGTGCCGGAAGAAGGCCTGGTCGCCGCTCTGCGTATCGTGGCGAAGGCGACCGGGGGGAGATTGCACATGCTGGATTTCGGCGGGGCGCTCGGAACGACCTATTGGCGACATCGCGGGGAGCTAGCGGACTTGGAGGAGCTCCGATGGGACGTGGTGGAGCAGCGCAGTTTTGTGGCGGCAGGGAAGGTTCACCTCAGCGGCGAAGGACTCGAGTTTTTCGACAGCATTGAGGCGGCAGACGAGGCGCGGGCGCACGATGTGCTGCTCGCCTCAACGTCGCTGCAGTATCTTGAGGATCCCAATCGAATTCTGGAGCGCTGGATTGAGCGTGGCTATCCATGGCTCTTGTTCAACAACCTGCCGCTGCATCGCACCGGGCGAACCCGAATCGCGGTGCAGCGCGTGCCGCCATGCATTTACCCTGCGAGCTATCCGGTGTGGTTCTTCAATCGACAGGATTTCATGAGACAGCTTGTGGACGCATACGAGACGGTGCACGAATTTTCATCGGAGGCCGTGTGGCCGGTGAGCTGGCGGTGGTATTCTTCAACGGGCCTACTTTTGCGCCGTAAAAGGAAAGGATGAGTCTACTTGATCGCATTTTCGCCGAACCGGAATTGCGCGACACGCCACCCGTGCTGGTCGACGTCGGCGCAGCGGGCGGCGTCAACCGCATTTGGCACCAGATCGCACGATACGCTACGGGCGTCGGGTTCGAACCCGATGCGCGAGACTCAGCCGTGCTCCAGCGGGCGCAGCTTGCCTATAAACGATGGATTCTGTGCCCCGAGTTGGTTGTGCCAGAGTCGCTCCCGGACGGTAAAGCGGTGTTGCATCTGACCCGGTCACCGCACTGTTCGAGCACGTTGCGTCCGGACCAAACTGCGCTCCGGGAGTGGGGTTTCGCACAATTTTTCGAGGTTCACGAAACCCGCAGGCTCCCGGCCACCACGCTGGGCGCGGCGCTCGCCGCCCGTGGGCTTGACCGCGTAGACTGGCTCAAATGCGATACGCAAGGATTGGACCTAAAACTCTACCACAGCCTACCAATCTCGTGGCGTGAGCAGATCCTCGCCGTCGAGTTCGAACCTGGAGTCATCGACGCGTATCAAGGTGAGGACAAGCTGGCAGCGGTGCTCACGGCGATGGCGGGCGAGCCGTTCTGGCTCGCTGAACTGCAAATCGGCAGGACGGTGCGGTTGCGTCTTGATCTCGCAGCTCGATGGTTCGGCGCCTCGTGGGCGGATTGGGTGCGGCGACTTGCCGCGGGTGCGCCGACTTGGGCGAACGTGCGGTTCCTGCGCGATCCGGCCATGCGGCCGGATACCCTCGACCGCCGCGCGCTGTTACTCGGATGGGTTTTCGCAACGCTCGCGCAGCAGCACGGGGCCGCGTTACTGAACGCCACGGTTGGTGGGGAACGTTACGGCAAACCGCTGTTCGAGGAGCTTGCTCGGAGCAGCGTGCGCCGGTTGCGGCTTCAGATGCTTCGAGGTCTGCCAGCCGCACTCTGGCGGCGGCTGTGCCGATGAACCACTACTGCACGTATTTCGACCGCGGATTTCTCGCGCAGGGACTGGCGATGTGGCGCTCGCTGGCGACGAACGATCCCGACTCGGTGCTGTGGGTGCTGGCGCTGGACGACTTCACGGCGGAGGTGCTGCGCAACGTGGGCGGCACGTGGCTGCGGGTAATCCTCCTGCGCGAACTGGAGCACGACGACGAAATGCTGGCCGCGGCCAAGGCGAATCGTTCGCGGATCGAATACTACTTCACGCTCTCCCCCTGCTGGCCACGGTGGCTCCTGGCGCGTCGGCGCGAGATTGACCGGCTCACCTACGTTGACGCCGACCTTTTCTTCTTTGGCGATCCGGGCGTGTTGTTCGAAGAAATGGACGCGCGAGGCGCCAGCGTGGCGATCACCGCGCACCGGTTCCCGACGTGGCTGCAGCACTATCAGCAGCACGGCTGTTTCAACGTCGGCATATTGTCCTGGCGGCGCGATGCGGCGGGCCTTGGCTGCCTCGAGGATTGGCGCCAGCGCTGTCTGGAGTGGTGCTATGACCGGTTGGAGCCGGACCGTTACGCGGATCAAAAATACCTGGAGCAATGGCCAGCGATGCTGGGACCGCGCCTGCTCGTGCTGGAGCATCCGGGGGTGAACCTGGCGCCGTGGAACTGGGCGGGGCACACCGTCCACGTCGGCCCTGCCGCTTCGCGTCGGCCCGCGCGCGGGGCGAGCCGGCGCGGGACCGAGGCTTCCCCGGTCTCGATCGACGGACACCCGCTGCTGGTTTTCCATTTTGCGCGTTTCCGCCCGATCCGCGGGACGTGGTGGTGGCAATCCGGTCAACTCGATTACGGCGTGATGCCGTGGCGTCTGCGCCAAGCGGTCTACGGCCCGTATTGGGAGGCGCTTTGCGCCGCGCGAAGCGAAATTCGTCAGCGACGGCCGGACTTTGATTTCCCGCGCGGCACGCGGCTGGGACGCGAGTTCTGGCACGCCTTGCCGCTGCGGCTCATCTTCGGCAGCGATTGGCTGCGAATCGGCCGCATTTTCGTATCCGGTCGCGCGGGCGTTGGCCGCTGGTCCGGGCGCGTGCTCGCAGCCTTGCGCCGGCTGCGTTAGCTCGGAAATTCCATGAACAGGAGCGAAGCTTAGGGCGAAATTTCCGTCCGCCGGCGGCGGAGCGACCTTGTCGCGGCTAACCCGACAGAGTCGTCCCGAAGGGCGGATATTTCACGAATTTCGTGAAATATCCGGGTTAGCGGGTCGGCCTCATGGCTTGGGTGATCGTCGCGGGGCGTGAGTGGCCTGCTGCCACTTGGGCGGGGCATGGGGCAGGGTGCGTAGGACCTTCTTGCGCACGAAGCGCACGAGCGAAAGCAAATCCCAGAACCAGCAGCGTGCGACCGCGGCATAGCGATGGCGGACGAGGATCTCCTCGCGATATCCGTGCCAGTGACCGGAATCGCTCAGACCGTGGGTGCCACACGCGGCGACCCGGAGGTCTACCGCCTTGAAGGTCACGCCAGATTTCCAAAGCCGCAGGTTGAAATCGTAGTCCCCCATGATCGCGAGCGACGTGTCGAACTTGCCCATTTCCGTGAACAGCGTGCGACGGTAGAAGGCCCCCTGGTGGTGGACGAAGTTCCGCACAAGCGGGCTGCGGCGCATGCTGAGCCGGTAGATGCGACCGTCGTCAAACGCGACTTCGCCGGCCACCACGCCGGCTTCGGTGCGCGTGAGGTAGTCGCGCATTTCGCTCAGCGTCATATCGCCGACGAGCCGGTCGTCGGCACCGAGAAACAGCACCCAGTCGCCTTGCGCGAGCGCCACGCCCTTGTTCATCGCATCGTACACACCGCGGTCATTCTCCGAGACCAATACAGCGATCTGGGCCGGCTGACCGCCCAGCCAGTCAAGTGTGCCGTCGGTCGAGCCACCATCGATGATGATGATCTCGGGCTGAACCCAGCGTTGTCCCCAAATGCTTTCGAGCGTGGCCACGAGCCGGGGGCCCGGGTTTTTCGTGACCACGATGATGCTAATCGTCGGCGCCGCGCAGGACATGACGTGAACTCACGCAAGGCTCTGGGTGATTTTCACCGATGAGTTGTGCGATACTGTTGGGGCAACACGATCGCGAACTCTGCACTCGGCGATGAACCAAGCCGCGCCGCCTTCGTGGCGAGGGAGGTTGAGCGTGCGGTGGAGCGGACATTGCGTTCGCGAAAAGCATCGCACACGCTCTGAGCGTGTCCATGCCGAACGTGCCGATCCTGACCATTGTCATCGTCGCGTACAGATCTTGTGACGAGATCGGTCCGTGCCTGCGTTCGCTGCCAGCGATGCTCGCAGGACAGCCGATTGAGATTATCGTCGTGGACAACTCCCCGGATGACGGTGCCGGCGAACTGGTGCAGCGCGAGTTCCCACAGGTCCGCTACATCGCAACTCCGGAAAACCTTGGATTCGGCCGCGCTAACAATCTCGGACTCGCCCACTCTGATCCGCATGGGCGTTATGTGCTATTCCTGAATCCCGACACGGTGTGCACCGCCGCCGCGTTCGAGCATTGCGTCGGGCGACTGCAGGCCGACGCGACCATCGGATTGATTTCGCCGCGACTGGTGTTGGCGGACGGGTCGATGGACCTTGCCTGTCGGCGCTCAATTCCGACGTTGTGGGATGGCTTCTGTCGTGCGAGCGGGCTCGCAGCGGTCTTTCCGCGGACACCGCTTTTCGCTGGCTACAACCTAAGCCATCTGCCCATCGGCGGTACCTACGACGTCGGTGCGATCAATGGCGCCTTCATGCTCGCAACTCGGCGGGTGCTGCAGATCGTCGCGCCGGACGGGCGGGTCTTCGACGAGCGCTTTTTCATGTATGGCGACGATCTCGATTTGTGCATTCGGGTGGGTCGAGCCGGGTTTCGTATCGTCTACGATGGGTCGGTCACAGTGATTCACCTGAAGGGCGTGAGCGTCGCGAAAGAATACGATCAGATGTCGCGAGCGATTTTCGACGCGAACCGCGACGTTTACTTGAAGCACTTCAATCCGCGTGGGTCACGATGGGTGCGCGGGAAATTCATCGTCGCTTTCGGACTGTGGAAACGCGTGGCGCTCCTGCGCGCGCGACTCGCTGGCCGTCGCACGGTCCGCCCCGTTTAGCCTGTGCCGTGCGTCTTAGGAACCATCGGGGCTCCGCCAGCGTATCAGCGTCAGAAGCAAGATTTGCACGTCCAGCCAGAGACTCCAATTCTCGATGTAGTAGATGTCGTGCTGCACGCGCGCCGCGAGATCGGTGTCGCCCCGCAGCCCGTTGACCTGCGCCCAACCGGTCATGCCTGGTTTTACCAGGTGACGCGGCAGGTAATGCGAGATCGTGCGGGCGAGCTGGTCGACGTGGTAGGGGCGCTCGGGCCGCGGGCCGACAAGACTCATGTCGCCACGGAGAACGTTCCAAAACTGCGGCAATTCATCGAGATTCCAACGCCGCAGGAAGGCGCCGATCGGAAGCAGTCGCGGATCGTGCGGCCCGGTGCTCTGGTGCGCCGAGTCGGAGGCGTCGGCGTCAGGCTGCATGCTTCGCAGCTTGTAAAGCGTGAATGGCTGGTGATCCGCGCCGATGCGTTGCTGGCGGAATAAGACTGGGCCGCCAGGTGACTGGCGCTTGATCAGCATGGCCAGCACAAGCATCAAGGGCGCCGAGCCGAGCAGCCCGATCACTCCACCCACCAGATCACTCGCGCGCTTCAACGCACGCGAAAGCAGCCGGTTGATCGCCAGTTCCTCGACGCCGAGCACCGGCACCCGGCCGATCGTTTGCAGCCGCAGCCCGCTAAGAAAGATGTCGAAGGCACCAGGCACCACCTTCCACTCCACGTATCGGCGCTCGCAGATCTCCACGATGCGCCGTGCCTCCTCGCGCGGTATTTCGAGCCGCGTGGCGATCAAAACGTCCGCAAACGTGCGTGCGAGGATTGATTCGAGCTCCGCAATGCTGCCGAGCCGCGGCAGCATGAACGGGAAATCGCCACCCGCTCCCGGATCCGCAGTTGGGCTCTCGTCGGGCAGCGCCACCACGCCGACGAGGATCAGCGGATGAGCGGGATCTCGCTGGACTTCGGCAGCGAGCGCGCGCGCGTCGTCGTTCCAGCCCAGCAGCACGGTGCGGCGTCGCAGTCGCCCCAGCAGCGGCGTTTGCGTGATCACCGCATAGGCAAAGGTGCGCCACACATGGAGCAGCAGCACGACGCAGACGAAAGCGAACACCACGAACAAGCGCGAGATCGGCGGATCGAATTTGAGCACCAGTGAAACGCCGAGATACGTGACCAGCCAGAATGCGGTTCCTTTGATAATCGCGTTCAGGCTTTGATAGCGCCGTAGCACCATGCGGCTATCGTACAGCCCGAGCTGAGCGAAGGCACCGACCAGCAATGCCACGCCCACGAATAACAGGGGCAGGTAGGGGGACAACGCAGCCCCGGGCACGTCGATGCCGAGCCGTCCGAGCGGAGACTCGTAGCGCAACCACCAGCCACCTACCAGGCCGGCGAACGTTACTGACGCATCACCAGTCAGCAAAGCCAGCGGAATGGCGGTGTCGCGGAGCGAGTTGGAAGCACGAGGCACGGTCAAGGCTTGGCGGAAATCCGCGCGTCGAGCAATGCCAGCAACAGTGGACCGGGCAGCCAACCTTTGGCAGGAAATAAGAACCGTAGCTCGTCCGTAGCCAGCATGTTTTCCTGCACGTCGACAAGATCCACCGGAGGGGGCAAATCGAGATTGCGCATCAACACGGGATAGCCGGTACGCTCGCGGCGATAGGTGCGAATCGCCGCCGCGGCAAAATCGGGACGGCTAGGGCGCGCCGCGAAGTAGCTCACGCGTTCGGCCGTGTGTGAATGCGCGAGTACGGCGGAGAGCGGCCCCGTGCCTTCAAGCCAGTCGGTCAGCGCGAGCAGGTAATCGGCATCACGGCTCCGCGCGTCGCCGCGCGCCGCAAGTTGGGCGGCGACGGCCTCCATCATGGCGCGGAGTTGCGCGATCGTCCGGGCCCGGAACGGAGCAATCGCGACCTCGCGCCACCACGGAGACGTGAGGAAGATCGGATCGTTGAGCGCCTCCAGCGCCAGCGCGCGCGAGATCTCGTCGTCGCCAGCCCCTCGAGCCTGATTGAGCTGGGCGAGGGCGAGTCCGAAATAGACTCCGCCCTTGTCCGGCACGAGCCGAGCTGCGGCGCGAAAGTGTTGTTCGGCTCGGCCGGGATCGCGGACCACCAATAGCCAGCCCAAATTGAAGTGCGCGATTTCCTGGTCCGGATTGAGCGCGAGCGACTCGGTGAGTAGCGCGAGGGCCGTGTCCTCCTGAGCTGGATCGCGAGCGAGTGTGAGCGCGCGACAGTTGAGGACCGGGGTGGGATCGCGCGCACCTAGAAGGCCGATGATCACCAGCACGAGCGCTGCAACCACACCCGCCAGGCGGGTCGCGCTCCGCACCGTCGTGCCGGTTGAGGTTGGGGCCAACACGGCCAGCAGCGCGGCCACCGCTAACGTGAACACCGGCACGTCAAATTGGTAATCGCTTAAGGCGAACACGCCGTAGCCGGTCAGGGCGATGATTGCGGGCGAACGAAGATTCACGGTTTCCCCCGCCATCGCCGGCCCGGGTGTTCGCAGCTCACGCGTCACTTCGCAGCTGAAGAGGACGACGAGCGCGAGCGCTGCCAATAATCCACCGGCGCCAAGATCGGCCCAGAGCTGAATCGGCGTGCTGTGCAACTGCAGGACGTTTTCGGCGCCGCCGTCTAATCCGCCGCGATAGCGCGGAAATGCGAGCGGTGTCGTGGCCGGTCCCCAGCCGAGCACGGGACGGTCGCACCCCATGCGCGTCCCCGCGGTGAGCATTGCCGTGCGCTGCACCGTGCTGACGCTGAGATTTTCCGTCGCGCCGCGTGGCTGCAGGAACAGCGTGCGCGTGCGCGGATGGAGAAATGCGAGACCACCGGCGATCACGATTGCCAACGCACACCAGACCGTCAGCCGTTTCCATCCGAGCCGGGCGAGCAGCAGCACCATGAGTCCGAGAGCCACCAACCCCAGCCAGCCACCGCGACTGCCACTGCTGACCAGCATCACGACCGCGAGAAGCAAGGCGGCGATCCACGCGATCCGCGCCCGGCCGGTGGTTCGCCATGCTAACGCGCCGAGCCACGGTAGGCATAACAGGGCGAGTCCGGCGGTGTAGTTGGAATGGCCCAGCGGATGCTCGTTGCGGTGATTGAGCCAGTTCCCGATGGGCCGGTGCGTGTGTAGGAGATCCGCTAGCCACAATACGAGGCTGAAGAGCGTGATAGCGACGGCGAATCCGCCGAGCGCGCCGAGCAGTCGCGCTGGATTTTGCGCCTGGTTTTGTGCGATCCAATCATAAACGAAGAAAAACGCAGCGACACTGGCAAGTGGAGTGAGTGCACCGAGGAGTGCCGGAGCTCGGTAAGGACTTGCGAGCGACGACATAAGAACCACGGCTGCGAAGCCTCCGGCGGCCCAAGTCCAACAGCGGTCCG
This sequence comes from Opitutus terrae PB90-1, assembly GCF_000019965.1. GTDB lineage: Bacteria > Verrucomicrobiota > Verrucomicrobiia > Opitutales > Opitutaceae > Opitutus > Opitutus terrae. The sequence goes on from NC_010571.1 coordinate 2,198,808, forward strand.
GCAGAACGAGTGCCGGACCAGTTCCCAGCGTGCGTAGCATCAGCCCGGCAAACGGCGCCAGATGCGCGAACCAAAAAAGCCAGATCCACGGCGTCGCATACGCTCGCGTCGCACCGCGGTCCACCAAGGTGAGGACGGCCAGGAAGGTCAACCCGATGCCCGCAACGACATTGGGGAGAGCGGCGGCCGGGGTTGGGCGGGAGAAACGCATGCGGGGCGGCTCGATGACAACGCGAGCGCGCTCGGCCGGCAAGCCCGGCGGCAGTGCAGGGGCGGGAGCTTGACGGTGTCGCGGGCGGGTGCGCAGGCTCGCCCGATGTCGCGCGAAGCCGAAAAGAAGAAACTGCCGGTGGCCAAGCTGGCCGTGGGCGCGGTGGTGCTGCTCGCGCTCGCCGTGTTGCTGCTGCGCGGGTTCGACGTGCGCGGGGCGGTGGAGCAGGGGATGGCCGTGATTCGCGCGCAAGGGCCCGTGGTGTTCTTCGCCGCCTTCGCGTTGCTGCCGGCGATCGGCGTGCCGGCGTCGGTGTTCACCCTCACCGTCGCTCCGGTCTTCGGCGAGCGACTCGGGCTGCCTGCGGTGGTGCTGCTCGCGATGGCGGCGATCATGGTGAATGTGATGCTCACGTACGTGCTCGCCCGGCGGGCCCTGCGTCCCGTTCTGGAAAAACTGCTCACGCGTTTCGGCTACCGGTTGCCGCAGCTCGCGCCGGAAGACATCACGGACTTTGCGATCATCGTGCGCGTGACGCCGGGATCGCCGTTTGTCGTCCAAAATTACCTGCTTGGAATCGCTGGCGTGCCGTTCGGCAAAAACCTCCTCGTGGCGTTTCTCGTGCAGTTGTTCTACACGCCGGCGTTCGTGCTGTTCGGCGACGCGGTCTTGCACGGCAAAGGCCGGATGGCGATGCTCGCCGCCGGTTTGTTCGTCGTGGCCGTCGTCGCGACGCACTGGGCGCGGAAGCATTACGCGAAAAAGAAACGCAGCGAATGAAGACGCGCGACGAATCGCTCTTCGCCGCGGCCGACGACGGCGTCGAGTCGGTCTCCGAGTTCACGCGGCGGGTGAAGACCCTGCTCGAGCGCGGCTTGCGGCCGGGGTGGGTGCGCGGCGAGGTCTCGAATCTGCGGGCGCAGGCGAGCGGTCACGTCTATTTCTGCCTGAAGGACGCAGGCGCGGCGATGAACGCGGTGCTGTTCCGTGCCGATGCTGCACGGCAAACGGTCAAGCTGCGGGATGGACTGCAGATCGTCGTTTACGGCGAGGTGAGCGTTTACGAGGCGCGCGGACAGTACCAGTTCATCGTGCGCGCGGTGATCGAAGACGGCGAAGGCCGGCTGCGGCGCGAATTCGAGGCGTTGAAGCAGCGGCTGGCGACCGAGGGATTGTTCGATCCCGCAAAGAAACGGCCGCTGCCGGAAATGCCGGCGACGATCGGCTTCATCACCTCGCCGACGGGCGCCGCCGTGCAAGATTTTTTGCGGATCCTGAAACGACGCGGCTGGCGTGGCCGCGTGGTCGTGCTGCCGGCCAAGGTGCAGGGCGACGGCGCTGCGGCCGAGATGATCGCGATGCTGGAGCTGGCGCAGAAACACGGGCTGTTCGATCTGCTCGTGATCGGCCGCGGTGGCGGCAGCCTCGAGGATTTGTGGGCGTTCAACGAGGAGCCGCTGGTCCGGGCGGTGGCGGCGAGCACCGTCCCGATCGTTTCGGCGGTGGGACACGAGATCGATTTCTCATTGTGTGACTTTGCAGCGGACGTGCGGGCCGAAACGCCGAGCGCGGCGGCGGAGCTGATCTCGAGTCATTTCGTTGCCGCCGCACAGCGCGCGCTCGGCGCGAGCGAAGCCATGCTGAGCGCAGGTGAGGCGGCGCTGGAGCGGGCCGGCGCACGGCTGGATCACGCGCGCTCACGGCTGCGGCTGCTCTCGCCGACCGCGCAGATCGAACAAGGATATCTGCGGCTGGACGATTTTGCGAACCGGCTCGCGGCGGCCTTGCGCGAAAATGTCGATGGCTGTCGGCAGCGGCTCCGCGAGGCGCGAAGCCTGCTGGTGCAACGCTCGCCGGAGTTGCGCGTACAGATCGAGTCGCATCGGCTGCTGGCGTTGTGGAAACGATTGCAGGCGGTGAGTCCGACCTCGGTCCTGCAGCGCGGATTCGTGATCATGCGCGACGAGCAGGGCCGGCCGGTGCCGCGCAAGGGCGGCGTCAGTGCCGGGCAGAAGCTCGTGGCGGAGTTCGGCGACGGCCAACTGCCGGTTCGAGCCGAGTGAGAGACACCGCCGGCCGACCGGACCCTCGGCCCGGCGTCGACTCGCAGACGTCATGGATGGCGTGACAGTCTCCTGGAAGCGGAGCCAGAAGTGTCACGTAACCTGTGACACTATCGGCGGAAGCGGGGAGTCGGTGGAATAATCGGCGGGTCGTGCTACTCTAATCGAGCGAATGAAACCCCTAGCTCCTTTCAGCCTGTTTGCGATCGCCGTGGTGGCCGCCGCGACCCAACCCGAGATGAAGTCAATGAAGCCTGCCGAAAATTCCGCCGATCCTGCTGCTTGCGCCATCAACGCCGAGAAGTCCGCGTGTGGACTGCCGTCGCACGTGGTCATCGACATGAGCAAGACCAAGGTGCAACGCAGCGAGCGCGAGTGGAAGAAGCTGCTCACCCCGACGCAGTATCGCGTGGCCCGACAGCAGGGCACCGAGCCTCCGTTCCGCAATGAATTTTGGGACAACCACCAGGACGGTGTCTATTTCTCGGTTTGCAGCGACACGCCGTTGTTCGACAGCCGCGACAAGTTCGAGAGCGGCACCGGCTGGCCGAGCTTCACCAAGCCGATCGAGCCGGCGTTTGTCGGTGAGAACCGCGATGTGAGCTATGGGATGGTCCGCACGGAAGTGCACTGTAACGTGGACGGCGCGCACCTCGGGCACGTGTTCGATGACGGTCCGCGCGACAAGGGCGGGCTGCGCTACTGCATCAACAGCGCTTCGCTTCGATTCATGCCGCGCAAGGACTACGAGGCGTGGGTGGCGAAGAACCAAGGTACGATGGCGGCAAAATAGATCCGGACCCGACGGCTGGCTGAAGCGTGCGAAACGGAAAGCCCGCCGGGGACGGCGGGCTCCACCTGACGGGGTGCGCTCGTGACGACTACTCTTGCGGGAACCTCACCCACTTGGCGCCGGCTTTCGAACTCTTCACGGTCGTCTCGATGAACGCCATGCCGGCCAGACCGTCGTCGATCGTCGGGAAATCGTAGCCGGCCTTCGACGCTTTCCGACCGGCGATCGAATCCGCGATCGCGGTCGCCGCGGCGCGGTAAATGTTCGCGAACGCCTCGATGAACCCCTCGGGGTGCGCGAAGGGCGTGCGCGTGGCCTCCTTCGCGGCGTCGGAGAGATAGCTGTTCCCGCGACGCGAGACGACCGGCGGCGCATCGGCGCGTTTGAACACGAGTTCGTTCGGATTTTCCTGATGCCACTCAAGCCCGCCCTTCGTGCCGTAGACGCGGATGTTGAGGTTGTTCTCGTCGCCGTTGGAAATCTGCGAGGCGTAGAGGATGCCCTTGGCGCCGCCGGCAAACCGTACCAGGCAGTTGCCGTCATCATCGAGGGGCCGCCCGGGGATGAACGTCGAGAGTTCGGCGCAGAGCCCCTCGATCTCGAGTCCCGTGATGTAGCGGACGAGATTGTGCGCGTGCGTGCCGATGTCGCCCATGCAGTTGGAGACGCCGGCGACATTCGGATCCATCCGCCAGTTCGAGATCGCGCCGTCGGCCTTCTGCTCGAGCGCGGTGATCGCGTAGCCCTGCGGGTATTCGGCGACGATCTTCAAAATCTTGCCGAGTTTGCCGCTGCGCACCCATTCACGCGCTTCCTTCACCATCGGATAGCCGGTGTAGTTGTGCGTGAGCGCGAAAACCTTGCCGCTCTTGCGGACGATCTCGCGCAGCTTCAGCCCCTCCTTGCGGGTGAAACAGAGTGGCTTGTCGCACACGACGTGGAAGCCCGCTTCGAGGAACGTTTTCGCGACGGCGAAATGCGTGTTGTTGCGCGTGACGATTGAGACGAAGTCGATCCGCTGGTCCGCCGGCAGCGCGGCTTCCTTCTGCGCCATCTCCTCGTAGGTGGCGTAGACGCGCGCGGGATCGAGGAAGAAGTCCTGGCCGGAGAGCCGCGATTTCTCGGGATCGGACGAGAAGCAGCCGGCGACGAGATCGATCTCGCCGTCGAGGCGGGCGGCCATGCGATGAACGGAGCCGATGAAGGCACCGCGGCCGCCGCCGACCATGCCCATGCGGAGTTTACGATTCAGTTTCATAAGGGGGAAGCAGCCCGCGAATCACGCGAATGGACGCGAAGGAAACCTGAATGCGATTCGCGGCTATTCGCGTGATTCGCGAGCAAGAAGGGTTAGGTCACAGCGCGACGGGTTTGCCGGTGGCGGCCGACTTGTAGGCGCCGTCGATGATCTTCATCAGCGACAACGCCTGATCGGGCGTGTTCAGCGGTTTCTCGGTGCCCTCGATCGTGCGGATGAAGTTCATCGCCGAGCGCACGCGGCCCATCGGCTGATCGGGCGTGACCGCGATCGCGCGGTTCACGGGCCGGCCGTGCTCGTGCGTGTAGAGCTCGCACGCGTCGATCGCGGTGCCATCCAGTCCGTCGATACCGAACAGCCGCTGGACGAGTCCACCGGCTTTCGTGCCTTGGAACGTGACGGAGACCTCCTCGCGCTTGTTCATCTCGGCCCACGAAACCTGGAACGACATCGTCTGGCCGGTTTTGAACGTGACGAAACCGTGCGCCGCGGATTCGACGTCGGTGGCGCCCTTCGCCTGATCGGGAATGCCCCACGGACCTTTGAAGGTTTTGTCTTTGATGTGGTCGTCGAACGTCTGCGCGAGCACGTGCGCGGGCTCCGGGTAGCCCATGAAGTAGAGCCCGAGATCGATCATGTGCAGCAGGTCGATCAGCGGCCCGCCACCGGACATCGCCTTCGTGGTGAACCAGCCGCCGAAGCCGGGAATGCCGGTGCGGCGAATCCATTTTGCCTGGCATGAGTTGATCCGGCCGATCACGCCCTGCTGGAGGTAATCCATCATCGCATAGCTTTCCGGTCGCGCGCGATTGTTGAAGTTGAACATCAGCGTGCGCTTCGCCTTCTCGGCCGTCGCTTTCATCTGCGCCATCTCGCGCGCGTTCATCGCCGGCGGTTTTTCGCAGAACACGTGTTTGCCGGCCTTGAGCGCCTGCAGTGCAAGCGGCGCATGGAATTTGTTGGGCACGATGACCGACACGGCGTCGATCTCGGGGAGCGCGCGCAACATCTCGGCCACGTCGGTGAACGTTAGCGGAATGTTGTGTTTGGCCGCGGCGGCTTCGGCCGCCTGCGGGTTGACGTCGGCGAGCGCGACGATCTCCGCGCCGGCGTTGCGAAAACCGGTGGCGTGATAAGCGGCCATGCCGCCCGCGCCGATGATGGCGATTTTGGTGGGCATTGCGAATGAGGGGAAAGTTGTCCGCGGAGGACGCGAACAACCCGCGAATGCGATCAGGTCATTCGCGCGGCTTCGCGGGTTTCGCGGGAGGTGGGTTGGTTACTGATTCTTCTTGTCGAACGCGGCGTCGAACGCGACGGCGCTGCGGGCGAAATCGAGCCGGCGTACGAACGCGGCGGATTCGGTGGCGCCGTGCACGCGATCCATGCGAATGTCCTCCCACTCGACCGAGAGCGGGCCGCGGTAGCCGACGTCGTTCAGCGCGACGATGATGTCCTCGAAGCGGATGTCGCCGCGTCCGACGGAGCGGAAGTCCCACTGGCGGCGCGCATCGCCGAAGGTGGTGTGCCCGCCGAACACGCCGGCGCTGCCGTCGCCATGGCCCCACCACGCGTCCTTCATGTGCGCGTGGAAAATCCGCGTGGCGAACGTGCGGATGAACTTCACGTAATCGACGCCCTGGTAGCCGAGGTGCGACGGGTCGTAGTTGAAGCCGAAGCGCGGGTGCTGTTTCACCGCGGCGAGCGCACGTTCCGCGCTGGCGATGTCGAAGGCGATCTCGGTCGGATGAACCTCGAGCGCGAAGTTCACGTTGACCTTGTCGAAGGCGTCGAGGATCGGGCCGAAGCGCTTGCTAAAATCGGCGAAGCCGGCGTCCCAGTAGGCCTGCGAGGTCGGCGGAAACGCGTAGATCGAGTGCCAGATGGACGAGCCGGTGAAGCCGTTGACCACGGCGGGGAAATCGTCCTTCGCGCCGCGGCCGGGCTTCGCATCGAAAAACGCTCGCGCGGCTTTCGCGGTCAGCGCGAGTTTTTTGGCTGCGCGTTTGCGCACGCCTTCAGGCTCGCCGTCGCCCCAGATTTCGGGCGACAGGATGGCTTTGTGCCGCTCGTCGATCCGGTCGCACACCGCCTGGCCGACGAGGTGGTTCGAGACCGCGAAGCAGGTCAGCCCGTGGTCGGCGAGCAGTTGCCAGCGCTCGGCGACGTACTTCTTCGACGAGGCGGCGGCATCGACGTCGAAGTGATCGCCCCAGCAGGCGAGCTCGAGGCCGTCGTAGCCCATTTTCTTGGCGAGCGGGGCCAGTTCGGCGAGGGGAAGGTCGGCCCATTGGCCGGTGAAGAGAGTAACGGATCGCGGCATAAAACGATGGGGTTGAACAGCAGAGCAGGACGCGCCGGAGCACGCATGGTTTCGCCTCCGAGGGCGTAGCGGCAAGGGAATTTCGCGTTTTCCCCGCGGGCCTGATAGTTTGACCGCCCGCGCCGGGCACGATTCTGTGAAGGGCGTTCGGAGGTCCCGGTGTTATACGCGGCAACGCTCACTCTCATGAATATCCGCTCCCTCTTTTCTCTCCTGGCCGGGCTCGCCACCGTCAGCGCTTTTGCCGCCCTGCCCGAGTATACGCCGATGAAGGTCATCCAGACCGAACCGGTGATGTATCCCCGTCAGTTGAGTGATCTCGGCGTCACGACCGGCGAAGTTCACGTGGCGGTGCAGGTCGACGAAACCGGCAAGCTCACCGATCATCTCGTCACCGCCTACACGCATCCGAAATTCGCCGAAGCCGCGGTGGATGCGCTCAACAAATGGCGCTTCGAGCCGGCCGTTGTGAAAGGCCAGCCGTGCAGTGCCACGGTCGATCTCACCTTCGTGTTCGAGACCCGCGGCATGGTCGTGGTGAACATGACCATCAGCTCCTATGTCGAAATGCGGACGATGCAGCTGCGCCCGACGGCGAACAGCTACAGCGTGTGCCGGCTCAGCGAGCTGGATGCGATTCCCACGCCCGCGAAGGTCGTGACACCCGGCTATCCCGCCGATGCGGCGAAGCAGGGGCAGCCGGGCCAGGTCACGGTGTTCTTCTACATCGATGAACAGGGCCGCGTGCGTCTGCCCGCGGTGAGCCGCGAATCGAGCCTGCAATACGAAAGTTTCGCCGCCGCGGCGCTCGATGCGGTGAGTCAGTGGCAGTTCGAGCCGCCGATGTCCAAAGGTCGGCCGGTGCTCGTGGCTGCGCGGCAGGACTTCACCTTCAAGCCCGCGCCCGTCGCCGCGGCTGCTCCGGCGCCCACGGCCACCCGATAGACTTCTCCTTCGCAGAGCGGGGATCAGCCGATCCCCGCTTCGCCGCCTAATGACACCCCGCCAAGAAACGCGTAATTTTTTGAAGGGTCTTCTTCTCAGTTTACGCGCAATCTCTTCATCTCGATCGTTCTGTCATGCCCACTCCTCCTGATCCCCTCGATCCGTTACTCGACCACTGGTCGGAGGTGCCCGAACCGTCTCCCCGGCTGGCGTCCGAAGTCTGGCGCCGGATCGCTCTCGCAGAAGAAGCGGAACGCGAGCCTCGCGGCCTCCGGGCCGGGCTCGAGGCTTGGTTCGCGCGACCGCCGTTCGCGGCGATGTTTGTCGCTAGCTGCGCGCTCCTCGGATTGTTTCTGGCCGAAGTTCGCGTGAACCAGCAGCAGCGCGAACGCAGCGCCCAGCTGGCGCGCAGCTACATTCAGTTAATTGATCCGCTGCTCAAGGATCACGTCATCGCCCGCAACCCATGAACCGCTCCCTCCTGATCATTTTGCTCGGCGTGGCCGTGGGCTTGGGCGTGCATTTCGGCTACTATCAGCTGCACCGCCCGGCGAGCTTCGACACCCTGGAAGGCCAGCTCGCCTGGATGCGGACCGAACTCAAGCTCACCGAGCCGCAATTTGCCCAGATCAAGGAATTGCACGAGGCGTCGAGCCCGCGGCTGCGCGCGCTTGCCGTCGAAGTCGCCCGGATGCGGGCGGAGTTCGAGGCGTTCGAGCACCAGCGGCTGACGTCCGACCACGTTGATTTCATCGAGTTCGCCCAATTCGTCGAAGCGCGTCGCAACATCAACCGCGAATGCCTCGAGTCGACCCGCCGGCTGGTCATGGCCACGGCGGACGTCATGACCCCGGAACAGCGGGCCCAGTATCTGGGGATCGTCTCGGCCGTCGATCCATTACAACTCTGACTCGCCGACCGAGCGCAACCCCGCGCCGTGCCCACTGACCCCGCCATCGATCGCGCGAGCCTCGTCGCCCTGCAGCACGGCGACACCACGGCCTTGAACCGGCTCATCGCCCGGTGGCAGCGGCCATTGGTGAGTTACGCGTACCGCTACGTGCAAAACTCTGCGGACGCGAACGACCTCGTCGCGAACGTGTTCGTGCGGCTGTACCAGCAGCGCACCCGCCTCCGCACCGACACGAATGTCGCCGCGTGGCTGTTCACCGCGCTGACCAATCTTTGCCACAACCATCACCGCTGGAAGCGGCGTCATCCGACCGTGCCGCTCGAACCGGTCAACAACCGCGATGATGGCGAACGCTCGAGCGGCGATTTCGGCGAAGTGGCGAGCGATCGCCCCGGACCGGACACCCTGCTGGCGCAGGACGAGGTCGCGGGCGCCGTGCGCAGTGCGATCGACGAACTGCCGCACGACTTGAAGGTCGCGGTGCTGCTCCACCATTACGAGAACCTGTCCTATCGCGAGATCGCCGAGATCACGAGTTGCTCCGAACGCGGGATCGAAACCCGGCTCTACCGCGCGCGGCAGCAGCTACGGCAGATGTTGGGCCATTTGATTCGCGAGGCGACGAGCTGTTAGGTTGCTGAAAGCCCAGAGCTGGGAGTCCAGAGCCGAGTGCCCCGAGCCTGCCGGGACGACGCTTGCTTGGGAGGGCGGCCGCCCTCGGCCACATTCCCGCTCGCACCGGAGGGCCCGCACAACGCGTGCGCGCCGAGGCGCCAAACCGGGGGCGAACTCCTCTGCCGGCGCGTCTACTGGTAAAGCCAGTAGCGTTTGCTCTGCGCCTGATAGATCTTGGCGCGTCGCTGCCAGTCCGCGAAGAATGCCGCGATGTTGGTGTTCGCGCCGTCGCGCTGGAGCGCGCGGAAGAATTCCTCGCTGCCCATGTGACGAAGGAAACCGCTGGCGGCTGAGTCGGGCACCAGGAACGGATTCTTTTTTTCAATCCGACACGCGAGCTGCATCAGATAAAAACTCAGCTGCGTCGGGTTCCATTCGTCCCAATCGGTGACCTCGACGAACACGCCGGTCATCGGTTTGCCCTCGCGATTCGGCACACTCACGCGGCGGAACGACAGCCCCGGAATCTTCAGCTGTTCCAATTCGCGTTCGATGATTTCGCTCTTCACCGATTTGTGGGAAATTCCCCGGAACGCGTATTGGTCGCCGACGCCGTGCCGGAAGCCGAGGTCGAAGCGCGGCGGATCCCAATACGTGCCGAGCCCGACCATCGCATAGCCCACGCACGCCGAAAAATCCTGCACCATCGGCGAGGTGGGAATCCAAGTGAGCCCGGTCTCCGGCCAGCGCATGCTGCGCCGCCAGCCGCGCATCGGAACGACGGTCAGCCGTCCGCGCGCGCGCGCGGCGTCGGACACCGCGAGCACGCCGGGCGCTTCTTTGGCCATGCGGGCGAGCTCCGCGATCGTGAGCCCGTGAACATACGGAACGCGAAAGGCGCCGACGTAGCTCATCCATTTCGTATCGAGCGGAGGGCCGTCGGCTTTCAGTCCGCCGAGCGGGTTCGGTCGGTCGAGGACGATCACTTCCACGTCGTGTTCAAAACAGGCCTCCATCACCAACTTCATCGCGCTCACGTAGGTGTAGCTGCGGGTGCCGATGTCCTGGAGGTCGACGACGACCGCATCGAGCCCGCTGAGTTGCGCCTTGGTGGGCTTGCGCGAACGGCCGTTATAGAGCGATAGCACGCGCAAACCCGTGCGCGCGTCGGTGTGATCCTCGTATTTTTTCTCGGCCGGCAGCAGTCCGTAAATGCCGTGCTCCACGCCGAAGAGCGCGACGAGCTTTACCCCAGGAGCGCGGCGCAACACCTCGATGGTGCTCACGCCATTGCGATTCACGCCGGCGGCGTGGGTCAGCAGGCCGATGCGCTTGCCCTTCACCGGCGCGAAGCCCTGCGCCTCGAGCACGTCAATGCCCAGCAGGACCAGCGGTGTGCTGGGCCGCGGCGCGGGGGCCGGCGGGGTATAGAGTGGGGCGACGGGCGCGCTTTGGGCCGCACCGTTGGCGGAGCGGGTGGGCGCCTGACTGGCACTGCAGCCCAGAAGCCCAAGAGCCAAAGCCGCGTAGGCCAGCGTCCGTTGGAAGGAGAAAGGAGCAAAAAACCCGACCATGTGCGCCCACTTTGCGGTCCGGGGCATCGTCGTCGAGGGAGAATCGCCGGCCGCCATGACGCTGCTACAAAATCGTAGACTTTTGATCAGCCGAGTTGCCGCTGCACGGCGCGACGCAATCCCTCCGCGGTGGCGGCCAGCGCAGCGTGCAGCGGCAGTTCGGGCGGGCTGATCGCGTGGAGCTGTGCTGCGGACCCGATGTCGACCGCGATCCGGCCGGCGAATACATGGATCGGTTTGCCCGCTGCCTGCGCGAGGGCGATGAGTGCGCCTGGTCCTTTGCCCGCGAGCGAGCTGCGATCGAAGCAGCCTTCGCCGGTCAGCACCAGATCGGCCGCGGCCACGCGACGATCGAGGTCCAGCCATGTTGCCACCAGATCAGCACCCCGCACCAGCCGGGCGCCGGCGGCGACCATCAAGCCGAAGGCGAGCCCACCGGCGGCGCCGGCCCCGGGCGAGTCCATTTGCCGCTCCGGCTGGCCATGGTGGTCGCACAGCATCCGGCCCATGCGGGCATCGGCCTCCTCGAGTTTCGGCAGGTCGGCCGGCGTGAGACCTTTCTGCGGCGCGAAAACTGCCGCGCAACCCTGCGGGCCGAGGAGGGGATTGGTCACATCGCAGGCGATCCGCAGCGGCGGCAGCTTGCCGATCACGGATCCGCGGATACGCGCCACCTCCTGCCACGTTGCGGGCACGGGTGGAACGATCAGCCGCTCGCCGTGATCCATGAACTCCACGCCGAGCGCGGCGAGCGCGCCGGTGCCGAGATCGTTGGTGGCGCTGCCCCCCACGCCGAGGAGCACCGCCGCCGCGCCCGCGCGCTGCGCCGCGGCGATCAGTTCGCCGGTGCCCAGCGTCGTCGTGAGCCATGGATTTTGCTCCGATGGCGACAACAGCGCCAGACCGCTGGCGGCCGCCATCTCGAGGACCGCCACGCGCGACCCTGCCGGCAACGGCGGCAAATCGAGCCGGGCCTGCACGGCCGCGTTCACCCGCTCGGCTGCCACCAGACCGAAGGCCGCTTGGACGCGACGCCCCCGCGGCCCGCAGGCGCTCACAGTATGCATGACGCCGCCGGCCGCCACGGTGAGAATCTCCGCAAATCCTTCCCCACCGTCGGCGAGCGGACACTCGTCGAGAATCCAGTCCGGGTGCGTTTCGCGCAACGCTTCTGCCGCGGTGCGGCAGGCCGCTCGGGCGGTCAACGCGTGCTTGAATTTGTCGAAGGCGAGCAGGACGCGCATCGGCAGCCAATGACACCTCGTAAGTCACGGCGAGCGAGGCCTTTTTTGACGGAAAATTTCCGGACGACCGCGTTTCTTGCGACCAGAAAAACGAGAACTAATCAGGCGTTTCTTGGCTTGCCTCTGGGAACGCCGAGGACACTCAGGAGGGCGCCCTCGGGAAACGTTCGCGGATCCATCATTAACCCGTTTTATAACTGGACCACCACAACAGGTGGGGGTTGACGTTAGTGGCAACCGCGACTGGTAGTGGCAGTCCCGTTCCCTGGGCTAGCGTGTGGTCACGCTTCCAGCCGTTTTTTTCTCTCAGTGCGACGCTCTTGCCATGCCTTTTAACCAATGAATTCCGCCACGCTTACCGCCCCGTCCCAAAACCGTTTGAATGGAGATCACCCCGTCGCTCGCAAGGGCGCGCAGTTGCTGAATCGTGCGATTCCGGCGGACGCCCGCATGGTGATCAAACGCGATGGCTCCAAGGTGCGTTTCGACCAGAGCAAGGTCACGCGGGCGCTCGCGTTGGCGTTTCACGAAGTGCGGACGGACAACGCGCCGAATCCGTATCGGGATCACCTGCTGGCGTGCTTCGGGCTCGACACGGAAACCTTCAACGAGGTCAGCCGGATTTCCGGTGCGGTGGCGCAGATGCTCGAACTGTATTACCGCGACGGCAAACACCCTTCAATCGAACAGGTGCAGGACGCGGCCGAAAAGGCGATCGCGGCGGCCGGACACTGGGAAGTCGCCCGGGCCTACATGCTCTACCGCGCCCGGCACGCCGAGCGTCGGCTGGCGCACTATGTCGACAACGGCATGGCCGACTACATCGCGATGGCGAAATACGCGCGCTATCGTCCCGACTTGGGCCGGCGGGAAATTTTCACGGAAGGCGTCGAGCGGGTGCGCGACATGCATCTGACGTTCTTTGCGGACAAACTGGAACGCCAACTGTCGTCGGCCCTGCCGGCGGAGATTACCGATCTGGCGGGGAAGAACGCGGAACTGCTGGTGCGCTCCATCGGCGGCATGCGGCTCGACCAGATCATCGCCGACGCGTTCACGCAGGTCGCGACGAAGAAGGTGCTGCCGAGCATGCGTTCGATGCAGTTCGGCGGGCCGGCGATTCTCAAGAATCACAGCCGGATATTCAACTGCAGCTTCGCGAACGTCGACCGGATCGAATTCTTCCGCGAATATTTCTTCCTGCTGCTGAGCGGCTGCGGCGTGGGCTTCTCGGTGCAGAAGCATCACATCGCGATGCTGCCGCCGCTGCCGCCGCGGGGCGCGGAGAACGATCTGCCCGTGGTGCATTTCCACATCGAGGACACCATCGAAGGCTGGTCGGACGCGCTGCACGCGCTGATCATGTCCTTCTACGAGGGCACCAAGATCGAATTCGACTACTCGCGGATTCGTCCGCGTGGCAGCCTGTTGAAGACCTCGGGCGGCAAGGCGCCCGGTCACCTGCCGCTGAAGAAGGCACTCGGCAAGGTCGAGGCGCTGCTGCACGAGGCCGCCGGCCGCGCGCTGCGCCCGATCGAGGTCTACGACCTGAACATGTTCATCGCGAAAGCGGTGCTCGCGGGCGGTATTCGCCGTTCGGCGACCATCTGCCTCTTCTCGCCCGATGACGAGGAGATGATGAACGCCAAGACCGGCAACTGGTTCGACAAGCACCCGCATCGCTCCGCCTCGAACAATTCCGCGGTGCTGTCGCGCAGCGACAAGAACATCGAGCATTTCAAGAAGCTGTTCAAGGCCCAGAAGGAGTTCGGCGAGCCGGGCTTTTTCTTCAACGACCACCCCGACGCCGGCTGCAATCCCTGCGCCGAAATCAACCTCCTGCCGGTCGTGAACTGGGAGCTCTCGCAGGACGAGGTCGCGAAACTTTTCGCCAACGGCTACAAGGGCGACCTTCCCGGCACGACCCGGCTGTCCGGCTTCCAGCACTGCAATCTCACCACGATCAACGGCCAGGCCGCGACGACCGAGACGGCGTTCTACAAGGCGTGCATCGCGGCGACGGTGATCGGCACGTTGCAGGCCGCCTACACCGACATGCCGTATCTCGGGCCGATCACGAAGCTGATCAACGAGCACGATTCGCTGCTCGGCGTGTCGATTTGCGGGTTCATGGACAACCCCGGTGTGCTGTTCGACCAGGAGATCCTGACGAGCGGCGCGAAACTGTGCCGCGCGACGAACCGCCTCGTGGCGAAGCTGATCGGCATCCAGCCCGCCGCCAAGCTCTCGACCTGCAAGCCGGAGGGCACCGCTTCGCTGATCCTTGGCGCTGCGTCGGGCATTCATCCGCACCACGCGCGACGCTATTTCCGCCGCGTGCAAGCCAACCGCAAGGAGCCGATCTACGCCTTTTTCAAGCAGACCAATCCGCAGATGACGGAGGTCTCCGTCTACAATCCCGACACGGACGACGTGATCACTTTCCCCGTCGAGGCGCCGAAGAAGGCCATCCTTCGGAAAGATCTCACGGCGATCCAATTCCTCGAGTTGGTGAAGCTCGTGCAACAATCGTGGGTGATCCCGGGCGGCGACCCCGAGTCGCGCTCGCCCGATCTGCACCACAACGTGTCGAACACCTGCACCGTCCGCGCGGACGAGTGGGAAGAAGTGGCTGAGTTTATCTGGGCCAACCGCCGTTACTTCACCGGCATCTCGTTGCTGCAGGAGGCCGGGGACAAGACGTATGCCCAGGCGCCGCGCGAAGAGGTCTCGACCGAAGCCGACGTTGCGAAATGGAATTCCCTGCGCCCGAACAAGGTCGACTACACCTTGATGCGGGAGCAGTCGGATGAGACCGAACTCAAGCAAACCGTCGCGTGTGCCGGCGGCGCGTGCGAATTGATCTAGCACCCGCGCGCAAGTCGCCAGGCAAGCAGGGCCGGTCGATTCGACCGGCCCTTTTTTTGGTCCCGTGCTCCCGCTCAAGACTAGACTAACGGTTACTTCGATTCTTCTGCTCCGCGGTCAGATTGCTCTGGCAGAGGACGGGAAAGAGTAACCCATTAGGTTACTCTTCGGCAGGCCATGGCGGACGCGACGGGCTCAGGTTTTTCGTCGACGGCGGACGGGGTTGCGACACGTTCGCGAACGATGCTGCTCATCTGCCAAGCCGGCTTCGAACCGCTGCTCACGCGTGAACTCACGGAGTTGCACGGGCAGACAATGGCTGAGCGAGGCCCGGGCTGGATTCGCGCTTCGGTGAGTCCGGTCGCGCGCGTCGCCGAGGGCGATCGCGCCTGGGCGGCGGGGAGCACGCTCGCCTTTCCGCACCTCACGCTGAGCGGCGAGGTCGAACTGAAAGGCGATTCGGTGAACGCGCTCGCCCAGCACATCGCCGAGTGGTTTCTCACGTCGCTGCACGGCGAGCGGATCGAAGCGGCGTGGCCGAGCGTCTGGGCCGGGCCGCAGGAACTCGTTGGGCTGGGCCGGCGGATTTCGGCGGTCGAAAAGGCGTGGGGCGAAATTCTGAAGAAAAAGCTTTCGCGGGTTGCGAAGCTCGCGACGCCGGAACTGCCTCGCGGCATCGGCGCGAGCCGGGGGCTGTTCGTGTGGTTTGCCGACTTCGGTCGCGTGTTCGTCGCGCGCGAAGGGTGGCGGCACGGCCAGCGCCGGATGGCCGACGATCCGCTGGCCCCGTCGCGTAGTTATCTGAAAGTGGAGGAGGCTTACGGCGTCCTAGGAGGCGAGCCCACCCGTGGCGAAACCGTCTGCGATCTCGGCGCGGCGCCGGGCGGGTGGAGCTACAGCGCGGCGAAACGCGGCGCCCGCGTGATCGCGGTGGACAACGGACCGCTGAAAGGCGGCGCGCTCGATCATCCGCTCATCGAGCATCGGCGTGAGGATGCGTTCCGGTTCGCGCCCGTCGGCGACGAGGTTTTCGACTGGCTGTTCTGCGATCTGGTGGAAGAGCCGCATCACGTCCTGCAGGACCTCGTGGCGCCGTGGCTTGAGCGCGGCTGGTGCCGCCACGTGGTCGTGAATCTGAAGTTTGGCCGCGTCGATCCCGTGCGGCTGCTGGGCGAGTTGCAGACGACGGGATCGGTCTTTCGGCGTCACGGCGACGCTTTTCTGATTCGGCATCTCTACCACGACCGCGAGGAATTCACCGTGGTCGGAACGATCTGAGGCGTGCGTTTTGCCGTGGGATTCGTTTGATGGCGGCGTGAAGCCCAAAGAACTCACGATCTGCGGACTGGCGGCGGTGCGGGCGCAATTCGCGGCCGATCCCGGCGCGATCAAACGGCTTTACTTCGACTATGCGACCGGCCGCCGGATCGGCGTGATCTGCCGCACCCTCGCGCAACGGAAGAAAATCTACCGCTGTGTCGAACCGGCCGAACTCGAGAAAGTCGGGGGCACCCTTCACCACGGCGGAATCGTCGCGGTTGTCGAGGCGCCCGAAATGCGCGAACCGGCGGCGGCCGACCTGACCGCGTGGGTGAAGCGCTGCGAGCCGCTGTTGGTGCTGGATCGGATCGGCAACGCGCACAACCTCGGCGCGATCGCGCGCACCGCGGCATTTTTCGGACTGCCTCGGCTGATCCTGCCGCGTGATCCGGCTGCAGCACAGCCGAGCGAAGCGGCGTACCGCGTGGCGGAGGGCGGCATGACGCACCTCGAACTCGCGCGGGTGGACGATCTGCCGGCGTTTCTCCGCAGTCTGGTGGCCGCCGGCTATGACGTGATCGGCGCCGCGACGCGCGGAGGATTGCCCCAGGCGCAGTCGCACACCGGAAAACCGATCGCGCTGGTGCTGGGCAACGAAGAACACGGGCTGTCCGCGGAGGTCGCCGCCGCATGCACCCGGCTCGTGACGATCCCGGGCAGCGGGAAGGTCGAGTCGCTCAACGTTTCCGTCGCGGGCGCGGTGTTGATTTGGGAATTGCTGGTGCGCGCTCCGCGCGGCACGCGCTGAGACGGTTCACAGGACCACGCGTGTGTACAGGTCGACGACGCCTGGCGCCTACCTGGCGATGCTGCGATCGACGATGGTGTAGCGGTTCCCCAGGAACTCCCGTCGCTCGTGCGCGACAATCCGATCGATCGCCGTCCGGACGCGCTCTCCGAGCGCCGGCGTCTCGTGGGCCGGCGCTGCGACGGGAGCCTCGGGGAACGACACTCGGCTTGATTCAGCGCGGGGTAGATCCCGGCCCAACTGATCCGCACCCGCCGCCAGCAGCGCGGGGATGACTGCGGACATCGCGCCGCTATTGGTGGCTGCGCTCAACCGCGTTCGCCACACCCGCACCGGCTCAACGTCGGCCAGCGAGTCGGCGCGATATGCCGAGACAATAACGAAGTAGCGCGGGTCGCGCGCGTAGTCCAAAGCGTCGCGGTGACTGGGCAGGTTTGAAATCGGCACCGCCGTGCCCACATAGCGCTTGGCCACGAGGGTTCTTTCGATGTCCTGGACCAGCCGCTGCGGTGCCACGAGGGAAAGCCGGGCTTTGAGATTCGGCGCCAGTTCGGACGGTGGCGCGATCTCGTGCGAATCGCGCCGAATCATGCCCCAGTGATAGACGAGCACCAGCACCGGCGTCGAACCGTCCGCCGCGGGCACGAAGCCGCGAGCATCGAGTGCGGCTTGCAGCGCGGCCGCGACCTGCGCGGGATTCGGCGGTCGCTCGCCCGCGACGGGATCGCCCGCCTCAGCACCCCCGCCGTCAATGGCTAGGTAGGGCAGCCCCCGGCTCGATTCGTCGGCGGTCGCTTGGACCGGACGTTCACTGACCACGATCATGTCCAGTTTACGATGCGGCGCGGCGGAAGCGGAGCTGACGCCGAAGAAAGCGAGGGAAACGAAAAGCCCGCCTGTGAGAAAAACGCGCGGATGAACGTTCATGGGATTTTTTTGGGGGGGTTGGGCGAAACGCCGCAAGGAGTCGTAGACGCGTGGCGATTGACGAAGTAACGCGAGCGAAGCGGGACGAATCAGCCCGCGCTCACGAGCGACACCGCCAGCTCGAAGGTTGTGCCGGGCGCTGATCGGCGCGAGCACCGAGCCGGTGGTGCAGGGATTCGCGGGAGCGCCGAACTGCGCAGGAAAGCCGCGAGCCGCTTGCGCAGGAGGGATCGCATTCCTCGCGTGAGCTAAGGCGTGTTGAGGGCACCGCGCTCCACCTGGCTTCCGCCAGACAGACGAGGTTCGCTGCACCCGGTTTAGGCGAAGTTGAAGTCGTAGGGCTTCCGCATTTCGCGCACGAGATAGGTGTTCGCTTCAGCGGCGTGCTCGCCCACGAATTTCTCCTGCTGGTAATCCCACGTCAGCGCGCGGCCGGTGCGCAGCGAGATCGCGCCGAGGTGGCACATCGTGGCGGAGCGGTGACCGGTCTCCACATCGCAGATGGGCCGGGCGCGCGAGCGCAGGCAGTCGACGAAGTTCTGCCAGTGATCATCGCTCCGATAGAGCCGCTCGGCGTTCTCGGGGAGAGGAGTCTTGAGCAGGTCGGGATCGCTCGCAGTGATTTGTTTCCGGTTCACCCAGATCCAGCCGTTGCTGCCGACGAACCGGATGCCGTTGCGCTGGCCGTCCTTGTTGATCACGTCGCCATAGATGCTGTCGTCCTTCGTCGTGCGGATGTTCAGCTTCACGCCATTCTCGTAGGTGTAGCGGACCTCGTAGTCCGAGTAGGCGGTGTAGCCGCCGGGAATCGGCTGCGTGAGCCGGGTGGACTCGACGCGCGTCGGCGCGATGAGGCCCACGGCCCAGTAGGCGATGTCGTTGTGGTGCGCGCCCCAGTCGGTCATCGTGCCGCCGGAGTATTCATACCAGAACCGGAACGTCCCATGGCAACGCTGCGGCACGTAGTCGACCGCGGGAGCCTGGCCTTGCCAGAAATCCCAGTTGAGCCCGGCGGGCACGGACGCGGAGTCGAACGGCCCTTCGTGCAAGCCGGCCGGCAGCCAGACGTTGGCCTCCTGCAGCTGACCGATGCGGCCGTTGCGCACGAGTTCGCACGCGAGCCGGAAACGCGGCGAGCTGCGCTGCTGCGTGCCGGTCTGCAAAACGACGCCGGCGTCGCGCACCGCCTGCACGACGTGGCGGCCTTCGCCGATCGTGAGCGTGAGCGGCTTCTCAGCGTAGACGTCCTTGCCGGCTTTCGCGGCGGCGACGTTGATCAACGTGTGCCAGTGGTCGGGGGTGACGTTGATCACCGCATCGATGTCCGAGCGTTCGAGCACGCGACGAAAATCGCCATAGCCTTCCGGCGTGGCGGACTCGGTGCGGAACTTCTCGACCGCCTCCCGCACGTGGTTCGCGTCGACATCACACACCGCGACGATGTCGCCATGATTCGAGGCGTTGGCGCCGTCGATCCTGCCCATGCCGCCGCAACCGATGAGCGCGAGCCGCGGCCGGTCGTTGGGGCCGAGCCGACGGCGCTGGGCCGCGCTCGGCGCGTGCTGACAGCTCACATACCAAAGGGGCAGGCCGGTCGCGGCAGCGACGGTGGCGCAGCGTTTGAGAAAAGCGCGGCGGGAGATATTAAACAGAGCGGGGGAGGGCATCGCAGGATGGAGTATAGGAGCCGGGAGGAGCAGGCGCGACCGCCGGAAACTTCGTGGGGCGTCCGGGCGGGCCTGACGGACGGTCGCGCGTTCGGTTGCGCCTGCAGCCTAACGGGCGAAAACGGCAAAAGAACCCATTTCCCGGGTCAAAGCGACGTGATTTAACGCTTCATCAGCAATTTTTTTTGAGATTTTTTCTCCTCTGGGAATCCCACTTTCGGCACTGATTTAGGGCCCGGCGCGTGAAGGAACGGCGGAAATGCTGGTGTTTTTCCCCACGCCGCCGACTTGGGACGGCGTCAAACTCCGAACCCCATGACCTTCACTCCGCAGCTCCGTGCTCAAGCTGGGGAGGGAGCCCGCAAGGCGCCGAATCGCTTGCGTGGTGATCTTCTGCCAGCGCCCGCGGCTCGACCGCGTTCCAGCGCGGAGCGGTTTGGCGTGACCGGTCTCGACCGACTCAGCCTCGCCCCGGCCCGCGCGGAATCGAAGCCTCACGTGTTGCTCGTGTTCAAGACGCGTTACGAGGATGCCGCGGGGATGTTGCGCGGCGTGACCCATTACGAACGCGCGAGCAACTCGTGGGTGGCCTATCTCGATGACGAGGGTCGCGCGGAAATCGACCCGCGCTGGGTGCGCAGCAAGCGCTGGTGCGGAGTCATCAGCCGGCACACCACGCCGACGCTGGCGCGCACCTGCAGCGAGCTCGGCATCCCGCTCGTCGATCTCAGTGACGCGCCGCCGATGCCGCACGTCTCGAAAATCCGCGCGGACAACGCCGCGCTGGGGCAGATGGGCGCGGAATATTTTCTGGAACGTGGCTACCGGCATTTCGCGTTCTGCGGGTATCGGGATCTGGGCTGGTCGCAGGAGCGGCGCACCGGATTTGTGGAGGCACTGGGACTCGCCGGACACCCCTGCGAGCTGTTCGAAGTGGAGCGTCCGAGCGATCTCGCGCCGTTTTGGGAAGGAGCGGAGGCCGATGCCTTGACGCTCTGGGTGCGCGGCTTGCCGCCGCGCGTGGCAGTGATGGCGTGCAGCGATCTCTGTGCGTTCCAGGTGATGCGCGCAGCCGAAGCGGCGGGCGTGCTGGTACCCGAGCAGATGGGCGTGTTGGGCGCGAACAATGATCCGATGCGTTGTGAATTGGCGAACCCGCCGATCTCCAGCGTGGCGGCGAACAGTTTCCAAGCGGGCTATCAGGCGGCGCAGCACCTCGACGAGCTCATGGCGGGCCGTGCGAGCGGCGTGATCGACGTGCGGATCGAGCCATTGGGCGTCGTCACGCGCAAGTCGACGGATGTCGTGGCCGTCAGCGATGCGGTCGTCTCCCATGCGCTCAGTTACATCCGCGAGCACGCCTGCAAGGGCGTCTCGGTCGACGACGTGCTCAGACAGGTGCTGGTGTCGCGCAGCAAGCTGGAGAGCCGCTTCCGTCGTCACGTCGGTCGTTCCCCCCAGGCGGAGATTCGCCGCGTGCAGGTGATGCGCATCATCCAACTCTTGCTCGAGACGGATCTGCCGCTGGCAGAGATCGCCGAGCTCACCGGTTTCGTTCACGTCGAATACATGTGTGTCCTGTTCAAGCGGTTCACGGGCGAATCGCCGGGCCGTTATCGCCGGAAACACCGAACCGAGCCGATCGCCGTCTAGAGGCTAGCCGCAATCGGGGTTTTTCGAAGCGGTTCGACGGGCCGAGTGGACCGTCGCGGTTCCGCGGCGGCGGGACCGGCCTACCTCGGCGTCACTTCTTTGGGTAGTCTCGGTAATATCCCCGCCGGCAAAGGATGCTCACCACGCACTGGTTTCGGGGCGTCGCACGCCGTCTGACGCATGCTGCGCTTGGCGGGCACAGGGGTGAAACGGCGGCCGGACGGGGTGACTGCCCCAGGGCCGAGGGTGAACAGCGAATACAGCTTAAAACGATAACGACCGAACTCATTTAAACGGCCCCCGCCTTTTCGCTATACTCCAAATGCTATTGGTCGGACGTCGGTCCGGTCGTGGCAACCGGCTCGATGAACCGGACCTCAGCTCACCTAACACCCCAATGATAATGAATCGCTCAATCGAGCGGGCGCTTGGCCTGGCCGCGGCGTCCGCGTTTTGCTTATTCGCTTCGCCGTTTCTCGCGGCGCAGACCGCCGCGCCGACAGGTGCGGAAATCGATCCGGCGGACGAACAGCCGATCGTGCTCTCGCCGTTCGTCGTCGACGCGTCCGAAGATCAGGGCAGTTACCAGGCCAATTCGACGCTCGCCGGTTCTCGCGTGCGCACCGACCTGAAGGATCTCCCCTCGGCAATTTCGGTCGTGACGAAGGAATTCCTCCGCGACACCGGTGCGAAGAATAGTGCCGACCTGCTGGTGTATACGCCCAGCACGGAAGTGGGCGGCATCCGCGGCAATTACTCGGGCGTGGCGGGGAGCGCCGTGTATCAGGAAAACACCGTCACGTCGGCGACCCGCGTACGCGGTTTGGATTCGGCCGATAATACGCGCGACTATTTCCTCACGGACATTCCGTGGGATGGCTTCAACATCGGTCGCGTCGATCTGCAACGCGGCCCGAACTCGATCCTCTTCGGCGTCGGCAGTCCGGCGGGCATCATCAATGGCAGTGTCAACGATGCGACGTTCAAGACGGCCCACCAGTTGGAGAACCGGCTGGACGAGTGGGGTTCGGTCCGGACCTCGATCGATCTGAATCAGGTGTTGATCTCGAAGGTCCTCGCCGTCCGCTTTGCGGGGCTGCAGGACAACGCGAAGTTCCAGCAAGAGCCGGCCTACAACGATGCCACGCGGCTGTTCGGCGCACTGCGGTTCGAACCCAAGTTGATGGAGGTGCTCGATGGCCACACCTCGATCCGGGCGAAGTACGAATACGGCAAGGTGCGCGCGAACAATCCGCGCTCCACTCCGCCGGTGGACGAGATCAGCTACTGGTTCAATTCCGGACCGCAAGCGCGGCTGGGAAACAATCTCGGCTACAACAAGCTCGTCATCGACCAATTCAGCCTGATTAACCCGAATCCGTCGGGCGTTCCACTTCCGGGCGGCACGGGTAGCTATCTGGCGGCCCGCACCTACGAACTCGGCGGCTGGGCGGAGGGCCGGCAATACTGGGCGAACATCACCAACTACTACGAGGCGACGCCCGCCAGCATCAACAGCGTGGCCAACCCGCCGCAGCCGAGTGCGACGCCCTTTTACACGATCACGGCGCAAGCTCAGACGGGCTCGGGCATTGCCGATGCGAACGGCAACCGGGTGCGAGGCGCGCAGGGTTACCGGCCCGTCGGCATCCCGCCGATGAGCCAGTATGCGGCGAACGTGGGCCTGAATGTCGGCACGACCGGCACGGGCACCGGCACCTATCCGTGGCTCACGGTGCCCGGCGGGATTTTCTGGGCGGATGAAGTCATCACGGATCCCAGCATCTTCGATTTCTATACCCACCTGCTCGACGGGCCGAACAAGCGGGAGTGGCAGGACTGGAACGCGATGAACGTCGCGATCGACCAGAGCTTCTTCAACGACCGGTTGGCTTTCCAGGCAGCGTTCGATCACCAGGATTACGAGGAGGGCGCGCATCGCTGGATGACGGGCTCGAACTACGCGATCACAGTCGACGTCAACGTTCGCTATGCGAACGGCGCATTGAACCCCAACGCGGGCCGGCCGATGGTGACCAACGGTTCCGGCGCGCCGAGCCTCAACTACCAGCAGAACACCGTGCGGGATGCCGTCCGGCTGACCACCACCGGCGATCTGCGCGCCGAGGATTTCCTCGACAAGGGTTCGCGGCTCGAGCGGATCCTGGGCAAGCATGTCTTCACCGGCTTGTACGAGCGGAACACGGTCGTGCAGCGGAACATGAACTGGTCGGATTTCGCCGTCACACCCGAGTGGTCGATCTATAACAACTCGTCGCTGCTGAATGCCGCGAATGGGTTGGGGTCGGGACGCCAGTTCGAATGGGCCGCGTATGTGGGACCGAGTTTGGCGAGCGCATCGTCGGCATCGGGTGCGAACCTGACCAACCTCAACTACGTCATTCGTCCGCCGAAGAACCAAAACGTCATCAACTTCGATTCTCACTGGAATCGGCCGACGGATCCGGCCGCCACCGGCTATGTGGATCCCTCGGCTCCTTTCCCGACGCGTCCGGCGGCCGACTATACCGGCACCACGCCCACGGTCTCGGACGGGTTCTACATCGAGAACAACGGCACCCAGAACAATGCCGGCGCCTACAACCAGTCCCAGAATCCGGCCAACTACATCGGCTGGCAGTCGCAGCCCGCGACGTGGATGTTCTCGGACGACCCGCAGGATTTCCCGAATCTCGTGCAGTCGGCGAGCCGCACGCGCTACCGCAACCTTTCCCGCGGCATCACGTGGCAGGGGCGGATGTTCGACGGCACGCTGGTGCCGACGTTTGGCTGGCGCAAGGACGTCATCACGAACTACCAGACCAATGCGGTCACCGACCAGAATACCGGGTTCACCAGTCTGGAATTCCCGGACAACTTCGCCTCCCGCACCGATGTGAAGGGGGAGAGCAAATCCTGGGGTGCGGTGTATCACCTACCCAAATTCATCACGAATCGTCTGCCGGGCGACACCCAGATCAGCCTGTTCTATAATCGTTCCAGAAACTTCCGGGCCGACGCCACCCGCCTGAGTCTGTCCGGCATCCCGGTTCCGAACGCGAGCGGCGACACCAAGGAATTCGGCGTTTCGATCACGACGCTCAACGACAAGCTGACGCTGCGGGTCAACCGTTTCCGGACGAAGGTGGCCAACGCCACCCTGGGCACGACCAGCGGCAACTCGATCGGCGGTCTCGGCAACAACGCGTACTTCATCGCGGACGGTTCTATCTGGGGCTACGGTTGGGCGACGCAGATGCAGGATTTCCTCGCTGGTCACCCCGCGAGTTCCGGCTACGGCGACTATGCCGGCAACGACGGGCTCCCCCGCAATACGCCGGAGGAGATCGCCGCCTATGACGCCTATAACCGCAACGGGGGTACGGCACCGAACGGCACACGTTACGTCGGTGGTCTGGCGATCGCCGATGCCTGGGTCCATGCACCGTTCCCGGCGAGTTTCTTCCGCAGCTATGCGCTGACGCCCGACATCGATCCCACGATCGGAGCGCAGAGCGGCCGGTTGGGCGATTCCTTCACGGCCGGGTACAGTCTTGCGTCCGGTGCTCCGGTGGGCGGCGGTTCGACCTTCGGTAATCACCACACCACCGTCGACACCAAGTCGACGGGCACGGAAATCGAGCTCTATGCGCAGCCGACGAAGAACTGGAACGTGTCGCTCAACTACTCGAAGGTCGACGCCACCTACGAGTCGATCGACACCGTGTCGAAGGACTTCATTGGTGCGATGACCCGGTTCATGAACGGGCCGGGCGGCCAGGTCCGCATGTGGTACAACGGCGGCCAGCCCCTGCAAGCGCAGTGGAACACCAGCATCGTCGCGCCCTACACGGTCTTCCTGAATGGTCTCGGTCGCGCCGCGCCTGAAGTCTCGCCGTGGCGGCTGAACGCGATCTCGACCTACACGTTCGACCATGGCCGGCTGAAGGGTCTGTTCGTCGGCGGCGCGGCGCGCCTCGAAGCGGGCCGGATCATCGGCTACCGGTTCAATCCGGACTTCGAAAATGCCAACACCAACGATCCCGATTACGCGGGCGTCGAGTTCCTTACCCAGGGCGGCTTGGACGTGAACCAGCCCTTCAAGGGCGACAACGAAACCCACGTCGACGTGTGGTTTGGCTACTCCTTCAAGGTGACGCGCGACGTCAACTGGCGGATCCAGGTCAACGTTCGAAACGTGGGCGAGGATAACAGTCTCGTGCCATCGCGACTCCAGCCCAACGGCGACCTCGCCCTGGCCCGCATTCAGGAGGGCATGAGCTGGCAGCTAACCAACACGTTCGAATTCTAGACTTCGGTCGCGATGTAGGAGCGTCATACCTCATCTCGACTGGGTAACGGGTCCGGCGGCGTCAGGCCGCCGGACTTTTCTCATTTTCGCGAAGCCACCATGCAGGCAACCTCCCCGACGTCACCACCAATTCGTGGGTGACTTCCTGTTCGCCATCCATCCTCCATGGCCGCCGCGATCGCTCCTCCCGCCGCCACTGGCGCCGTCCCCCGCAATCGCGGATGGCGAGCGAAGTGTCTGGCGCTCGCCGCGATTGTCCTCGTGGCCGGCGATGCGTGCGGCTCCGGGATCGCATCGGCCCCGCTGGCTCCGCGCTCGGCGCCGCGCGGCGCGACGATGTTCACCCGGCTCATGCCCGAGCGCACGGGCGTGAAGACGGAAAACCGCTATGCCGACCCCGAGATGTGGGCGCGCCGCTACCAGGAATTCCTCTTCGGCGCCGTCGGCACGGGGGTGGCGATCGGCGACTACGATGGCGACGGCCGGCCGGATATTTTCGCCGTCAGCAAGACCGAGAGCTGCCGGCTGTTTCGCAACCTCGGCGACTTCCGTTTCGAGGACGTGACCGAGCGCGCGGGCGTAGCGGACAAAGGTGCGGCCGCGGGTGTGTGGAAGCAGGGGGCCACGTTCGTCGACGTGAACAACGATGGCCGGCTCGATCTGTATGTCTGCCGCTTCGACGCCTCTAACCTGCTTTACGTCAACCAAGGCGACGGCAGGTTTCGCGAACTCGCGCACGACTACGGGCTCGACGTGTCGGACGCGAGCGGGATGGCGGCGTTCTGCGACTACGACCGCGATGGCCGGGTCGACGTCTACATCGCGACCAACCTGCTGAACATGATGCGCGGCCCGAACGGCCAGCGCGGCTATCTCCTTCACCAGCTGAGCAACGGAACCTTCGCGGACGTCAGCGCGGCGGCGGGCATCGCGGGCGCGACGCAGAGCCATTCGGCCACGTGGTGGGACTACGACAACGACGGCTGGCCCGACCTCTACGTTGCCAACGACTACGCTGCGCCAGACCGACTGTATCACAACAACCGCGATGGCACGTTCACCGATTCAGTCGACCGCGTGCTGCCGCACACGTCGTTCGCCTCGATGGGCGCGGATTTGGGCGACGTGAACAACGACGGGCTGATCGACTTTCTCTCGGCCGACATGGCCACGACGACGCACGAGAAGGATCAACGCAGCATGGCGGACACGCGCGGCCGCGCGGTCGATCCGCCCGATCTTGGCAACGAGGCGCCGCAGTATCCGCGCAGCGCTTTATATCTGAACACCGGGACCGCACGATGTCTGGAGGCGGCGGTTCTGGCCGGCATCGACGCGACCGACTGGACGTGGGGACCGCGGTTCGAGGATCTCGACAACGACGGCCGGCTCGACCTGTTCGTGCCGAATGGGATGTTCGTCGAGCAGAGCATCGACATCAACACGCGCATGCTCAGCGCCGAGACCACGGCGGAACGCGTGCGGATCATGCGGCAGAGTCCGGTGCTGAACGAGGAGAACCTCGCGTTCCGTTCTGCGGGCCAGCAGAACGGCGATCTCGCGTTCGAGAACGTCGGGGCGGCGTGGGGACTGGATCACAAAGGCATCAGCTTCGGCGCGGCGTTCGGGGACTTCGACGACGATGGCGATCTGGACCTCGTCTACGCCAACTATCAGGACAGCGTGGCCGTGCTGCGCAATGACAGCGACACCGGTCATCGGGTGATCGTCGAACTGCGGGGAACCACCTCCAATCATTTCGGGGTCGGCGCGACGGTGCACATCGCGACGTCCGCGGGCGTGCAGGTACGTCAGCTGTGGTTGGCGCGCGGCTACATGTCGAGCAGTGAGCCGGTGGTGCATTTTGGTTTGGGGGAGGAGAGGGAGATCAGGGAGCTGACGGTGAGGTGGCCGAGCGGGGCGGTGCAGCGGTTCGAGCACGTGGTGGCGGACCGGCGGTATACGATCACGGAGCCGGCCGCTGGTGTAGCCGGGGTCGGTGACCCCGGGTCGGGTTCATCCTCCTTCGCGAAAGCTACGGAGGACAAGACGAGCCCGGCTACAACAAGTCTCTTCGCGGAAACGAGTGAAGCGCACGGGCTGGCGGTGACCTCGCGGGAGGAGCCGGTGGACGAAGTGGCGTTGCAGCGGTTGCTGCCGACGCGGTTCAACCGGCGCGGACCGGCGCTGGCGGTGGGCGACGTGAACGGGGACGGGATCGAAGACGTGGTGATCGGGGGCACGACGCAGACCGCCGCGCAGGTGCGGCTTGGTTCTGCGCCTGGCAACGACCCGGCTGCGGATGCCGGAGCGGCGTTCCCGACCGACATGGTGAACGACGGGCCGGTGCTGCTGTTCGATGCGATGGGCGATGGGCGGCCGGCGCTGCTGGTGACGAAGGGCGGCAACAGTTTGCCGGCGGGCGCGGCGGAGTATCAGCCGAAGCTTTACGTGCAGGACGAGCCGGGGCGGTTTCGGCTGGCCGCCGGTGCGCTGCCGGAGCTGTCGCTGAGCGTGGGCGCGGCGGCGGTGGCGGACTTCGATCGGGACGGGCGGCTGGATGTGTTCCTCGGCGCGCGCGTGCTGCCGGGCCTGTATCCGCTGGCGCCGCAAAGTGCCCTGCTGCGGAACCGCGGTCCCGCGACCGCGGGATTCGAGGACGCGACCGAGTTGCTCGCGCCGGCGCTGCGGAACGTGGGCTTGGTGACGTCGGCGTTGTGGAGCGACGTGGACCAGGACGGCTGGCCGGACTTGTTGGTGGCGCTGGAGTGGGGCCGGGTGACGTGTTTTCACAACGAGCAGGGCCGCGGTTTCTCCGACTGGACCGAACGGGCTGGCTTCGCTGCGGCGGGCACCGGCTGGTGGACCTCCCTCGCGGCGGCGGACTTCAACGGCGACGGTCGGATGGACTACGTGGCCGGCAACGTGGGACTGAACACGCAGTATCGGGCGAGTGCGGCGCAACCGGCGCTCTTGTTCTACGGCGACTTTCGCCGCGATGGCGGCGAGCCGCAGCTGATCGAAGCCTACTACGAAGGCGACAAGCTCTATCCCTGGCGGAGCCGACGGGACTTGGGAGCAGCGATACCCTCGGTGCTGAAGCGCTTCCCGCGGAACAACGCGTACGCGCGAGCCACGCTCAGCGAGATCCTGGGCGAGGAGAAGCTCGCCGCCGCGGACAAGTTCATGGCGACGGAGCTGCGCAGCGGGGTGTTTTTGAGTCAGCCGGACGACACCTGGCGGTTTACGCCGTTGCCGCGGATCGCGCAGATCGCACCGCTGCAAGGGATGGTCGCAGGCGACTTCGATGGCGACGGGCAGGCGGACCTTTACGCGGTGCAAAACTCCTACGCGCCAATCGCGGTGGTGGGCCGGTTCGACGGCGGACTGAGCCAGCTGCTGCGTGGCGATGGCCGCGGCGGTTTCGAGCCGGTGCCGCCGGCGCAAAGCGGACTGGTGGTGCCGGGCGACGCGAAAGCGCTGGCCGTGCTGGATCTGGGGCAGGATGGCTGGCCGGATTTTCTGGTGACGCGCAACAACGCAAGCACCCTCGTGTTCGAGCGCCAGCACGAGCCTGGCCTCCGTTCGGTGCGCGTGCAGCTGCGCGGTCCCGCCGGCAATCCGACGGCGATCGGCGCCCGGCTGACGGCGCATTACCGCGACGGTCATGCTCAATCGGTCGAACTCCAGGCCGGTTCGGGACACGCGAGCCAGTCACTCGCGGCCGCGTTCTTTGGCGATCGGGCGGACAACCCGCTCGCGCGGATCAGCGTCCGCTGGCCTGACGGCGCCACCACCCAGCACGACGTGACCGGCACCACGCCAGTCATCATCCTCCCTGCACCGCGATGACACCGTTGTCGCTCACAGCTGTCGGCGTAGCTCCAACGGAAGCAGGCTTTCCGCCAGCGCGTGCAGCTGAGGATCCGGCAGCGGAAGAGCGAACGCGTCGCTGAGCACCAGGAGTCGATACAGGGCGCCCTCATTCAGCATCCGCAGCCGCGGGGCGTCTGCTGCCGTGATGCAGCGCTGCACCTGCGCGCGGGCGAGTTCCAGTTCATCGCCTTGGGCGAGCACGGCCGCGAGCGCGACACGTCGATCCCACGCGAGATAGCGATCGGCCTGATTGGCCAAACGGGCGCGAATGGCGATGACCGTCTCGGTGAATGCGCCGGCATTATCCTGCGCCGCCTGAATCTGCGCGCGCGCCGTCAGCGCGCCGACGTCACCCGGAAACCGGCGCAACGCCTCCGCGATCGCGCTGGCGTCCTCGAGCCGACCTGTTTCCACCAAAACCTCCGCGAGCCGGCTCTCGACCAGCGCAGCAGTCTGGTCCTCGACCACCTCGAAGACGAGGGCCGATGCGTGCTCCATTCCTTTGATGTCCGGCGGAGTGTAGGCCATCGGTCGCAACCAGGCGGGCAGATGCCAGCGACGAAGTTCACTCACGAAAAAGCTGACGCGGGTTGCGTGCTCCTTGACGAGATGGAGTCGAGCGAAGTCGTCGAAGAACGGGTCCCATGACGGCACCACCACGTAGCGGACTCCGCGACTCTGCAGCGCCCATTGCACTTCTTCGATCGTGCGCGCGCCGGCGATGGCGAGACTCAAGCCGAAGCCAGCTTCATTGCCCGCGGCGTGGGTGCCGAGTCCGCGGAATCCGCCGAAGTAGCAGAGTGAGGACGTGACCTGCGGCGGAGCGTAGACGATCGCTCCCGGCCCGCCGGCTCGCGCGGAGAGCCAGTGCGCGAGGTCGCGTTCGATCAGCAACTCGGCTTCGGTGCGGCTCAGAACCGTGGCCGGCCCAACAGGCTCAGGCCACGCCGTAGCCACGCCCGGAATTGCCGCCCCCGCGAGCGCGATGGCCCAGGCGGTGAGCAGAGGCCGGGATTTCTGTTCCGCTGCTGCTGCGAGACCCGCGACGAGCGCGATCAGCAATGTGACGTCGACGAGAACCCAAGCATCGAGCCACCGCCACGCGAAGGCTCCGGCCGCCAGCACTGGTCCCATCGCGAATGCCAGGGCTGGCCGCCACCGCGGACTGATCCGATTGCCCGCGAGCGTCCAGCCGGCCACGACGACGAGACCGAGCGGGAGCAGCGTCGCCCAGACGTCAAGACTCGCGCCTTCGCGCTGCAGCCACGCAACGAGATTTGGCGCAGCCGCGCTGCCCGGCAGGCTGGTCAACCGGTACGCATTCAGGTCCGCCGCGAGGAAGCCGCGGCTGCCTGTCAGTTTCATGCTGAGCGGGATGACAACGACGGCCGCGACCGCCAGCATCTGCGGCAACGCGGCGCGCAGCCGACTGCGCGGAGGCACGCGGTCGCTCGCGGCTCGCGCGAGCAGTTCGCCGACGCCAAGCCACGCCAACGCGTAGAGGGGATGATTCGCGCGCAGCTCCCATGCGCCAAGGTGAGTCGGTGCGTATTCGAAAAGATAGGCCACCAGCGATACGCCAGCGCCAGCCAGCGACCACCCTCGCCAGGCCGCGGCCTCGGGTGCCGGCGTGTTGCTGCGGCGGCTGGTCCAGTGGGCGAAGAGTCCTCCTGCGGCGGTGCCGGCGAGCACCATCACCTGACTGCGCACATCAAGCCAGAGCCCAATGCCCGCAAGAAATCCCGCCGCGGCGAACCAGCGTCGAGCTTGCGCCGGCTCGCGGAATCCCGCCACCGCGGTGAGCAGGCTGCCGAGCACGCAGCCGAGCGCGAGCGCGCGACCATCGGGTACGCCCGGCAGAAAACTCGCCGCGAACGGAAACAGGGTCACGCCGCCGACCGCGAAGCCCATCGCTGCCAGTGCGCCGAACCGCCACGCGCAAAGCGCGGTGACTCCGGCCAGGAGCAACAGATGCAGCGAGGGCTCCGCGACAAGCGCGGCCCGCTCGACCGACGGCCCCGCGGCTCGTCCGGAACGTGCGCGCTCGGCCCACGCGACGAGCATCAGCCACCAGCGTGCGGGCGAGGCGGTGAAAACCGGGCGGCCGACGGGAGCGTTTTCCTGGTCGGTCCACCGCGCCCGTGTTTCGCCACTGGCAAGGGAGCGCTGCGCTTCGGCGATGCGCGCTGCTGCCGGGCCGTGCCGCTCCGGCACGATGAGATAACGTCGCGAATGTTGATAGCCGGTCGGCGAATCAGGATCGACGTACGCTGCTGCGTTCGCGCCGCCGGCGAGGGCTGATACATACATGCCCCGTCCGCTTCGCCGCGACGTGACGGTTATCAGCAGCGCGCCGGCGAGCACCAGCACCGAGCAGATCAGCACCGGACGAATCATGGCATGCAATGCCCTCGGCTCGCGGGGCGGCAGGGGAGTGATCGGTAACGTGAATACTCGGATACCTGCACGGGATGCCTTCTGAATTTGCGGGACGCGGGCGGGCCCAGCAAGCCCGGCCAACGCAGCCCCCGCCCGCGCGCACAAGGAGCTCAATCCGGACGTAAAGGATCTCAGTTTGTTGCGCGCGGCTCCGGAAAAACGAGCGCGGGCACGGGCGCACCGACGCACTCGCTTGACCCCTCTCCCGCGGGTGGCTGCATAGATGGCTCGCATGCCCCGTCGCTCGTCGCTCTTTGGTCCGGCGCTGCGGCCGCCGGGTCGGTTCCTCGCCGCGGGCCGGCACGGCGCCGCACTGGCCTTTGCGACGGTCGCCGTCTTCGCCGCCGAGCCGCGCTCCCCGTTGGCGGAACAGCCGCTGGCGGCGCGCTCCGGTCCGCGCGGTGCGACGCTGTTTGTGGAGATGCCGTCGGCGCATACGGGCGTCGTGACGGAGAACCGGTATGCGGATCCGAAGATGTGGGGCGCGCGGTATCACGAATTTGAGATCGGCGAAATCGGCACCGGTGTGGCGATCGGCGACTACGACGGCGACGGCCGGCCGGACCTCTTCGTCGTCAGCAAGACCGAGAGCTGCCGGCTATTTCGTAACCTCGGCGAGTTCCGGTTCGAGGACGTGACCGAACGCGCGGGCGTGGCCGACAAAGGCGCGGCGGCTGGCGTGTGGAAGCAGGGGGCCACGTTTGTCGATGTGAACAACGATGGCCGGCTCGATCTGTATCTCTGCCGATTCGACGCCTCGAACCGGCTCTACGTGAACCAAGGCGACGGCACGTTTAAGGAGGAGGCGGCCGCGCGCGGACTCGACGTGCGGGACTCGTCCGTGACCGGTGCGTTCGCCGACTACGATCGCGATGGCCGGCTCGATGTCCTTGTGCAGACGAACCTGCTCGACGCGAACGCGCACATCGAAGGGCAGGCGAACTATCTTTTCCGTAATACCGGCGATGGCGGGTTCGTGAACGTGACCGATCACGCGGGGATCTCCGGCAACGGGCAGGGGCACTCCGCCACGTGGTGGGACTACGATGACGACGGCTGGCCCGATCTCTACGTCGGCAACGATTTTCTCTCGCCCGACAAGCTCTATCACAACCGCCGCGACGGCCGCTTTGACGACGTGATTGCGACCGTCGTTCCGCACGTGCCCTACTCGGCGATGGGTTCGGATCTCGGCGATCTGAACAACGACGGGCTCGTGGATTTCATGATCACGGACATGGCCGCGACGACCCACGAGAAGGATCAGCGCGGCATGGCGGATGCGCGCGGCCGGGCCCGGGAGGAGTTTAATGAGACGATCGGCGTGCTGCAGTATCCACGGAATGCGCTTTTCCTGAACACGGGTACCGGTCACTGCCTCGAAGCGGCGTGGCTGGCGGACCTGGCCAAGACTGATTGGACCTGGGGACCGCGGCTCGAGGATCTCGACAACGACGGCTGGCTCGACCTGTTCGTGACTACCGGCATGCACCGGGAGGCCACCAACGTGGATTTGTTGACGCGCCAGATGAACGCGGAGACCGCGACCGAGCGGTTGCGCGTGATGCGCGAGAGTCCGGTGCTGGCCGAGCGCAATCTCGCTTACCGCAACCGCGGCAATCTCGAGTTTGAGACTGTCGGTGCGGCATGGGGGTTGGATCAGAAAGGCGTGAGCTTCGGCGCGGCGTTCGGCGATCTCGATGGCGATGGCGATCTCGATCTGGTGTTCGGCAATTACGAGAAGGGCGTGACGGTTCTCCGCAACGACTCCGACAGCGGACATCGGGTCATTTTCGAGCTACGCGGGACCAGATCGAACCGGTTTGGCGTCGGCGCGAAAGTGGAGATTGTGACCGGCGCGGGCCGGCAGGTGCGGTACCTCGTGATTGCACGGGGCGTGCTGTCGAGCAGTGAGCCGGTGGTGCATTTTGGTTTGGGGGAGGAGGTGGAGATCAAGGAGCTGACGGTGAGGTGGCCGAGCGGGGCGGTGCAGCGGTTCGAGCACGTGGCGGCGGACCGGCGGTATACGATCACGGAGCCGGAGGAGTGGCACGGGCGTCCCGCCCGTGAGCCTTCGTCGTCCGCTGATACCCGGGTCGGTAATCCCGGAACGGTAGGGCCGGCGCTGGCCGCCGGCCGCGAGGAATCGAAGTCCCGCGCGGCTGCCGGCGAGCGGCAGCCCTACGAACACAGCCTTTTCGCGGAAACGAGCGCAGCGCATGGGCTGGCGGTGGTGTCGCGGGAGGAGCCGGTGGATGAGGTGGCGTTGCAGCGATTGCTGCCGACGCGGTTCAACCGGCGCGGACCGGCGCTGGCGGTGGGCGACGTGAATGCCGACGGGATCGAAGACGTGGTGATCGGGGGCACGACGCAGACGGCCGCGCAGGTGCGGCTGGGCCGCAGCGACGGAACGTATGCTGTCGACCCGGGAGCGGTGCTGCCGGTGGACGGGGTGAACGACGGGCCGGTGCTGCTGTTCGATGCGATGGGCGATGGGCGGCCGGCGCTGCTGGTGACGAAGGGCGGCAACAGTTTGCCGGCGGGCGCGGCGGAGTATCAGCCGAAGCTTTACGTGCAGGACGAGCCGGGGCGGTTTCGGCTGGCCGCCGGTGCGCTGCCGGAGCTGTCGCTGAGCGTGGGCGCGGCGGCGGTGGCGGACTTCGATCGGGACGGGCGGCTGGATGTGTTCCTCGGCGCGCGCGTGCTGCCGGGCCTGTATCCGCTGGCGCCGCAAAGTGCCCTGCTGCGGAACCGCGGTCCCGCGACCGCGGGATTCGAGGACGCGACCGAGTTGCTCGCGCCGGCGCTGCGGAACGTGGGCTTGGTGACGTCGGCGTTGTGGAGCGACGTGGACCAGGACGGCTGGCCGGACTTGTTGGTGGCGCTGGAGTGGGGCCGGGTGACGTGTTTTCACAACGAGCAGGGCCGCGGTTTCTCCGACTGGACCGAACGGGCTGGCTTCGCTGCGGCGGGCACCGGCTGGTGGACCTCCCTCGCGGCGGCGGACTTCAACGGCGACGGTCGGATGGACTACGTGGCCGGCAACGTGGGACTGAACACGCAGTATCGGGCGAGTGCGGCGCAACCGGCGCTCTTGTTCTACGGCGACTTTCGCCGCGATGGCGGCGAGCCGCAGCTGATCGAAGCCTACTACGAAGGCGACAAGCTCTATCCCTGGCGGAGCCGACGGGACTTGGGAGCAGCGATACCCTCGGTGCTGAAGCGCTTCCCGCGGAACAACGCGTACGCGCGAGCCACGCTCAGCGAGATCCTGGGCGAGGAGAAGCTCGCCGCCGCGGACAAGTTCATGGCGACGGAGCTGCGCAGCGGGGTGTTTTTGAGTCAGCCGGACGACACCTGGCGGTTTACGCCGTTGCCGCGGATCGCGCAGATCGCACCGCTGCAAGGGATGGTCGCAGGCGACTTCGATGGCGACGGGCAGGCGGACCTTTACGCGGTGCAAAACTCCTACGCGCCAATCGCGGTGGTGGGCCGGTTCGACGGCGGACTGAGCCAGCTGCTGCGTGGCGATGGCCGCGGCGGTTTCGAGCCGGTGCCGCCGGCGCAAAGCGGACTGGTGGTGCCGGGCGACGCGAAAGCGCTGGCCGTGCTGGATCTGGGGCAGGATGGCTGGCCGGATTTTCTGGTGACGCGCAACAACGCAAGCACCCTCGTGTTCGAGCGCCAGCACGAGCCTGGCCTCCGTTCGGTGCGCGTGCAGCTGCGCGGTCCCGCCGGCAATCCGACGGCGATCGGCGCCCGGCTGACGGCGCATTACCGCGACGGTCATGCTCAATCGGTCGAACTCCAGGCCGGTTCGGGACACGCGAGCCAGTCACTCGCGGCCGCGTTCTTTGGCGATCCGACGGGCAACCCGCTCGCGCGGATCAGCGTCCGCTGGCCCGACGGCGCCACCACTCAGCACGACGTGCCTACCGGCAC
Organism: Opitutus terrae PB90-1; assembly: GCF_000019965.1. Classification (GTDB taxonomy): domain Bacteria; phylum Verrucomicrobiota; class Verrucomicrobiia; order Opitutales; family Opitutaceae; genus Opitutus; species Opitutus terrae. Next base: position 2,234,499 of record NC_010571.1, read on the forward strand.
GCCCGTCATCACACTCGATGCGTCGCGATGAAGCCGTGTCGTTTCCTGTTCCAGTATGAGTATGCGCGCCCGGCTGAAGGGCCGCGCATCTGAACGGTGTCAAATCCCCGATGGCTGTTACCCTCCGGCTTCGCTTGCTCGTCTGGTGCGCTGTGCCTGTGTGCACGCTCGCCGTGTTGTTTTGGGTGAACAGCGCGCGTGTTGACCGGGTGCGCTTCGTGTCCGCACTCGGGCTCGAACCGCTGCGCAACGACGACACCTCGGCCACCGGCTACGCCGGCGGCATGCGACAGTTGATCGTCCCTGGCCAGAATCTCGAAAGCTACCAGTGGATTGAACAAACGCAGCAAATGCTCGCGCGCGGCGAGTGGCGGGTGCGTCGCAACGAGCTCGAGAACGCGCCGGAAGGTCGCGCCGTCACCGCGTCTTCACCCTATCGCTGGTGGTTGAGGCTCGTTGGTTGGTTCGATCGACAAATCACGGGGCGCGCACCCGGTGCCGCGGTGGAGCACGCTGCGCTGTGGGCGGACCCGTTGCTACACGGATTGATCGTTGCGGGCTTGACCGGTTTTGTGGCGTGGCGATTCGGACTCTGGTCGAGTGCCGTCGTGTGTCTGGGGCTGGCGTTCGCGTTTCCGCTCGGAGCGAACTTCGTGCCCGGTGCGCCCGATGACCGCGGACTGGCGCTGGCGCTCGCGCTCGCGAGCGTGTTGCCGCTGGCGGTCGGAATCGCGGCGCTGCGCATCACCGCCGGCGCGCCGTCGCGGGCGCCGCATCGCTGGTTCGTTCTCGCGGGCCTCGCCGGCGGGTTGGGGCTTTGGGTTTCGGTCCCGGTGCAGGCGCCGTTGTTGTTTGGCTGCGCGCTGGGTGGATTGATCGCCCTCGCAGTGTCACCGACCTCGGCGCTCGTGCTGCCGTGGCGCAGCTGGGCCGTCGCGGGCGCGGCAACGACGTTGGCGGCCTATCTGCTGGAATTTGCGCCGGACCATCTCGGCAGCTGGCAAGTGCGCGTGGTGCATCCGCTGCACGCGCTGGCGTGGCTCGGATTGGGCGAGCTGTTGACGCTCGCGAGCCTGTGGCTGCAAACGCGCCAATCGCCGCGCCGGCTGATCGACGGGCTCCGACTTGTCGGTGCGGTTGCGGCGATTGGCGCGCTGGTCTGGGTCGCGCAGGCGAAGGAGAACGGTGGGCTGCTGGCGCCGGATCCGTCCGCATTTCGGTTGACGCCGCTCGTGGGCGACGCGGCCGCGCCGAATTTTCTGCGCTGGTTGGTGCAGCCGGCGACCGGCGTGAAACCTATCGTGGTGATGCTGCCGCTGCTGCTGGCGGTTCCGCCGGCATGGTGGTTATTGACGCGGAAGCTCCCCGCCACCGAGCGCACGCTCATCCTTGTGCCCGGCGGGGCGCTGGTGGTCGCGCTCGGCCTCGCGTGCTGGCAGCTCAGCTGGTGGGCGATGACCGGCGCGTTGGCGACCGTGCTGGCGGCGGTGACAATTCCGACAACGCTGGAGCAAACGCCGCGGCGGGCGCGCTGGATTTGGCTGGCGGCACTGCTGCCAGCGGTGATTGCCGGCGGAGCGCAGTTCGTGTCGCTGGCGGACGCGCGGCGGGCGCGTTCGCTGGATGAAACGGAACTGCTGGGATTGGTGCATCGCGATCTGGCGCACTGGCTGGCGCGGCGGGCCGGGCCCGACGGCGCGATCGTGCTCGCGCCCCCGGCGGAGACGGTCGCGCTCGGCTACTACGGCGGCCTCCGCGGGATCGGCACGCTCTCATGGGACAACCAGAGCGGGTTGATGGCCACCGTCCGAATCGTGAGCGCCACTACGCGCCAGGAAGCCGAAGCGCTGATCGCACGTCGCGAGATCACGCATATCGTCCTGCCTTCGTGGGATTCGTATTTTGGCGAGTACGCGCGAGTCGGCTCCGGGCAGGTCGAAGGCTCGTTTTTCGACGAGCTGCAGAACCTGAATCTGCCGCCCTGGCTCCGTCCGGTCGCCTACACGTTTCCGACCATCGCTGGGTTCGAGGACCGTTCGGTGGCGGTGTTCGAAGTGGTCGACGAGCAGGACGAGGCGACCGCGCTGGGGCGGATGGCGACGTATTTCGTCGAGGCAGGTCGGCTGGAGCTGGCGGCGGCGGCGGGGCAGGGGCTGCGGCGATTCCCCGCAAATCTCGGCGCGTGGGTGGCGCGGGCGGAAGTGGAATCGGCGCGCGGCGACACGCAGGCATTGGAGGCTTCGCTGAAGTATCTGCTCCCGCGACTGAAGGCCGGTGCCGACGCCGGCCTGCCGCTGGATCGCCGCATCGGGCTCGCGGTGGTCCTGGCGCGCGCCCAACACGAGGAGCTGGCGCGTGCGCAAGTGCGACGGTGCCTAAGCCAGCTGGACGAATCCCGGTTGCGGGGGCTTTCCACGAGCGCGATCTACCGGCTGTTCGCGCTCGCGAAGGCTTATGATCTCAGCATTGCGGATGCGCGCGCGCGACAGTTGGGGCTCGAGCTGCTGCCGGCCGAATTGCGCCCGGGGGTGGAGCGGTGAGGTGAAGGGCGCTGCGCCTCGCTCGGTGTTGGGTGTGTGCGTGACCTGACGATGTCCTGCCATTCTACGCTGTGTTTGGCGGTCGTCGCATGAATACAAGATCAGTTTCCGACGGTATCGACGTCGCCGATTTTTGCTCCGCGCTATGAACGAAAACACCCCCATCGATGAACGGCTCTGGAAGATTGCTCAGAAGCATCTTGGCTACAGCGACGACGAGCTGAAGCAATTCCGCGAGAATCCGCGTAACGCCGACGTGCTCGCGCGGTCTGCTGAACTCAAGAACAAGATCATCGTACTCGAAGTCGTGGAGTCGCATGGCTGCAATAGCCGGCATCGCGTGGGAGACAAAATCCATCTGGATGGCGCCGGCAATCTGCTCACCGAGCTTTGCCCCAAACGTGTCTGCACCTACGCGCTGAACTCGGCTGCGATGATGGTTTTTGCCGCCAACGAAATGATCTACGCGGGGGTGGATCCGAACCAGATCCGGTTTCGCCGCGCCAGCTGCTTCGATGTCGGGCTGCAGTGCGGTGGCTGGGGGCGCATCGTGCTCGAGTTGCACGTCGAGGACCGGGACAGTGCGGCCGCGGCGGCGGACCAACGCGCTTGATCCGCGGCGCGGCCGCGGCACGCTCGACGAGCGATGCCATCCGACCAAGAACTTGCCGCGTCCCAATCCGCCCGGGTGGGCGTACTGAAGTTCACCTTGTTCGTGCTGCTGGTGGTTGCCCTGGTGAGCGTGCCGTTTGTGGTGTTCGGCGAATCGTTCGCCTTTCCGCTCCTGGAACAGCGGCAGCATCAGGCGGGCTGGCTGGTGCTGATCGCCATCGCGCTGCTCGCGGCCGATGCGGTGGCGCCGGTGCCGTCGGTGCTGGTGATCGTGTTTCTCGCGGCCAAGGCCGGCTGGCTCGCGGGCGTGATCGGGGGCACGGTGGGGCTGAGCGCAGGAGTCGTATGCGCGGCGTGGTTTGGCCGGGCAGCCGTGGGCAGGATTGCGCCGAAATTCTTCCCGGAGGCCGAGCTCGCGCGATTGCGAGACGCGCTGCATCGCCAGCTCGGGCTGACGCTCGCGTGCCTGCGCAGCGTGCCGGTGCTGGCGGAAACCTCGGTGATGGTGGCGGCGTCGGTCGGCGTTTCGCGCCGACGGATTTTTTGGGCGACGCTGCTGCCGAATTTCGCCATCTCGGCGATCTACTCGCTGGCCGCGGACGATTCGTTCAGCACCGCGGTACTGGCGTTTTTCGCGACCGTGGTGCCGTCGTATGCGCTGTGGCGTTGGGTGGGACGGCGAGCGTAACGCGGATAGTCGCTTTACCTGAGGCATCGGGGAGGGCGCGTTTTGCACCCCGGGCCGACCGACGACTGCGGCCGCTATTGCGATGGCGGCTGCGCGAGCGCGGCGAGGATCTCGTCGGGCTTCCAGCCGTTGCCGCGCCAGATCGTCTGCACGCGGGCGTCGGGCCCGATCAGCGCGGTGGCCAGCGTGTGATCCAGCGTGCCGCGGCTCTGCTCGGTGTGCACGGCGAAGGCGCGCGTGAGCGCCGTGATCTGTTCCTTCGGGCCGGTGGCGAACCGCCAGCGCGCCGGATCCGCACCGTAACTTTCGCCGTAGGCCCGCAAGATCTGCGGCGTGTCGAACTCGGGATCGAGCGTGATGCTCAGCAGTTGCACGGGAGTGTCGGCCGACGGCGACGTGGCGAGCGCCTGCTGCAGCGTGCGGAAACGCTGCGACATCAGCGGACAAAATTCCGGCACCGGACAACGCGTGAAGATGAAGGTCAACACGGTCCGTTTGCCGCGCAGGTCCGCCAGTGTGAGCGGTCGATCCAGCTGATCGCGCAGCACGAACGGCGGCACCTCGTCGCCTTCGCGGAGTCGCCGCGCGGGCACGGCGGCGATGGCGGCCGGCTCGTCCGCGCCGCGCGGGCCACCGATGCGGCGGAAATCGAAGGCGCGGGAGGACGCGTCGGTCACGGCAAACTTGAATTCGACGCCGTCGCCCGGCTGAAATTGCGCTGCCTGCTCGAGCGCCGCCGGGTCGACATTGAACGGCATCGTCATCGCCGGCATGTAGTCCGGGATCGCCTGGTGCGCGATGCGGAGCGTGCCGTTCTGCAGTCGGCCGCGGACGACGCCGCGCACGGTGAAGACTTGTTCCGTCGCGGCCCGGGCCGTTTCTGCCGCCCAGCCGTCGGCGAACACGAGGGCGAAAAGAGCGAGGAAACGGAGCGCGCGCATGCGGCGCATGGACCGGAGACAGGCTGGGGTGTTCATGACGAAGGAGGGATGCGAATGAGCATGCGATCGTGACTGCTGGTGGACCTGTTGCGCAGCCGCCACGGTTGCGGGCAACCGCACGCGCGGGACAGGATCCTAGTCCGCAGTCGGGCCGCCCACCTTGTCGCGTGTCAAGCTATCCACCAACTTACGCCGCCACCGGTTTCAAGCTCGCGGCGGCGGTATGACGGAGCCCGGGTTTGTCGGTTCGCGCAAGGTGAGTATCTCATGGAAGGAGAAAATATTGACCCGCATCAAGGCAGGGGACGCCGCCTCAGATTAGCATGCCTTCCTGACCAGCGGTGGTCGTCGCGATTCCGCGCGCTAGGGTTCCCCCCAGCGCGGCGGAACCACGCCCAACCCGCCGTTACCATGGTCCAGGGTCTCGGTCCGACAGTTCCGTTTGCCAACCTTTCCATCACATCATGAAAAACATCGTTCGATCCTTCGCGGTAACCCTGTGCGCAGCTGTGCTGCTCGCCGGCTGTGGCAAGAAATCCGATTCGGGAGCGCAGAGCTCCGGCGACGCCGCCGCGCCGGCGGGCAAGTCGGCTTCTGCCACGAGCGCGGAAACGCCGGCCAGTGGCCGCTCGGTCGAGATCAAGGCCGACGACACGATGAAGTTCTCGCTGACCGAGATTCGCGCCAAGCGCGGCGAGGCGCTGTCGGTCACGCTGCGCAACGTCGGCAACACGCCCAAGTTTTCGATGGGCCACAATTGGGTGCTGCTCAAGAAGGGCGCCAACGTGGACGAGTTCATCAACGAGGCGATGAACGCCGCCGCGACGGACTACGTTCCCGCCTCGAAGCAGGACATGGTGCTGCGGCACACGAAGCTGCTGGGGCCGAAGGAGGTCGACACGGTTACCTTCAACGCGCCGGCCGAACCCGGCCGCTACGTCTTCCTCTGTTCCTTCCCCGGCCACTATCAGGTCGGCATGAAGGGTGAACTGGTCGTCGAGTAATCCCTCTCCGCTGCCTTCCCCATGAAACGATCCCTGCATACCCCGCTCGCTCTCTCCCTGCTCTCGTTGACCGTGCTCCTCGGCGGCTGCGGCCGACCCGGAGGCGATGGCGCGGGCAACGGCAAGTCCGGCAAAGCCGACGCCAACTCCGCCGCGGTGAAAACCTATGTCGCGCCGGGCCAGAAGGACGAGTTCTACCTGTTCTACTCGGGTGGTCACTCGGGTCAGATCTTCGTGGCCGGGATTCCGTCGATGCGGCACCTGATCACGATTCCCGTGTTCACGCCCAGCCCGGGCACTGGCTACGGCTTCGATGAGGAAACGAAGAAGATGCTCGGCGGCTACACCTGGGGCGACGTTCATCACCCCGGGCTCTCGCAGACGGACGGTAAATACGACGGTCGCTGGCTGTTCGTGAACGACAACGCCAACAACCGCATCGCGCGCGTCGACCTGCGGGATTTCAAAACCAAGCAGATTCTCGGGCCGATTCCCAATTCCAGCGGCAATCACGGTTCCTCGTTCGTGACCGAGAACACCGAAAACGTCCTCGTCGCGACGCGCTTTTCCGTCCCGTTGCCGAAAGGCCGCTACGCCGAGCTGAACGACTACGAGAAGGAGTTCAACGGCATGGTCAGCGGCATCAAGGTCGATCCGCAGAGCGGCGAGATGTCGGTCGGCTGGCAGATTCTCACGCCGCCGTTTGATTGGGATCTCGGCTCGACCGGCAAGGGCCCGAGCTCGGGCTGGGCGTTCTGGACCTCTTACAACACGGAGATGGCGCACGATCAGCTCGAGGTGAACGCCTCGCAGCGCGAGCGCGACTACGCTGCTGTGGTGAACTGGAAAGCCGCCGAAGCCGCCGTACGCGAGGGCAAGGGCACCGACATGGACGGCGTGCCGGTAATCGATCCGGCGAAGGTGCCTGGCGTCCTCTACTTCCTGCCGGTGCCCAAGTCTCCCCACGGCATTGATGTCGATCCGTCGGGCCGCTGGATCGCAGCTGGCGGCAAGCTGCAGCCGACCGCCTCGGTGTTCGATTTCGAGAAGATCCGCGTCGCGATCGAGAAGAGGGATTTCGAGGGCGAGTTCCGCGGGGTTCCGATCCTGCGGTTCGAATCCGTGCTCGAGGGCGAAGTGCCGGTCGGGCTCGGTCCGCTGCACACGCAGTATGACGGCAAGGGCAATGCCTACACCTCGCTGTTCATCGAGTCGGTGGTCACGAAGTGGAAGCTGCCGCCGTGGACCGACGAGCAGAAGAAGGATCTCTCCAAGGCCGTCATCGACAAGATCCCGGTGCATTTCAACATCGGTCACCTGGTGATCGGCGGTTCGGATACGAAGGAGCCTTACGGTCGTTATCTGGTCGCCGGCAACAAGCTCTCGAAGGGGCGGCACCTCAGCACGGGTCCGTCGCAGCCCGAGAGCAGCCAGTTGATCGACATCACCGGCGAAAAGATGGCCATGCTCTACGAGACGTTCACGGATCCGGAGCCGCACTTCATGCAGATCCTGAAGGCCGACGTCATCAAGCCGATCGAGGTTTATCCGAAGGCGGAGAACAAGAACCCGAACGCCGTCTGGGACGCGAAGGACACGAGCGTCACGCGCAGCGGCAACACCGTCGAGGTGAAGGCGCTTGCGATCCGGAGTCATTTCGCGCCGGAGCGGATCGATGCGCAGGTGGGCGACGAGGTCGTGGTGCACCTGACCAATGTCGAGCAGACGCCCGACATGATCCATGGCTGGGGCCTGGCCGAGCACGACATCAACATCATCGTGGATCCAGGCGAAACCAAGACGGTGCGTTTCAAGGTGACGAAGCCGGGCGTGTTTCCGTTCTACTGCACGAACTTCTGCTCGGCGCTGCACCAGGAGATGCAGGGGTACCTGGCGGTGAAACCCGCCAGCACGGCGAGCACCGCGCCGGTGCCGACGGGCGCTGGCGCCGTGGCCGCGATGCCATGACCGGGCTTTCTGTTTTTTTCCATGGGTGATTAAGCGGCGGCTCCGCTCGCCGCAGCGAAGAGCAGTCCCTCGGGGCGCGGAGCGGAGTCCGCGCCCTTTTTTCTCTCCCGATTCCTTCCTTCCGCCGGCGCCGCCGGCCTGTTTCCATCATGCGTAGTCTTCTCCGTCGCGAATACGTCTTCCTGCGCCGGCCCTTGTCGTTCGGTGCGCGCATTGTGTTGTTGCTTGCCGTGGTGAGCCTGGTGCTGGCGCTCGTGCTGCCGCTCTGGCGGATTGGCCTCGTCGCGCCGCAATATCAGGAAGGCCTGTCGCTGCGGATCTACAGTTACCAGCTCGTGGCGGGAAACAACGGGCAGGATCTGAACGAGATCAACAATCTCAATCATTACATCGGCATGAAGCCGCTGGCCGAGGCCGACTTCATCGAGATGCGCTGGGTGCCGTTTGCGCTCGGGTTTTTCGTGCTGCTTGGTTTGCGCGCGACGGCGCTGGGCACGATGCGCAGCTTGATCGACCTGCTCGCGCTATATCTTTATTTCACGGCGTTCTCGTTCGGCAGTTTCTACTACCGGCTCTACACCTACGGCCACCAGCTCGATCCCAAGGCGCCGATGACGATTCAACCGTTCACGCCCGTGCTGATCGGCCGGCAACAGATCGCGAACTTCCTCCAGAGCAGCTGGCCGGAAATCGGCGCGCTGTTCCTCGGCCTGTTCCCGGTGCTGATCGTGCTCGCGATGTGGATGTCGCGCCAGGAGGACCCGGTGTGACGATCGTTGGTCAGAATCCAGGTGGCGCCCGGCGTCCTCTTCGCGCGGATGTGGACCCGATCCCGGAACAACGCGTCGGAGACGGCGGGTTCCGTTGCGAAGGGCCGCTGTGCTTCCGTGCCTGGCTGGCGGCACTCATCGCTCTTGTCGTGGTGTTGCCGGCACGAGCGGGCTCCTCGTTCGACCTTGCTGCCGCCATCCGCTCCGCTGGGCCGGGGGCCACGATCGAGGTGCCGGCGGGCACGTATCGCGGGCCTTTCGTGCTCGAACAGCCGATCCGGCTGCTCGGCGCGCCGGGCGCCATCCTCGATGGGGGCGGCCAAGCCAACGTCGTCGAGATCCGCGCACCCGACGTCGAACTCGCGGGCTTCGTCATTCGCAATTCCAGCAGCGACATCGAGCGCGACCGCGCCGGCGTCTACGTGGTCGCCCCGCGCGCGACGATCCGCGACAACACCGTCGTCGATTGTCTCCACGGTATCTACCTCAAGGCGGCTAACGATGTTCGCATCCTGCACAATGTCATCCGGGGACGCGCGGCCTTGGAGACCGTGGCCGACCCGATCGTGTCCGGACTCAAGCTTTCGTCTGCCGAGCTGTGCTCGAGCGAGCTGGAACAGAACCAGCGCGGCAACGGCATTCACCTCTGGAAATCGCTGCGCACCGAGATCACCGACAACGACATTCGCGGCACGCGCGACGGGATTTATTTTTCGTTCTCCGACCAGACGCAGGTGCGTCGCAACCGGATCAGCCAGGTCCGCTACGGACTGCATTACATGTATTCCGACGAGAATCTCTTCGAGGGAAACACCTTCGCGGACAACGCCGCGGGCGCGGCGCTGATGTTCTCGGCGGACATCGTGCTGCGCGGCAACCGCTTCACCGCCAATCGCACCCAGCGTTCTTACGGGCTGCTGCTGCAAACCGTGGATCGCACCGTCATCGAGCACAATGTCATGGAAGGAAATACCGTCGGGCTCTACCTCGAGAGCAACCACACGAACACCGTCCGGAACAACGAAATCGCCGGCAACTACATCGGCCTGCGGATCTCCGACAGCTCCGGTGACAACACTTTTAGCGGAAACAGCTTTGTCCGGAACGTGCATCCGGTGGAGATGAGCGGCGCCAGCGAGGGCAATCACTGGACCGCGGGCGGCCGCGGCAATCACTGGGATGGCGCATTGACGCTCGACCTCAACCGCGATGGGGTGGCGGACGTGGCGCATCGCGAAGTGGATGTCTTCGGCTCGTGGCGACGTGAGTTTCCGGCGATTGGGCTGCTTTCGGGCAGTCCGGGCGAACGCTTGATCCGGTTCATTTACAGTCGCGTGCCGGTGCGCGGTTTGCTCGGAGTGACCGATGCGCGGCCGCTGGTCCGCGCACCCGCGCCGTGATCGAGATTTCCGGCCTCAGCAAACGCTTCCGCTCGCGCGCGGTGTTGCAGCGGCTCGATCTCACGGTCCGTCCCGGCGCAGTCAACCTGCTGGTGGGCGCCAACGGCGCCGGCAAGACCACCTTGCTGCGGATCATCGCGCAACTGGCTGCTCCCGACGCGGGGACGGTGCGGATCAACGGGCTCGACCTCGGGACGGAGCCGTTGCGGGCCTTGGCGCAGCTATCGTTTCTGCCCCAGGCGCCACGGTTTCACCCGCGGCTCACCACGCGGCAAGTGGCGCAGTATTACGGGCGGTTGCGGCGACGGGAGCCGTCCGCGGTGGACGCGGAACTCGCGCGCTGGCAGCTGACCGACCACCTCCAGGTAATGACGCATCAACTTTCCGGCGGCATGCGGCAGCGGCTGGCGCTCGCGGTCTTTGCGCTGGCGCACGCGCCCGTGCTGGTGCTCGACGAGCCCGGCCTGAGCTTGGATCCGTTCTGGCGTGAACAACTGCAGCAGTTTCTGACCGACGCGGCGCGCGAGGGCCGCACCGTGCTGGTGGCGACCCATCTGCTCGGCGAGTGGGAGGGGCGCGTCGACGCGTGCCACCACATGCAGGCGGGCCGGATCGTCGGCGAGTTGCCTCCGGCGCGACTGCGCGCCGCCTTCGCGGAGGCCGAGGGGCTGCCGTTGCCCGATCGGGAGGGCATCGAATGAACGAAGGCACCAGCGGATTTGCGCGCGCCATGCTGGCGACGATCGGACGCGAGTGGCTGAGCCACCGCGTCAATCGGTTTCTCCACTGGCATCTCGGGCTGCTCGCACTCGCCGGCGTGGCCGCCGTGCTCGTGGCGCCCGAAGGCGAGGCGCACGGCGTCGCGTGGTTTCTCCTCTACGCCGTGCTGTATGTGATCTCGCTCTCGGCCTTGTTGCTCGGCCTCAGTTCGGCACAGGCGGAGAACGACGAGACCCCTTTTCTGCTCACGCAACCGACGGGCGTCGCGCCCTGGGTGGCGGGCAAGGCGGCGGGGCTCGCGCTGATCGTCGCGCCCTCGTCCGTGCTGCTGATCGTGCCCTGGTGGATCACGGGAGGCTGGACGCCGGGACTGGCGCCGCTGGTGGCGGCGACGGCGGGATTCTCGGTCGTGCTGGCGACAGCGGGGCTGGCAGTCGGGCTGTGGATACATGAGCCCGTGCGCGGACTCATCGCGGCGGTGGCGCTTTGGTTCGCGTGGCTGTTCGCAACGGATCTCGTGCTGATCCTGCTCGCGGGTTCGGGTTGGGTGCAGGCGAATCCGTCGGTGTGGGTCGCGCCGCTAATGCTGAATCCCTTCGACGCACTGCGGGTGACCGTGCTGCTGACGATCGAGCGCGCGGCGTTCAATTCGCTGGGCTCGGGCGCGCTCGTGGCCTGGTGGACGGAGCACACGGGACTGTGGCTCGCCGTGTGTCTGACCGGCTGGGCCGCGCTGGCGTGGGTGGGCGCGCTGCTCGCCGCGAAACAACGGCGAAGAGGGTAAGGACCGACGCGGCGGGTGGAGACCGACATCCCGGCGGGCTCCAAGTGCTCGACGCGGGATCCAGCCGGCCGAGGACGCCGGGCGCAACCGCCAGGCGGCCGCTCAGGCATAGATTTTTGCCAACGCAGCCGTGGTCCGTCGCAGGTTTTCGCGCAGCTCCGCGGGCGCGAGCACCTGGGCCGCCGCGCCCCAACCGAGCACCCATTGCTCGACCTCACTCAGCGCACCCAACCGCAGCTGGACCTCGAGTGCGTCGCCGGGCAGCTCGCGCAGCTCCTGCGATTCGTGCCACTCGCGTTCGCGAATCCGATCAGCGACAGCGGCGGTGAAACGGATCACCACGCGATAGTCGCCGCCGCCGCCGAGCACACCCAGCGCGTTGGCGAAAAACTTCTCCGGCGAGAAGTCGGCGGGACGGGTGAATCCGGCCTTGGTGTTCGCAACGGTCGCGATGCGCGGCAGCGCGAAGGTCCGCAAGGCGCCGCGTTCGAGATCGAAGCCGACGAGATACCAGAGGTTCTCCCGGTTCGCCAAATGATAAGGCTGCACCCGCCGTGAGGACGCCCGGGCGTCGCCGGGCTTGCGGTAGTCGAAGGTGACCTCCTCCTGGCGAAGCACGGCGCCGCTGAGCGCGTTGAAGACGGCGAGATCGGTTTTGCCGAGGCCGATGTTCTTGAACGAAACCGTGCGCAACTCGTCCGCGGGGGAGAACGAAATCCGGTCGCGCAGTCCGCCCGCGAGCTTGCCGAACGCGATCTCCAGCTGCCGGTGAAACGGCGTGCCGCGATACTGCTCGAGCGCGCGCTGCGCCACCAGCAGCGCGAGGAGCTCGCCCTCGGTGACGTTCACCGTCGGAAACGCATTCACCGGTTGCGTGTAGCGATACGCCTGGATCAGCGGATCGAATTCTATCGGCAGCTCGAGCCGGTCACGCATGAAGGCGATGTCACGGATCACCGTTTTGCGCGAGACCTCGAGCGCCTTCATCAGCTTCGTGCAGTTGACCAACGCGCCCCGACGCAGCTCGTCGTGGATCTTGAGCATCCGCTCGAGCGGCGGACGGGAAAGCTGGGCGCGGAAGTTCATCGGAAGGGAAAAAACACGAAGCACACGGAATACACGAAAGCAGAACCGGACGTCGCCCGCGAATCACGCGAATGGGCGCAAATGGACTTCGGCCTTTCGTGTGGTTGGTGGGGTTCGTGTCAAAAGGAGCGGCTGACTCGCGACTCTTGGCGTGATTCGCGGGTCACCAACAAAAGTGCAGGTTTTTGAGGGTGGGACAAGCTATGACCCACCCCCGGCGGTAAGGTGGACGCATGAAATCCACCCGCCGCACCAAAAAATGTTTCGTTCCGCTGGCTCTCGCCTGGTCGCATTGCGGTGTGGCTTGGCGCGTCACCGCCTGGCCCGAGGTTCGCTTCGAGTGCCTCTACGGCGAAGACTGGATCCCGAGCTCGCCGACTGAGGACGTGCTGGCGTCCGCCGCGCAGGCCTGCGGGCCGGATGACTGGCGGTCGTATCTGGAGTTCGTGCCCGTCGAGGGACGCGAATTTCTCAACCAGTTTTCGTTTGCCCGCATGGAAGCGCTGCAGGTGATCGCACGCTGTCCGGCCTTGCTACCGGCGCTGGCCGAGGTGCCGGCGCTCACGGCGTTCGCCGCCGCACACGTTCCGCTCCGCGGGACGTCAGGCGCGTGCTGGGAAGAGATCAACGCGCTGATCGAGCGCAGCGGCGTATTCGGGCTGCTGGACTGGCTCGGGCTGCCTGCGTCGAGGCAGACGCTTTCGATCCTGGCGAACATCGTACAGCCGGACCTGCCGAAGCGGCTGCTGGAACCGCTGCGCAGCCTGCTGTGGGAGCCCACGGCGATCTTCGCGTTGCAGCGCATGCCGGCGATCACGGATCGCGAGTTGGCGAGCACCTGTCACGCGCTGGCGGCCTAGTTTCGCCGGCGGCCGTGTGCTCGGCCGTCATCTCGTCGGCGGGCCGGGAGGGGTGGGCCGGGAGTGAGGGGACGGGCGGGGCGTCGCACGACGGCGAATTGCACTGCCGGGGAAATCCCACACATCTATCCGGCATGATTTCACGTCGCTTGCTCCCCCTGATCGCAGTTCTGCCCGCTGCTGCCCCGCTGGCGGCGAGCGTGGCTGCCGCCGAAGCATCCCGCCCGCTGGTCGATCCCGGCTTCGCCATCGAGCGGATGGATCTTTCGGTCGCACCGGGCACGGATTTCGCCCGGTTCGCGGCGGGCAAGTGGTACGAGACGACGCAGATCCCGGCGGACAAATCGCGCTGGGGCGGATTCGATGAACTGCGCGAGCAGAATTGGGCGGCGTTGCGGGAGATCGTGGAAGAGACTGCGGCGCAGCCGGCCGCCGCGGGCTCCGTGCCGCAGAAGGTGGGCGATTTTTACGCTTCGGCGATGGACACGGCGCGGATCAACGCACTCGGGTTGAAGCCGATCGAGGCGGACCTCGCGGCGATCGCGGACGCGAAGGACAAGGAGGCGCTTTTCCATCAAGTCGCGCAGATGCACCTGCGGATCGGGTCGCCGTTCCTCGGATTGGCGTTTTTTCCCGACCAGAAGCAGAGCGACGTTTACGGTTTCTACCTTTTCCAGGGTGGGCTGAGCCTGCCGTCGAAGGAGTATTACTTCTCGGAAAAATTCGCGCGAGAGCGGTGGGAGTTCGTCGGGCACGTGGCGAAGATGCTGGAGCTGGCCGGCGAGCCGCGAGCGGCGGCGTTTCAGCAGGCGGAGACGGTGTTCGCGCTGGAGAAGGCCCTCGCCGAAAACGCCAAGCTGCCGGTCGAACTGCGCGATCGCCTGGCGAACTACAACAAGATGACGATCGACGCGGCTGCGTCCGCTTACGCCGGACTGCCGCTGAAGCAGCTGGTTCAGGAGCTGGGCGTGCCGGCAACCGTGCGCGACGTGATCGTCGGCCAGCCGAAGTTTTTCGAGGGCTTGTCGAAGGAACTGCAGGCGCGTTCGCTCGACGAGTTGAAGGTCTACACGCGCTGGCAGTTATTGCGTGCCGCGGCGCCGTTGCTGTCGGAACCGCTCGAGGCCGAGAGTTTTCGCTTCTACGGCACCGTCTTGAACGGCACGCCGCAGCAGGAGCCGCGCTGGCAGCGCGCGACCAAGGCCGTGGACGGTGCGATCGGCGAGGCGCTGGGCCAGCTTTACGTCGAGAAGCGGTTTCCGCCGGCCGCGCGCGCGCGGATGATGGAGCTGATCGAGAACGTCAAAGCGGTGATGCGCGACCGGCTTGCCCAGCTCGAGTGGATGACCGAGCCGACGCGGCAGAAGGCGTTGGAAAAATTCTCCCGGTTCCGCGCGATGATCGGCTACCCGGCGAAGTGGCGCGACTATTCGTCCGTGGAGATCAAGCGCGACGACTATTTCGGCAACGCGGCGCGGGCGGCCTACTTCAATTCGCGCCGGGTCATCGACCGGCTCGGCCGCAAGGTGGACAAGGACGAGTGGGGCATGACGCCGCCGACGGTGAACGCGTATTTCTCGTCGGTCACCAACCAGATCGTGTTTCCCGCCGGCATCCTGCAACCGCCGTTCTTTGATGTGCGCATGGACGACGCGGTGAACTATGGCGCCATTGCCGCCGTAATCGGCCACGAGATCACCCACGGTTTCGACGATCAGGGGCGCCGGTCCGATGCGGACGGCAATCTCGTCGATTGGTGGACACCGGAGGACGAAGCTCGCTTCAAGGAGCGCGCGCAGATGCTCGTGGCACAATACAACAGCTACGAGGCACTGCCCGGCTTGCACGTGAACGGTCAGCTCACGCTCGGCGAAAACATCGCGGACCTGGGCGGCGTTTCGATCGCGTTCGAGGCGCTGCAGCGATCGCTCCGGGGCCAGCCCACGCCGCCGAAGATCGACGGCTTCACGGCGGAGCAGCGGTTCTTCATTTCGTGGGCACAGCAGTGGCGCACGCAGTTTCGCGACGATGCGTTGCGGCTGCAGGTCGCGCGTGATCCGCATGCTCCGGGCAACATTCGCGCCTTTGGGCCTTTGGTGAACTTCCAGCCGTTTTATGACGCGTTTGCCGTGAAGGAGGGCGATCGCATGTGGCGCTCGCCCGCGCAGCGCGCCAAGATCTGGTAGGGTCACGGGAACGGCGGACTTATTTCGTTACCAAAACGGCTCGCGGGAGTCTATTGGGCCAACCGGTCTGTAGCTGCCCGGGCGCAGGCCGGCCGCCCGACCCTACCGCTGACTTGAACCGATCGCACACACCTCGATCCGGACCGACGCCTGTTGGTCTGCCGTTTCCCTTGAGATGCCCGCTGTTTACGACGTCGAGCCCCGTCATTCACATGCTCTGACCGGCATTTTCGAAGGCAGGCTGAACCTCTCCGGCCCGGTGCGTTATGCCACCGCGGTGCTGGCGGTGGCGGCTGGCTGGCTGGTGCGCGCGGGGTTGATGCAAGCGTGGGGCGACCGACTGCCTTATCTGACGCTCTACCCGGCGGTGATGATCGCGGCGATTCTGGGCGGGTTCGGACCAGGCGTACTGGCGACGGCCCTGTCGGTGCTCGT
This sequence comes from Opitutus terrae PB90-1, assembly GCF_000019965.1. Lineage (GTDB taxonomy): Bacteria > Verrucomicrobiota > Verrucomicrobiia > Opitutales > Opitutaceae > Opitutus > Opitutus terrae. The sequence goes on from NC_010571.1 coordinate 2,250,493, forward strand.
GGTCGCAATTTCCTGGACGCGATCGGGCAACGTTTTCTACGGCGACCGGCTCGACTGGGTTGGCATGGCCGCGTTTGCGGGTTGCTGCCTGGGGATCGCGGGCCTTGCGGCGCTGCTGCACCGCTCGCGACGGCGGAGAGACGCGCAGCACCGGGCGCTGGAAACCGCGCACGCGCAGCTCGAGGAGCTGGAACGGCAGCACGCCCGCGCCGAGGCCCGGCTTCGGGAAAGCGAGGAGCGGTTCCGACTGACGGCTGCGAGCGACGGGATCACCCTTTACGAGCAGGATGCGAACCTGCGCTACGTCTGGCTCTACCCGCAGCACGCGGAGCATGGCGCCGCGCTCGGCCGAACCGATGGTGAACTGCTTCCGAACGCCGAGGGCGAACGGCTGATGCAACGCAAGCAGGAGGTGCTCACCCAAGGCACGTCGTGCCGCGTGGAGGTTCGCGCCCAGCTGCCCGCCGGCACGAAATACTACGACACCTTCATCGCGCCGCGCCGCGACGCGAGCGGCCGCATCGTCGGCGTGGCCGGCACCGCGCTCGACGTCACCGACCGGCGCCAACGCGAACAGAGCCGGCAACTGCTCGCGGCGATCGTGGAGTCTTCCGAAGACGCGATCATCGCGCTCGACCTCGAGGGGACCATCACCAGTTGGAATCAGGGCTCCACGCGGCTCTTCGGCTACACCGCGGCCGAAACCATCGGTCATTCGGTCACGATGCTGATCCCCCGGGAACGCTTTCACGAGGAACCGCAGATCCTCGAACGCATTCGGGCCGGAGAGCGGATTGAGCACTACGAAACGCGACGGCGCCGGAAAGACGGGACCGAGCTGGAGATCTCGCTCTCGGTCTCGCCCCTGCGCGACGATCGCGGCGAGATCGTGGGTGCCTCCAAGATCGCGCGCGACGTCACGCTGCGCAACCGCACCGAACGCAACCGCCGGTTCATCGCGATGCTCAATGAGCGGCTCGCATCGTCGGATCAACCGGACGAGATCGTCCAAACCGCGAGCCGGCTGGTGGCCCAGTTCCTCGGTGCGCAGGACTGCTGTTTTTCCGAGTGGCATGACGAGACCGGTGCGGCGCTGGTGCATTACGAGTGGGGGGAGCCCGGCCGGCCGGCCGGCACGGGCGTTCACCGGCTGTGCGAGTTCGCCCCGGCGGAGTGGCGCCGTCAGTTTCCGCACGAATTCCGCATCGCCGACATCACGCGCGAAGCGCCCGACGCAGCGCTGGTCGGGAAGTGTCAGGCAGCGGGCGTGGGCTCGTTTGCCACCGCCGGTGTGACGCGGAAAGCACCGTGGATCGCCTCGATCATCGTGGCCAGCCAGCAGCCGCGGACGTGGCGCGACGACGAGATGCGGTTGTTGAAGGCAGTGGTCGCGCGCGTATGGCCGCTGGTCGAGCGGGCGCGCAGCGAGACCGCGCTGCGCACGAGCGAGGAGCAACTCCGGCTCATCACCGACCACGCCCCCGTGTCGCTGGCGCAGGTCGACCGCGAGCGCCGGCTGAAATTCGTCAATCAAACCTACGCGCGGCGCTTCGGCCGCGAGCCCCACGACCTGATCGGCCAGCCGCTGAAGGAAGTGGTGGGCGCGACGGCCTACGCGCGGATCCAACCGCATCTAGACGGCGCCTTCGCGGGCCGGCACGTGGAATTCGAAACTGAAATCGCCCTGCCCGTCGGCGGGACGCGCTGGGTACATGCGGTGCACACGCCGGAAACCGCGCCCGACGGCACGGTGATCGGCGTGATCGTGCTGATCACCGACATCACCGCGCGCAAGGAGGCCGAGCGCCAGGTGGCGCTCGCGCGCGACCAGGCGCTCGCGGCGGCCCGGGCCAAGGATGATTTTCTCGCGGCGTTGTCGCACGAGCTCCGCACGCCCTTGAACCCGGTGCTGCTGATCGCCAGCGACGCGGCGGAAAACCCGGCGCTTGCCGCCGAGGTGCGACGCGATTTCGCGACGATCCGCAAAAACGTGGAGCTCGAGGCACGATTGATCGACGACCTGCTCGATGTGACGCGCATCACGCACGGCAAGCTGCCGCTCGACCTGCGGCCGGTGAGTGCCGAACAGATTCTGCAGGACGCCTTGTCGGTCATCCGTCCCGACGCCGAGCAAAAGCGGATCACCCTGGTCACGGAGCTCACGGCGCACCGGACGACCGTGCGCGGCGACGCCGTCCGGCTGCAGCAGGTGTTTTGGAACGTGCTCAAGAATGCCGTGAAATTCACTCCCGCAGGCGGGCGCATCACCGTCACGTCCGCGAACCTCCGCGGCGGCGACACCCTGCGCGTGGCCGTGCGCGATAATGGCATCGGCATGACACCGGCGGAGATCGCCCGCGTGTTCGACGCGTTTACCCAAGGCGACCATGCTGTCGGCAGCAACTCGCACCGGTTCGGCGGGCTGGGCTTGGGGTTGACGATTTCGCGGCTGCTGGTCGAACAACACCACGGCGACATTCGCGCGGAAAGTGCCGGCCCGGGGCAGGGGGCCACCTTCACCATCGAGCTGCCGGTCACGACGCAACCCATCGCCACGGTCGGCTCGACCACGGGTGACGACGGGCTGCGCGCGATCCACCTCGATGGCCGGGCGGGGCGGAGGCGCGGTCGCGTGTTGCTGGTGGAAGACCATGCGCCGACGCGTGACGCGCTCGCGAGTCTGCTCCGACGGCGGAACTACGAGGTGCTCACGGCGGCGACGATCGGCGAGGCGCGCGCGCATCTGGCAGCGGGCGGAATCGGCTTGCTCGTGTCGGACATTGGGCTGCCCGATGGCGACGGCTGCGATCTGATGGCCGAACTCCGCGGCCGCGCCGAGTTGCGGGGAATCGCGCTCACGGGCTATGGCATGGATGCCGACATCGCACGCAGCACCAAGGCGGGCTTCTTCGCGCACCTGACGAAGCCGATTCGCGTGCAGGCCTTGGACGCCGTGCTCGCCGCGATCGATTCACCCGCGGCGGATTTCGCCCGCTAGCCCGGATATTTCATGAAATATCCGCCCTCTGGGCCGACTCTGTCGGGGCTGGCCGCGACAAGGTCGCTTCGCCGCGGGCGGACGGAAATTTCAGACCGAGCTTCACTCCTGTTCATGAAATTTCCGGGTTAGCCGGGCTCAGCGGCCCGAACTGCGGCGGCGCAACGCCTCGCGACCCTGATCGAGCTTGATCCGCTCCTGCGCGGTCAGGCTGTCGAGTCCGGACCGGGCGATCTTGTCGAGCAGCGCATCGAGCTCGGCCATGGCAGGGTCGGACGAACTGCGGGGATTGCTGCCGCGGCGATCGCCCCCGGGCAGCACGCGCAATTTCGGCCGGCGCGTGGGCCAGCGTAGCTTCGGCAGCGAGAACCGCCCCTGCTCATGACGAACGAACGCGTAGGAGAACCCCACGGTCGCCCAGAGCGCGAGGAGCGAGTTCACGTCATTCCGGCTGAATCCGATCAGCGTGTAGATGCCGACGAGCACGAACGCGATGTGCTTGGCCTGGAGGTTGAAAAACACCGGCACGCTCGGATGGAGCGTGGCGAACGCGAGGAACAACCCGAACGCGCCCGATTCGCCCGAGAGCGACACGGGCCGCCACAGGCCGATCGCGGTGAACAGCAGCGGCAGGAACAGGTAGAGGCCGACGTAAAACTCGAGAAACACCTTTCGGCCGAAGAACCGCTCCACCTCGCGGCCGAACCAGATGATCATCGCCATCTCGATCACGAACCAGAGGCTCGGCGGATTGTAGAAACCGTAGCTGAAGATCCGCCAAGCCTCGCCGGCGAGCACGCGTTCGCTGCTGAACGGCAAGAGACCGAGTACGCCGTAGGCGCCGGACCACATCAAAATGGCCGTGATCAGCATCGCGCCCGCCCAGATGAGCACGAGCACGTGCGCCGCATAGATCGCGTGACCGCGCCACCACGTGAGCGGCTGGTGTTCCTGGGAGTAGCCGTATTCGTCCATGGCTGCTGGTCGGACAGCGTGAGCGCAGGGTTGCTCCGCGGCAAGTGTCGTGAGCTGCACGCTTCAAAGCAGGGCGCGCCTCCTCTGGCACGGCGTCTCGCCCGTGAGTTGGTTTGGAAACTGAGCTGCGCTTCTCGGGAATCCGGCCGGCTGGCCCCGGCTCTATTGAGGATTCCGGGAAGAAGTGACGGCGGCCCGGTCGGGCGGGGATTCCGCTCCGCGCCGCGAACACCTCGCCGCGAAACGGATGAACCGTTGCGGGCGGGATCGGTCTATGGCCCGATACGGACCCGGGCAAATCCCGGTGTGCGCCGCTCCTCAACCCCAACATTCATCATGACCCTCCAGACATTCTTCCCCCGGATTGCCGCTGCGACATTCGTCGCGAGCGCGCTACTGTTCTTAGCCAGTGCGTGTTCAAAACAGGATCGCGACACCGCAGGCGCGAAAGCCCGGGACGCGTATGACCGCGCGAGCGAGGCGACGAAGGACGCCTACGCCGACACCAAAGCCGCGATGGGCAAGGCTTGGGACGAGATGAAGGCCTACACGTTCGAGCAACGGGAGCGGTTCGCCGCGAGCGCCAAGGCGATGGAATCGAATATGGAAGTGCAGGCCAGCCGGCTGCGGGCCGAGCAGGCCGAAGCGGAGGCGAGTGCCAGCCGACAGGCCGCGATGGCTGAACTGAAAAACGCGCAGGCCGACTACAAGCAGAAGGTCGCGGCACTCGGCGATGCCACCGCCGCCACCTGGGAGAGCGCGAAACAAAACGTGATCGTCGCGTGGAACCGCATGGAGGCGGCCTACCACAACGCGCGCGCGAAATAGCACGCAGGGTGGCGCCGGCGTCTCGCCCGTGGGCCGTGGCATTCGCTTAGCGGCTCGACGAACTCGGCACTCAAATCGCGACCGGGCTGGCGAAACGCAGCACGCAGTCCACGGGCAAGATGCCCGTGCCACACCTGCGGCCCGGACACTTTACTGCGCGCGGAGCGCCACCATCGGGTCGACTTTCGTCGCGCGCCGGGCCGGCAGCACGCAGGCGAGAAGCGCGATGGCTGCGAGCACGAGCGGCGCCAATGAGAGTGCGAGCGGGTCCGCCGGACTGACGCCGAATAGCAGCTGTCCGACCACGCGGCTGAGCGCGAGATAGCCAGCAAGGCCGGCGGCCACCCCAACTGCCACCAGTACCGTGCCCTGCCGCAGCACGAGCCACGCGATGCCGCGCGGCGTGGCGCCGAGGGCGAGCCGAATGCCAAACTCCGTGGTGCGCTGCACCACGGCGAAGGCCAGCACGCCATAAACGCCGAGCGCAGCAAGCAGGAGGGCCACCCCGCTGAACAGTGACAGCAGTGCCATCGGTGCGCGCCTCGCCAGCAGTGCCTCGTCCACCCGCGAGGTGAGTGTCTTCACGTCATAGAGCGGCTGGGCCGGGTCCACGGTCGCCATTGCGGCGCGGATCGGTGCGACCAGCGACTCGGCCGCCACCGTGGTTTTCACGACGACCGTCGCATATTCGTCGGGCAGCTGGGCGAACGGATAATAGAGCGTTTCCTTCGAGACGGGATTTTCCAGCGACTGGTTTTTCGCCGCCGCGACGACGCCAATCACCGTGCAACGCACGGGTTCCGGCCCGCCGCCGCGAATGATCACGCGATCGATCGGATCCTCGCCCGGCCAGTAGCGGTCGGCCATGACGCGATCGACGATGACGACCGGATTCGCTCGCGCGTCATCCTGCGCCGTGAACGTTCGCCCGCGGAGCAGCGGGATTTGCAGCGCGGCGAAGTAGTCGGGCGTCACGCTGATCCGGAATCCGTGCGGCTTCGGCTGGCCGGCGGGCGGCGTGTAGCCGTCGATGTCGTAGGAGCTCTGCGAAAAACTGCCGCCGAACGGCAGGCTGCTGGTGATCGCGGCGCGCGTCACCCCGGGCAGCGGGCGCACCTGCTCCAGCAGCCGCTCGCAAGCAGCGGTGCGGTGCGAGGGATCCTCGTAAGCGGGGCCGGCGAGAGTGAGCTTCGCGCTGAGCACGTTTTCCGCGACGAACCCGGGATTCTGCGCTTCGAGCCGCTGCACGCTCTTGATCAGCAGGCTGGCGGTGGCGAGCAGCATGACGGCGAGGGCGATTTCGCCCACGACGAGGGTGGCGCGAAGTCGCTGCGTGCGACGGCCGCCACTCGCGCGCTCGCCGCTTTCCTTCAAGGCGCCGGCGGCTTCACCGCGTGAGGCGGACCACGCCGGCATCGCGCCAAACGCCAGCCCAGTGGCCAGCGCGCACGCCAGGGTGAACCCGAAGATCGTGAGGTCGAGTTGCACGCCGTAAGCGCGCGGCAGGAGCGTCAGCCCAAATGCGCTGAGCCCGCGGATGCCGCCCAGCGCCACGAGCAATCCCAGGGCACCGCCGACAAGGAAAAGCACGAGGCTTTCGGACAACAATAGCCGCACCAGCCGGCTGCGGGCGGCGCCGAGCGCGGCCCGGATCGCGAGCTCCCGTTCCCTCGCCAGTGCACGCGCGAGCAGCAGGCTCGCGACGTTCGCGCAGCCGATCAGCAGCGCGGCGGCGACCCCGGCCTGTACCAGCCACAACATGCTGCGAACGTCCCGCACATTGCGCGCGAGAAAGCCGGTCACGCGGCCGCCGAATCCACTGGTTTCCCAGAACTGCCGGGAGTCCGGCAGCCGCTCCGCGTTGCGCCGCTGGAGGGCATCGAGCTCGCGCTGAATGGCGGCGAGGTCCGTGTCCGGCCGAAGTCGCGCAATCATCGTCGAGAACTCGTGACCGCGCTCCTGATCCGAGCGCTGTTCCGGGGTGAACGCGAACGGCACCCAGAGCTGGATCCGCGGCGCCGGAAAGTAAAAGTCGCGCGGCATCACGCCCACGACGGTGTAAGGTTCGCCGTTCAACCGCAGGGTGTGCCCGACGATGCCGGGGTCGCCGGCAAACCGCGTTTGCCAGCACGCGTGGCTGAGCACGACGACCCGGTCGCGCCCCGGTTGCGCTTCCTCATCCGTGAACACACGGCCCAAGGCGGCGCCGCTCTGCAACGTGGAGAACAGCGACGGACTCGCGCGCACGGCCGACACCCGCTCGGCTGTGCCGGAATCCGCCAGATTGAAGCTCGCGTAGTGGTAAATCGCGCTGTCGGCGAAGCCGCGCACGGCTTCGTGCCGGTCGAGGTAGTCCGGGATCGAAACGCCCGCGTCCGGCAGCCCCATCAGCGGGTAGGTATTGTAGACGTAGACGAGCCGGTCGGAATCGCGCCACGGATAGGGCTTCAGCAGCACCGCGTGGACGACGGAGAAGATCGCGCTGTTGGCCCCGATGCAGAGCGCGAGCGTCAGGAGGGTGATGGCAGTGAAGCCAGGGGCTTTGGCGAGCTGGCGCAGCGCGTGACGGAAATCATTCATGGCAGGAAATCCCGGCCGACGGCGCCGGCGGGAGGAGGGTGCGACGCTACAAACCCGGCGGCAGCCGAATAGTTTCAAGCTCCTTCCGTCATCGCGGCTCACTGGCCGCCACCATGGAAACAAGCAACTCGGCGTCCTGCTGAGGGCGTGATCGGGGGAAAACGCCGGGCGAAAGGTTGAACTCGGTCGGCGCGGGGCGCAGAGCGGAGACGCGGGATTCCGCCGACCGGTTCGTGTGAGTTGATGATCAGCGGAAGGCCGCGATCTCAACGCCGAGGCGAACGCGTGTCCCACGGGCGGCGACCTATCGTACCGGGACCCGAGCACCTCGGGATCGAATAACCGCAAGGTCCAACCATGAAAACAAGAAGCTTGATGGGTTTGATCGTGGTGATGCTCTCAGTGACGACGCCCGGGGCAGAGGCTGTCACCATTTCGTCGGAGGAGGGGCTGCAGTTCTCCCAACTCGACCTGACGTTTACCGGGGCAGCGCAGTCGAACTCGAGCTATGGTCTGGCGGCGGTGGATATCGCCGCTCTCACCACGGCCACGGGCCTCAGCTCCGGCTATCTCAACATCAGCAGCGCTTCGGGCTGGGTGGTGCGAAACATGCCGGTGGAAAGCAACAGTGGGCTCACGGGCCTCTCCACGATGTTTGATCTGGGCAACGCCCCGGGCACGCGCGTCGCAAACCTCGAGTTGCACGCGGACCTTTCGGCGACACCGCTCGCCAGCTTCAGCGGTGGATCGAATACCACGTTCGCGCTCACTTCCCTGACTTACAATGCGCAGGGCATCGGCGCTCCACGGGCCACGGCGCCGGGGTATCGCGTCGATACGAGTGACGTGGCTCCGGCTCCCGGAGGCCAGACGATCAGCCGTTGGCAGAGCGGACATCCCTCCGTCGATCAGGATACGAATCAGTGTGCGCCGGCCTCGGTGGCCAACAGTCTCCAGTGGCTGGAGGACACGCAGGGGCTCCCCGTGCCATACGACAACGTGCCCGGAATCCGGGACAATTCGCTGGTGGGAAAACTCGACCAAGCGATGAATCGCCCGGCACACAATCCCGTCGCGTCAGCCGATGCGATGTTCGCTGGGAAGAAGGGCTTCCTCGATGATCCCGCCAACGAATTGGTCGGCAAATTGATCATCAAGCGTTGGGACGGCACGCTCGACTGGATCATCAACGAGGTCGATGACGACGAGAACGTCGAGCTCGTGATCTATTGGGACGCCGGCGGAGGGCACGCGGTGGACCTGGTCGGCGCAGGCAAGGTGGGCGGCATACCTTGGGTGGCGTGGACCCACGATGCCTTTCAAAGCGACACACCCAACGGTGTGGGGACGCATTGGTTCGACGGCGGCGTTGGCTGGTCTCCCGTGATCGATGGAGAAATTGTGGCCTTCATCGGCGGCGAATTTTTGCGCGGGAGAATCGGTGATGCCATGTCGGAGTCGATGCGGCCGGTGCCGGAGCCGGCGACTTGGGCGGGCGGAGTGCTTGGCTGCGTGGTCTGCGGGTGGAGCGTATGGTCTCGCGTCCGCCAGCGTCGCGGCCGGCGCTGAACCGTAGGCGATTCTCAGGTACGGACCGCTCGCCGGGCAATGAAGGCTCGTGACGCGTGATAAGCGCCGCTCGCGTGCAGGCAACGCGAGCGGCTGGGGAGCGCCGAGTCCTGCCTCGATGCTCGTTGACCTTGCCGGCCCGGCCCGCGGTCGGACCTTGCCTTTTTCAACGCTGCTAGCCCGGACATTTCACGAAATTCGTGAAGTATCCGCCCTCGGGGCCGACTCTGTCGGGGCTAGCCGCGACAAGGTCACTCCGCCGCAGGCGGACGGAAATTTCGGGCGGAGCTTCACTCCGGTTCATGAAATTTCCGGACTAGATCGTCGGATTCAGCTGAGCGTCGAGGTAGTAGGCGCTCATCACTTCCTTGGGCAGCTGGCCGACGTACTTTTTGATCGTCTCGACCTGTCCGCTCGTGTGCACCGGCACGACGAACTTGGCGCCGGAGAGCTCAGCCATCTTCACCGCATCCGGGAGGTTGCCGCCGCAACCGGAGAGCAGCGGGAAGATCACGTCCGCCTTCGTCGCGGCCATTTCAGGAACCGGGCCGGTGTCGCCGGTTACGTAATAGCGCGCGCCGTTCAGCGCGAGGACGTAGCCGACCCAGCCGCCCGCCTGCGGATGTTTCGCCTGCGGATTTTCAAAGTAGGCCGGCACCGTGCTGACCTCGACGCCCGCGAGCTGGTAGGTCTGGTTCGTCGCGACGGTCTGCATGGTAATGCCTTTCTCCGCGGCGAGCTTCACCACCTCGGCCGGCCCGGCGAGGATCACCTGCGGGTTGGCCTGGAGATATTCCTGCAGCACCGCGGGCTGGAAATGATCACCGTGCGGATGGGTGATCAGAATCAGATCGGGCTTCACCAGACCGGCTTTGACCGCGAGTGGATCCGTGGGGCCGGCGGTCGGATCGACGAAGACCATGCCGCCACCCTTGCGCGCGAAACGAACGTCGTTGTCGCGGAGGTGGACGACGCCTTTGAGCACCTTGCACTTCGCTTTCGCGTCGGCCATCGGGCAATTCATCTTCCCGGGTTTTTCACCGGCCGAGGCGGAAATCAGAGAGGCCGCAAGTGCGGCGGCGACGAGCAGCGAACAGGTCAGGTTTCTTTTCATGGCGGGGTTTGGGTTCAGTTGCCGGCGGAGATCGCCGACAGCCCTATGCTGCGCAGCCCGGCGCGGCGAGCAGTCGGGTTTCGACAGGGGGCCGGCACGTTCGACGAGCGGTCGGAATCGCGGACGGCGACGCCGGGCGTCAGCGCATCGCGCGGCGGCGCCGGCCCGTTACGGTCCTGTGACGCGGCGGTTGCCGGAGCACCGCCGCGCGCATCGTTGTTGGTTCCACCCCCAACTTGCGACGGATGCGGTCCGCGTCGTCGCACTTTCCGCCCCATGAAGATCACGAGTCGCAGGCAGTTTGTGAAGCAATTGGTCACGTCGGGCGCCGTGCTGACGGCGGCGCCGTGGCTGCGAAGCATCGGTTATGCGCAGAATTCTCGGGCGCGCGTCGCGCGCACGCTGATCGATCAGGCGAACATCCGCTCGCAGCTCGACCGGCGGTTGCTCGGCGCGTTTCTCGAGCATCTTGGCCGCGCGGTCTATACCGGCGTCTACGAACCGGGCTCGCCGCTGGCGGACGAAAGCGGATTTCGGCGGGACGTGATTGCCGAGGTGAAGGGACTCGGCGTGCCGAACATGCGGTATCCGGGAGGAAACTTCGTCTCGGGTTATCACTGGCAGGACGGCGTCGGGCCGAAGAACCAGCGGCCCACGGTGCTGGAGCGTGCCTGGAATTCGCTCGAGACGAATCAATTTGGCACGAACGAGTTCATGGAATGGTGCAAGCTGGTCGGCACCGAGCCGCTGCTCGGCTTCAATCTCGGCACGGGCTCGGCCGAGGAAGCGGTGGCGTATGTCGAATACTGCAACGTCGCGCGCGGCACCAAGTGGAGCGACCTGCGGCGGCAGCACGGTTACGAACAGCCGCACAACGTTAAGTATTGGTGCCTCGGCAACGAGATGGACGGCCCCTGGCAGATGGGCCGGCTCACGGCTCCGGAATACGGCCGGAAGGCTCGCGACGCCGCGCGCCAAATCCGTGTGATTTCGCCCAACGCGCAGCTCATCGCGTGCGGTTCAAGCAACACGATCTTGCCGACCTACCTCGAGTGGGATCGGCAGGTGCTCGAGGAGTGCTATGACCAGGTCGATGGCATTTCGCTGCACAACTACTATGGCAACACCGCGGCGCTGACCGGCGGCAGCAGCGCGCGGTATCTCGCCATGAACCTCGACATGGAGCGGCAGATTCACGAGATCGCCGCGGTCTGCGACTACGTGCAGGGGCTGCAGCGTTCGCCGAAGCGGCTGTGGCTGTCGTTCGACGAATGGAACGTCTGGTACCGCGCCCGCGGCGGTGCTTTCGCGAACGGCCAGGGCAAGTTCGCGCCGCGATTGCTCGAGGAAGTCTACAATCTCGAGGACGCACTGCTCGTCGGCGGTTTCGTGAACACGTTGCTGCGCCAGTCGGCCCGCGTGCGCGTCGGCTGCCTGGCGCAGATCGTCAACGTGATCGCCCCGCTGGTGACCAACGAGACGTCGGTGCTGCGGCAGAGTATCTACTATCCGTATGCGTGGGCACTGCAGTTTGCGCACGGACGTGTGCTGGACCTGGAGGTGGAAGCAGAGACCTACCCGATTCACGCGGAAGGGTTGCGGGCGGATTTTGCGCGGGAGGATCAGGTGCCGTTCGTCGACGTGGTGGCGACCTGCGACGCGGCGCGTCAGCGTGCGAGCGTGTTCCTGCTTAATCGCGATCTCGAAAACGAGCGCGAGTTTGTCGTCGACTGGCGGAATCCAACTCCGGCCCGCGTGCTGACGGCGCTCACGCTCACTGGAGGCGACCTCAAAGCGGCCAACACCTTCGACCGACCGACGCTCGTCGCTCCGCAACCGCTGGAGCTGCCCGCGGTCGGAGCGAAAATGACGTTCAAACTGCCAGCGCGCTCCTACAGCGTGGTGCAGTTTGCGACGGCCTGAACGGGTTCGGCGGCGACGGCGGGCCGTCGGCGGAGCGGCGTGGTCCACGAGCCCAGGGTGGCGGAGCGCCACAGCCATTCGAGCGGACCGTAATGAAAGCGGTGCAGCCACCAATGGGCGGCGGCGAGCTGGAGCACGAAAAACCCCGCGCCGGCGAGAATGCTGTAGAACTGCCCGAGCTCACGATACAGCCCGAACCCGAAGTTGTAGTAAACCGGGACCCAGAACAACGCCTGCGTGACGTAGCAGGTGAGGCTCATCCGTCCGAACGGAATCAGCAGCCGCAGCAGCCCGCGCAGCCGCGTATGGTGATAAAGCAGAATGAAACCGCCCACCCAGACCAGCATCTGTGCGAGGTGAACGTAGGATTCCATGGTCGTGACGGCCAGGCGGCGGACGGGACCGCGCGGCACGGCCACGCGCAGGTATTCCTGCACAAAATAGGTGAGCGCGAAGGCGAAGACGCCGATGACGAGCGCTTGCCAGGCCAGCCGCACGTAGGCCGGGGGATTTTCGAAGATGCGCTTCCGGCCCAGAATCAGGCCGCAGCCGAAGAGGGCGGCCATTTGGAGCCAGCGGCCATTGTCGATCATCCACCACCATTTCGCGAGTTGGCCATCGACGAGGTTGGCGCGAAACACGTCCAGGATGCCGCCCTGGCCGAACGCAGGGTAGATCGCGCCGTAGTAGGCGCCGAAATGTGTCGGCGGTAGCACGTAGCCGGGCTGGAAATAGATCCGGGCGAGCTGCCAGAGGAACGGCAGCTGGAGCAGGAGCACCGCGGACAGCCAGGCGAGCGTGCGGTTGCTCAGCGCGTAAAACCACACGAGCGGGATCCCCAGCACAGCGAGGATCGTCAGAATGTCGCCGCAATACAGGATGCTATGAACATAGCCGATAATGCCGAGGACCGTGAGCCGCCAGAGGAACCGCCAGCGGAAATTGACGCCGCGCCGGGCGGCCCGATCGAGCAGAATAAAAAAACTCAGCCCGAAGAGCATCGCGAAGATCGCATAGGATTTTCCGGCAAACAGAAAGGACACCGTGGCAAACACGCGCCGATCGAGCACCTGGAGCCAGCCGGGCTCGTTGGGCGGAAACACGTAGAAGTCGAAGTGCTCGCCGGAATGCAGGAGCAGAATGCCCATCAGCGCGAATCCACGCAGGGCATCGACGATTTCGATTCGAGGGGCAGGGGCAGTATCGGCAGCGATCATGTCAAGGAGAGCGCGCGTGGCGTGAGTGCACACGCGCGCAGGGCGTCCGAATAGCCGGACGCGACGCTCAGCGAGCTGCGACAGTGAAGCCTCGTGCGACGCAACGCGAGCCGGAGCATCGAATGTGCTCCCGTCGCGGCGCCTCTGCGTGCAGTCCCGGCAGCACAGACAGGGGTCGATGGCCGCGGCATGCGCCGCATGCCGGCAGGCGATCACCGCGGGCGAGATGCTGCCTCAGAAAGCGAGTCCCGGCGGCACGTCAAATCGCGTCGCAGCGGCGGGCCGATCTACCGCGTCGGCGGCTGCAGCTCCGCGAGCATCCGGCTTGCCCAGCCATGGGTGGGTTCGAGTTGCAGGGCTTTGTTCAGCGCGGCGATCGCGGCGTCGCGGCGCCCCGCCTTTTGGTGCACGAAGCCGAGGCCGGCATGCAGCAAGGCGCTGGCCGGGTAGCGTTTGGTGCCGAATTCAAACAGACGTTGTGCCTCCTCGAGCCCGCCTGCCGTGGCGCAGCTGTAGCCGGTGTCGAACAGCAGCGACTCCGGCACCTCCAGGCGGAAACCGTAGCGCTCACTCAGGGTGGCGTAGTGTTCGCGCATCGCGGCCAGCGTGAGCAGTGCGTGCGGCGGGTTGTAGTCGGGAAACAGGGCGCGCAAGCCTAACGCCACGTCCATTTCCGGCACGTGGCCTTCGTTGGTGCGCGTTGCCTGTTTCCACTGCAGCCAGCCGGGTGACCGGCGCCGCAGCAACTCGGCGAAGCCGGGCAGTTCGTTCGTGGCGCGCTCGTAGTCGTCGTCGCTCGCGATCAGGAAAAGAAACTGCCGGGCGCGGTCGGATGCGGCACACGCGGCCTCGGTTTTTTCGCGGATGAGCTTGGGGCACCAGCCCAGCATCGGGCTGCTGGCGAAATACGCCTGCACGGGCAGTTTCCCGGATAGCAGCGCATAAACGGCGAACACGCCGCTATTCGACGCGCCGTAAAGAATTCGGTAGCCGTTGGTGCGAAACGTGCGGTCGACGAAAGGAACGATCTCGTCCGCGAGCGCGGCGAGGTGCCGGTCGGCGCTTGCCGTGCCGCCGGGATTCTCCTGCGGAACGAGCACGAAGTTGCCGCGCGGCAAATCGAGGCCGACGAGAATGAACGCCGGCAGCTGGCCGGCATCCGTCATGCAGTCCAAGGTCCCGGCGGCTTGGGTGAATTTCGCGCGCGCGTCGGAGCCGAGGAACAGCAGCACCGGATAACGCTGAGTGCCCGCGCCGTAACCGGCCGGCAGATGCACCACGAGGTCCACGTTCTCGCCCAGGCGCGGTGACTCGATCGTATGCTTGTGTCCGATGCCGATGACGGGAGCGTCGGAGCCCGCCGCCAGGGCCGGCACGAGCGCGAGCAGGAACAAGCGGATGAGAACGTGGGCAGAATTTTTCATTTCGGGTTTTCCCTTTGCGGTCGATCGCGTGTTTCAGGTCACGGGTCCCGAGCGACGCGTTTTCGTTGGGTTCAGTTGCGCTCGGCTGCGGGCCTCGCGAGGATTTTCATCAACTCGTAGAGGAACTCGGTTCCTTCATCGAAGGCCGCGATCGAGAGGCGCTCGTTTGCGCCGTGGGGATTGCCGAGTTCGATGTCGCCGAAGGTGCCGTTGACGCCGAGCGTGGGGATTCCGGCCCGCCGGAGTTTTGCGGAGTCGCTCGACCAGGGATCCATCACCGGCAGCACCGGAATCTCCGGCCAGCGCGCGTGAGACAGCTTTTCGACCGCCGCCCAGACTTCGGGGACGAGCGGCGAGGCGGGGCTGGGCCGGCCCGAGCCGAGTGGAATCACCTCGATCTTCGGATCTGCGAGAACCTCCTCGATCGTCTGGCGGACGAACTCCGCCGTGTCCCCAGGAAACACACGACAATTCAGGATCGCCTCGGCGGATTGCGGCAGGGCGTTGTCGGCGTGTCCGGCCGAAAGACGCGTGGCCACGCACGTGGTGTGAAGAAGCGAGTTGTAGAGAACAGAGCTGGCGGCGAGCCGCTGGGCCGCCGCGAGATCGGGCGGATCCTTTGCGACGGCTCTCAGATCATCGGCGCGGGCACCGGTCTCAGTGAGGGCGATCCGTCGGAAGTATTCCCGCGTGGTTTCGTTGAAACGGAATGGAAACGAGTGGCTCGCAATGCGCGTGAGCCCGGCCGCCAGCCGATAGATCGGATTGTCCGTCGTTGGCAGCGAGCTGTGGCCGCCCTCGCCCTGCGTGCGGAGGCGGAAGCTGAGATAAGTCTTCTCGCTGGTCTGCACGGTGAGGCGCCGGCGTTTGCCTTTTTCCATGTAGCCACCGCCGGCATCCAGATTCAGGCAATACGCCACGTCCATCAGGTCGGACCGGTTCGCCAGCAGCCAGAGAAGCCCGTTGGCGGGGCCGGCTTCCTCATCGGCGGTCAACGCCACGATCAGGTCGCGACCGGGCGTGAAGCGCTCGGTGCGGAGGCGAATGAGATTCGCGACGAGTTGGGCTGCGGCGGATTTGTTATCGCCCACGCCGCGCCCATAAAAGTAACCGTCGCGCTCGGTCAATCGGAACGGATCGGAATGCCAGCCTTCGCGTGGGGCATCGACCACATCCAGGTGCGCAATGAACAGGATGGGCTTGTCCGTTCCGCTTCCCCTCACGCGCACCACGAGGTTCTGGCGATCCGGCCGCGAGCCAAGCAACTGAACCTCGGCATCGGCGAACCCGCCGTCGCGGAGACGCGTAGACGTGGCCTCGGCTGCTTTCGTGCAGCCGTGGGCTGGGGTGGTGTCGATCTCCACCAGCTCCCGGAGAAGCGCACGCGCCAGGGATTCGCTGCCGGAGGAACGGTCGACCGCGTGGGGCGGCCCGGCTTCCGTCGCGGCGGTGACCGCTGTCAGGCTCGACAGGGCGAGGAGCGAAGCGGCGAGTCCGGCCGCGCACGTCAGGCGGGCCAAACAGCGTGGCGCGTTTTCAAGGCACATCGATGTCATGGCGGATGGGTTTATTACTCTGCCCGCAGCGATGCAATGGGGTCGACCTTGGCGGCGCGGCGCGCGGGGACGAGGGTGGCGACGAAGGCGGCGAGCGCGACGCGGAACGCATGCATTCAGCGCGAGGGTTCGAGGAGAAACGCCAGCGCTTCGTCGATCCGCTCGGGAAAATGATCCGGCAACTCGTGGCCCATATCCGGGAAGGAGCGGAAGAGCGTGGGCACCGCGGCGCGTTCGAAGAGCGTGCGCATCTCCTGTTGGCCCGCGAAGCCGTCGTCCTGCTCGCCGCAGAAGAATGCGGCGCGGACGCCGCGCGCGGCGGCGTTGCGCAGCGACGGCTCGGCGAGATCGCCAGGCTTGGTCGGAAACGCGAGGATCAACCCACGCGCGGGAATCCGGTTGCCGGCGACGAGCTGGATTGAGGCTCTGCCGCCGTTCGATTGGCCCGCCAAAACCACACGATCCGTGTCGACGGAATTGCGTTCGAGAATCTGTCCGTAGGCGGAGACGAGGGAAGCGAAGCCGTCGTCGGCAAACGCGCGCGAGAACGAGCCGCGGAGCAGGCTGCCCTGCATGAAGGCGACGAGGCAATCGGAACGCAGCCGCGGCGACTGCCAGCGCTCGGCCATCGCCGCGCTGCAGCCGGCGCCGCCGTGCAGGACGATGACGAGCGGATATTTCCGCGCGGGGTTGTAGCCAGCCGGTTTTTCGACGGCGTATTCGAGCTGCGCAGTTTTCTCCGCCTCCGCGCGGAGCCGATTGTTTTCACGGAGCAGCGCATCGAAGCCGTCGAGCTTCGCGAGCTCGGCGACGTAGCCTGGCCGCGCCTGCGGTCCGGGCTGCAGCGGAAAGAAAAGACCCTCGGACTGCGCGCGTTGAAACAACGTGAAAAGTCCCGGCCAGTCGGCGCGCGCGGCGTAGCGGAACGACAGCTCGAACAGGATGAGCTGGTAACGCTCGTAGGGCGCGGTGATCCGTGAAAGCGATTCCTCGAGCTGCGCGATCGCCTCGGCCTGAGCGAGTCCGCGCACTGCAGGAACGGCCTCGCGATAGGCAGCCGAGAGCACCGGCAGTTGGATTTCGACGGCGAGTGGGACCGTGGGCGCTGGCGTCGACATTTCGGCGGCGCGGGAATCCGTCGCGGTCGAGGCGAACCCACCGGTGGCGAGCAACGCGACCAAGAGGGTGATCCGGAAGTTTCGTTTCATTTTGAAGAGGACGCGGTGAGATCACACAGCAGAGGAATGCTTGCGGTTGCGACCCAGTAAACGAAGCCAGCGCCGCCCCGCTCGAGCGGCAGCCGCGTGAAAAAAAGATACTTCCCGTCAGGACTCACCGTGTCCGGCGCCACGAACCCGTGCGAGGCGCCGCCGGCATTCACCCGCTCGCCCAGATCGACGGGCACGTTGAAGCCGTCTCCCGCGGGCGCGGCGACCATCAGCCGGCCCTGGTCCCACCGGGCATTCCGCGAGAAGTAGAGATTCCCACGCGCGGTGATCGACGGATAATACTCGGTCTCGCGGGTGTTGATTGTTGGTCCGAGCGGCGTCGGCTCGGAGAACCCGGCATCATCGTAGCGAACCCAGAACAAGTCGCCGCCACGGTCGTAGTAGAAGAGCCGGTGCTTGGTGGCGTCGAACGACACCTCCTTGCCGGTGAAACGGGTCGGTGCTGGCTGCGACCATCCCTCGGTCCCACGGCGCATCTCGTAGGAGGTACGGTCGGGGTAACGTGAGAAGATCAGCCGGCGGCCGTCGGGCGAAAACTGCACCGCGTGGGTGTTCTTGTCTTCGACCGACACCGTGCCGCGACCAAACACGACGGGCTCGTCGCTCGGCGGGGACTCACCGAGATAGTCACAGACGAAGGAGTCAGCGCGCTTGGCCATTGCATCTGTCGCGGGCGCGCTCAACACGGCGCGGGTGGGCATGGACGCCGAGTCAACGCTGCGGTGGATTGCCGGCAGCGCGAAACGCGCGACGAAGGCGTCGCCGCCCCATTCGCTCTTCCCGCCCTGGTAGGTGGTGTCGCCGGCGCCGGGCGTGACCGGGAAGTCGACGGACGTGGTGTTGCCGGCCAGATACACGGCGCCGTTCGCGATTACCACCGGGCCGGGAACTTCGTGACCGCTGCCGCCGAGCAGGGTCGAGGAGCGGAGCGAATTCGTGGCGGGATCGAACAGTGCCACGAACAGATCCGTCGGCCCCTGCAAGATCCTGAAGGGAGCGTCGGCGGTCGTGGGAAAATCAGCCGATTCGGTCCGGCCGACGAGGACCAGCCGCCCTGCGGAGTCGACGGCGAGAGCGGGATTCCGGTCGGGCTTGCTGCCGCCGAGCAGCGAAGCGTAAAGCAGTGCACCGCTCCGCGGGTCGAGCCGGGCGAAAAAGACATCGGAGCCGCCTCGCGGGGTGCGCGAGTAGGCGTGCTCAGTCGTGGGAAAATCATCGGACGACGTCTCGCCCGTCAGCCAGAGGTTGCCGGCGGAATCCAGCGCGACGTGGTTGCCATATTCGACGCCGCTGCCGCCGAGGTAAGAGGCATACTCCAGCGCCGTGCCGGTGGGATTCAGCTTCACGACGACGGCGTCGCCTCCGCCGCGCTCGCCCGCGCCGCCGCGGAACGATGGGGCGAACGCATTCGCGCTCGTCGGGAAATCCGTGGAGGTGGTCGTGACGGCAAAGGCGACGCTGCCGGTCACGTCGAGCAGCAGGTTCCCGCCGTGCTGGTCGATTCCATTGCCGCCGACCAGCGTGCAGTAGACGAGCTCCCTGCCATCGGGGCTGAGTTTCGCAACAAATACATCCCCGCGCGCAGCGGGTGTGGCTTCGCCTCCCTTGAAGGCGGTCTGAAACGCGCCGGCAGTCACCGGGAAATCCGGCGATGACGTGCTGCCGAGAACGTAGGCGTGGCCGGCATCATCCACGGCGATCTTGCCCGCCATGTCGCGGCTCGTGCCGCCGAGCAAGGTCGCGTAGATCACGCGATCACCCGCAGGGCTGAGTTTGATGACGAATGCGTCGCCGTGGTGCCCGTCGCCGGGACCGCGGAAGGTCGTCTGGAACGCACCGGGAGTCGTGAGAAATGACGGGTTGGTGGTGTTGCCCGCCAGGTAGATGCAGCCGTCGCGATCGAGGGCGACGCCATGCACGTAGTTGATTCCACCCGCCGCGCCGAGATAGGTCGAATAGAGCAGCGTGCCCGTCGGACCGAGCTGGGCGAAATAGAGACCACTCGGAGTCCGGCTCAGTGCGTCGGGCGTCGTGGGGAAATCCTTCGAATCGATCGGCGCCGTCAAATAAATGTTTCCCGCCGGATCGACGGCCAGCCCGTGCGCGCGGTCCTCGCCCGTGCCGCCGAGATAGCGGGCAAACTCGAGCCGCAGCGAGGTGGAAACCGCGGGGCGATTCGAGACATCCGGGGTCGCCGGTGCAGCGAGGCAGGCACCGAACGCCATGATGCAGGCCGCGAAGAAGGCAGGAATCTTGTTCATGTGAGTTGTCGGTGATGGCTGAGTCGTATGTCTACCGGGGGCGTTTTGAATCTTCCGACGAAGCGTCGCGTCGGGCCCGCAGCGCCGGGAGGGCCGCCGCATCGATCCAGTAAATGTCGTTTTGTCGATCAGGCGTGTCGCGGGCGAAGAAGAGGTATCGGCCGTCCGGCGACAGCCGCGGGAATACCTCCTGACGCGGGGTGTTGACCGGTTCGCCCAGGCTGACGGGCTCAGCCCAAGTGCCATCCGGGCACCGGAGGCTGAGGTAGAGATCGCCCGGATCGTGGCTGGCATCGCGGCGATTCGAGGAGAAAAGCAGGAAGCTTTCGTCGGGGGCGATGCACGGCGCCCAGTTCATGAATGGCGGCAGATTGATGGCGTCCGGCAGCAACTCGGGTTTGGCATACGCGCCGTCGATGAACTCTGACCGGTAAATGCCGATGTTGCCGCGCACGCCCAGCGCGGGGGCTTGCGCGATGAAGTAGAGCGTGCCGGTGGCGGATACCGACGGAAGATGCAGGGACTTGAGGTCGGGAAAACGCGCCACGATCCCGAGCGCACGTGGTTCGCCCCAGCGCCCATCGCGCTTTTCGGCGGTCCAGAGATCGTTCTGCGAATCAAAATAGGCGCGGCGGCCATCAGGCGAAAGTGCGACGGTGCCGGGAAACGGGGACGCCTGTGGTCCGGTCCAGCGGCCGTGCTCCAGACGCATCCAACGAAAAAATGCCAGCCACTCCGGGTTGTCCGGGCCGGGCGGCCGGTTCGAAAACCAGAAAACCTCCGTGCCGTCGGGCGAGAACGAGATCGTGTGCTCGTTTTCGCCAGCCGACACGATCCCGCGCGCGAAAACCTCCGGCGTGGCGACGGGCGGCGGTTGCCCGAGGTAGTCACTGCAAGAGCCTGCGACTGCGGCGGGGCCTGCCGAAAGCGCGCAGATCACCAAAACAACGAGACGATTCATAGACGGGATCGATGAGGGGACGACCTCAAAGCTGCCGGCATGCGGCGCGTCCCACAGCGGCCGTTCGGCGGAAGGTCGGCGAGCGTCGACGAACGGTCGGGCACCGCGGCGAAATGCCGGAGGGGCCGGCGAGCCGAAGACCTAACGCGGCCTGACCACGAAAAACGCGTAGCTGTAATACTCGCCGTAGCGGCGGTGGATGTCGACTTCGTGCTGGATCAACGAAAGCGCTGTCTGGGCAGCCGGATCGCCAGCATATTCCTTCTTCAACACGCCGACCCGTGCCTCCAGCGGCCTGTAAAAGTCGCTCCACCAGGCTTCGGCCGGAAGCGGGAAGTGTCCGAGCGTTTCGAAGCCGGCCTCCGTGATGATCGCGAGATTTGCGGGCACATCAGCCATCCGCGGATACTCGGCCTCCCAGAACGCGCGCGCCGCCGGCGGTGGATCACCGCGCAACCACACGGCCTCGGTGAATGCGATCCAACCCCCAGGCCGCAGCAATGGCCGCCAGCGCCGAAGCGCGTGTGTGACGCCGAGGTTGTAGACGGCGCCTTCCGACCAGATCAGATCGAAGGATTGGTCCGCGAACGGCGGAGCGTCCATATCGCCGCGGTGGACGCGGATCCGGTGCTGGAGACTTTTTGCGAGCGCGCCTGCCTTCAGCCGCTCGAGCAGGGGTGCGTGCGAATCCAGTGCATCGATCGTGCTGTGTGGAAGCAACTCCGCCAGCTGCAGGGTCTGGCCGCCGCTGCCGCAGCCCAGATCAGCAATCCGGGGTTCCGCGGGCAGCGCCGGGCCCAGCGCGAGCGCACGCGCCGCGCACTCACGACTGCCGGGCCCTTGGCGCGGCAGGGCTTCGAAGACCTCGAGGAAGATCGGCCAATAGCAGTCCGGCTTTGGCGTCATGTTCTCTCCAGTAGGCTGAGGCCGGAGGGCGAGGCAACGCGGCTAGGCCACACGCTCGGTAACGCTGACCGCCTCGAAGGTGATGACGTTGGGCGGACAATGGCCAAGATTGAACTCGAACCGCGCGTGGGGCTCGCTCGCGGCCTTGCCCATCCCGAAAGTCGTCGTGAACTCCTGCCACTGCTTAGTGAGCGGGTAGTCGGTCCGTGGCGCATACGAATACCACGTTCCGACCTGCGCGATATCGAGCGTTAGCAGCTGGGGCCGATCGGCGCGGGCCTTGAACCGGACCTCGTAGGTTTTTCCCGTTGCGAGGGGTAGTGGCAGGAAAGACACCTGCACCGCCCACCAGATGCTGCCGCCGTCGGCGATCTGCACCCGCATTTCTCCGCGCACTGTCGTCAGCTCCGCCTGTCCGCCTTCGCCGAGCACGAGGTGCCAGCCATCGGCGCGCGCGATGGCCGCGCGGAGTTCGGGCGTGAGCTGGTTGTAGACCGGCCAGGCCGGCAGCGTTTTGGGCTCGGTACTGAAAGGACGGAGAAGATTGCCCGGCGGCGCCACCCGAGCTGAGCCGAGTGCGGCACCGGCGGCGCAAAGCAGGGCGGAGGCAGCAATCACGGAATGAATTCGATGCCTGTAACACCGACCACCTTCAATCTTCATCTGGTGACGGCCGCTCCCGTTCCGGCGCGGGGACCGCGTCGCCGAAAAAACGCAGCCGTTCGCCAAGCCGGCGCGCCGCGGGAGCGCAGTTGCGACAGGAAGGTGTGCTACTCGGCACGCAGCGCGTCGAACGGATCGACGCGCGTGGCTTGCCGGCCGGGTACGTAGCACGCCAGCAGTGCGCACAACACGAGCCCACCGGCGACGGCGGCGAGCAAGGCCGGGTCGCTCGGTCGGGTCTCGAACAGCAGGCTCTCGAGCACGCGTCCGCCGGCGAGTGTCAGCACCAAGCCGACGCCGAGCCCAAAGGCCACCGGTCGCATGCCATGCCGAAGCACGAGCGTCCGGATGCTCCCGGGCGTGGCGCCGAGCGCCATCCGGATACCGAGTTCCTTGCGGCGGCGGGCGATCGCATACGCAACCACACCGTAGATCCCGAGCATGGTCAGCAGCAGCGCCGTGGTGGCGAAGACGGCGACGAGCAGCAGTTGGAAACGCTGCGTGGCCACCGACGCGTCGAGCACATCGTCCATCGTGCGAAAGGGCGGCACGGGCACCTGCGGGTCGACCGACGCGATCGCGGCGCGCAGTGCGGCCGCAGCGGACTGGGCGTCGCCACTGGCGCGAGCCACGACCGTCATCCGCAGAAACGGCCAGTCGCGCTGCTGGCGGTAAACGGTGGGCACGGGCGACCGATTCGCCGAGGGGCGGACGTCAGCGGCAACTCCGATCACCTCATACTCTTCGCCGGGGTTGCGCTCCACGTGCCGACCGACCGGGTCTTGATCCGGCCAGAGCAAGCGCGCGAGCTGCTCGGAAATGATGGTCACCTTTCGGCCACGATCCCGGGCATCGAAACTGCGCCCGGCGCGCAGCGGCAGGCCCATTGCTTCAAAATATCCGGAGCTGACGAATCGCGTATTGACGTTGGGTTTCTCCTCAGACGGGCGGGGATCGCCGGCCGCGGCCGCCTTGTCGACCCACGTTTCGCCCGCGAGGGGAAGCAGGTTCGTCACGGCGGCGGCGGTGATGCCGGGGGCTGCGTTCAGTTGCGCGACGATCCGCTCGAAGTAGGCGGACCGTGCTTCCGGCTCCGGATAACCCGCGTAAGGAATCGCGAGGCTGGCGCTGATCACGGTCGGCGCGCGGAATCCCTGTTCGGCACGCAGCAGTCGGACAAAACTTCCGCCGAGCAACGCCGCCAGTGCAAGCAGCACCACGCTGAGCGCGACCTCGGTGGTGACGAGCAGGTCGCTCCAGCGGCGCGACTGACGGCCTGACGCAAGCGCGCGGCTGCCGGCGCTGAGTGCTTGCTGGGGATCGCTGCGCGCGAGCCGCCACGCCGGCAGGAAGCCAAAGAGAAGTCCGGTGGCGAGCGTGCAGGCCAGCGCAAACCCGAGCACCCCGGCGTCGATCGAGATGTCACCCGCCCGTGGCAGATCGGCCGGGGCGAAGCGCAGGAGCGACGCCAGCCCGACTCGCGCGAGCAGCACGCCCAGTGCGCCGCCGGCGAGCGCGACGAGCATCGCCTCGGTCAGCGCGGCGCACACCAGCCGACTGCGGCTGGCGCCGAGCGCCTGGCGCACGGCCGACTCCTGCTGCCGGCGTTCGGCCTGGGCGAGCAGGAAATTCATCAGGTTTACGCAGCCGATGAGCAGCACCGAGGTGACCGCGGCGAACAGCACCATCAGTCCGCGGCGTGAACGGCCCACGACTGCTTCATGCAGCGGCGTCGCCACGGCGCGCAGCACGATGTCCGGCTTGCCGGCTTCCGCTGTGATCTGACCCGCGATTCTGTTCAACTCGGCTTCGGCCAGCACGGGGCTCACGCCAGCTTTCAGGCGACCGATCGCGCCGTAGTTGTGTCGCCCCAGCCGTTCCTGGAGTTCGTCAGCGGCGAAGACCTTGGGACAGAAAACGTCGGGATGCGCCGGAGCTCCGCTGCCGATCTGGGCCCGCGCGGAGGGAAAGCGGAAGCTCGCCGGCAAAACGCCAATGATGGTGTGCGGCTCGCGATCGAGAGCGAGCGTGCGGCCGATGACGGCGGGGTCGCGCCCGAAGGCGCGCTGCCAGAGCGCGTCGCTGATCACCACGACGTGGTTGCGGCCCGCGTTTTCCTCCTCCGGGACGAAGGTGCGCCCGAGCACGGGCGGCACGCCGAGCACCTCGAAAAAACCGGCGGACACGCTGATCAGGCCAACCAGCTCCGGGCGGTCGGTGCTGGAAATGCTTGCCGTGCGGCCGTCAACGACGGTGAGGTGGCTGAACGACTGCGCCCGCTCCTGCCACGTGCGGAAATGATAGGCGTTGACCGGCAGGGGTTCGGAGCCGAACACCGGCATCGACTCCCGCAACCAGACGAGCTGACCCTGCTCCGGGAACGGCAGCGGCTGCAGCAGCACGCCGTTGACGATCGAGAAAATCGCAGTGCTCGCGCCGATCCCGAGTGCGAGGGTGAGGACGGCGATAACGGTGAACCCGCGAGCGCGCGCGAGTCGGCGGAAGGCGAAGCGCAGATGCGACACAAAAGTTGAAGTTGGAGGTTTAAGTTGAAGAGGCGCGTTGATCGGAGTTCGGAGATCCGAGGACGAAGAGCGGAGATCGGAGGCCGGGAACTTGAACTTAAACTGGAGACTTCAACGGCGCCGACGGAGCCGGCGCTATTCGGCCCGAAGGGCAACCACGGGATCGACGCGCGTGGCGCGCAGGGCCGGGATGAGGCACGCGGCGGCGGCGACCGCCAGCAGCAACGCGGCGTTGCCGGCGAAGCTCAACGGATCGTAAGCCGTGACGCCGAAGAGCAGGCTCTTGAGCAACCGCGTGAGCGTGAACGCGCCAACGAGTCCGATCGCGAGGCCGAGCGCGACGAGTTTCAGTCCGCCGCGGAAGATTAGTCCAAGCACGTCGCGTTGCTGCGCGCCGATCGCCATCCGGATGCCGATCTCCTGCGTGCGTTGCACGACGGAGTAGGCGATGACGCCATAGAGACCCAGCGCAGCGAGCACCAACGCGAGCGAGGAGAAGAAACCGAGCAGCCGCGTGATTAAGCGGCGCGGGGCGACGGCGTTGTCGACGAGCCGGTCGAGCGCGTAGTATTCGCCGTTCGGCAGCGTGGGATCATAGCTGGCGAGCGCGGCGCGGACTTCCGGGATCAGCGCGGCAGCGGGACGCGTGCTGCGCACCACCATTTCCACCGCGCTGACGTCCTGGCCTTGACGCAGGCAGAGATACATCTCGGGACCGCCGCCCTGCTCGAGCGAGCTGTGGCGGACGTCGCCAACGACACCGATGATCGTCGAACCACCGTCTCCCCCGACCCTCAGTTTTTGACCAAGCGGATCGCGGCCGTCGGGAAAGGCGATCCGGGCGAGGGTCTGGTTGATGACGATGGTGCGTTCGGCCTTTTCGTGATCACGTTCGTCGAAGAGCCGGCCGGCGATGAGCGGGATCTTCATCGTGGGCAGATAGCCGCTGTCGACGATCCGCGGATAGGCGATCGGGTATTTGCCTTCCGGGTATTGAATGCCGACGGCGCCGGCACCCCAGGTGCGGTTGCGGCCGAGCGGAAGGCAGTCGCTGAGCCCGACCGACTCCACGCCAGGCAGGGCGGCGACGCGGCGGACGGCGCCGTCGAGGTAGGCGCTGGCTTCGGGGACGTTGGCAAAGGAGCGGGGTGGATCGACGCGCCACGCCATCGCCTGCTGCGGCTGGAAACCGAGGTTCACCTGGAGCAGGGCGTTGAAGCTGCGGAAGAGCAGGCCGGCCCCGACGAGCAGCATGCAGGCGAGGGCGACTTCGACGACGACAAGGGTGTTGCGCGCGACAGCGGCCGTGCGCCCGGCGCTGCGCTGCTGGTTCGAGTGCTGCAGCAACTCGGTCCGCTGAGCGCCCGAGAGGTGCACCGCGGGCAGCAACCCGCAGGCGAGTCCGGCGAGCGTCGTGAGGCCGAGGGTCAAGGCGAGCGCGACGGGATCGACGCTCGCGTCCTGCAAGAGCGGCACGCCGAAGGTCTGCAGCCGCGCGAGCGCGGCGGTGGCGACGACGGCGCAGGGCAGACCGATCAATGCGCCAGCGAACGCGAGCAGCAGGCTTTCGGTGAGCGCCTGCTGGATGAGATGGCGCCGTCGGGCCCCAAGGGCGATCCGGACAGCGAACTCCTGCCGGCGCACGTTGATCCGGGCGAGCAGGAGGTTGGAAAGATTGACGCAGGCGATGGCCAGCACGCACGCGACGGCGCCGCTGAGCAGCAGGAACGCGCTGCGAAACCGGCCGCGCAGCGCGGTGTCGAGCGAGCTCACCTTCGCGCCGAACTGGTCGCCGCGGCCGATCGACTCACGCAGCCGCAGGCTGATCACGGTCAACTCGGCCTGCACCTGCTCGAGCGTCACGCCCGGCTTCATCCGCCCGAGTCCGAACACAGTGTTACCCCAGCGGGCGGTTTCGTCGGTCAGCGGGAAGGGGGTCACCACCTCCACCTCGTTACCCGGCGTGAAGATCGCATCGAAGTCGAATGTGGGCGGGAGCACGCCGACGATGGTGGTGGGCGTGTTGTTGAGCGTGACGGTGCGGCCGACGACGGCGGGATCGCCGGCGAACCGGCGTTGCCAGAAGGAGTGGCTGAGGATCACCGCGCCGGGGCCCTGCCAGCGACATTCCTCGGCGGTGAAGTTGCGGCCGTGCAGCAGCGGGATGCCGAGGGTCGGGAAAAAGTTGTCGGAGACGCCGACGCCGCGCAGCCGCTCGGGTTCGCCACTGCCCGTCAGCGTGTGCCGGCCGTAGTCGGAGAAGGCGAAATATGCGGCCAGCGCGTCGAGCGTCTGGGTTTGCGCGCGCCAGCCGTTGAAGACGTCGACGCGCGTGGTGCGACCGGACAAGCCGCCGCCATAAACGTTCTCGATCCAGACGAGTCGCGTCGGTTCGCGGAAGGGCAGCGGCCGGAGCAGCACCGCGTTGAGGATGCTGAACATCGCGGTGCAGGCGCCGATGCCGAGTGCGAGCGTGAGGATCGCGGTCACCGCGAACGCAGGAGACTTGGCGAGCTGGCGGAGGGCGAAGCGCAGATCTGCGATCATGAGGGTTTAAGTCTGAAGTTGAGGTTGAAGGGGGCGGCACCTCCTGCGCCGGCTCCGCTGGCGCTAGTCCGTTCGCAACGCGATGATCGGGTCAACGCGCGCGGCGCGGCGGGCCGGCAGCCAGCAGGCGATCGCGCCGGCGACGGCCACCGCGAGCGTGGCCCACACCAGCGCCATCGGATCCACGGACTCCAGTCCATAGACCAGCGTCCGGATCGCGAACGTGAGCGCCACCGCGCCGCCGATGCCGAGCACGATGCCGATCGTCAGCCAAACCGAGCCCTGCCGGAACACGAGTTTCACCACGTCGCCGGTCGCGGCGCCCATCGCCATCCGCACGCCAATCTCGCGGGTGCGTTGCAGCACGTGATACGACAGCGTGCCGTAGAGACCGACGGCGAGCAGCCCGAGCGTGACGGCCATGAAGAAATCCACCAGCTGCACGACGGCGCGCTGGCCGGCCAACGATTCGTCGACAACGCCCTCCATCGTGCGAATCTGCGCCAGCGGCAGGTCGGGATCGAGCGCCTGCACCGCATCGCGCACGGCGGCAGTCAGCTGGCTGGCGGGTTGCGGCGAGCGCACGACAAGAAAGACACTGTTGCCCCACGCGCGATCCGGCGTCCACGAGATCTCGGGGCGCGGATCGGTCTCGGGTCCCCACTGCCGGAGGTTGTCAACGACACCGACGACCCGCGCCTGATAATCCGGCTTTTCGTTGGAGGGCCGGATGAGTTGACCAATCGGGTCCTTGCCGGGCCAGGACTTGTCGGCGAGTGCGCGGTTCACGACCACGCCGATCTCATCCTTGCCGGCGTCGCCGGGCTGCAGCGTCCGGCCGTGCAGGAGCGGCACGCCGATCGCGGCGAAATAGCCCGGCGTGACCGCGCGGATCTCGGCGAGCGCGCGTTGTGCGAGCGGATCGAAGACCTCGTCGTTGACCAGAATGTTCATGTTGCTGCCACCCTGCAGCGGCAGCTGAGTGACCAGGCCGGCGGCGGTGACGCCGGGCAGCGCCGTGAGCCGCTCGCTCAGCTGCTCCCAAAACTGCGTGCGGGCCTCTCGTTTGGAATAGCGTTCACTCCGAAGATGCAGTTGTGCCGTCAACACGCGGTCGGTGGAAAGCGCGCGGTTGGCCGAGAACAGTTTCACGTAACTCGCGGAGAACAACGCGGCGCCGTTGGCGAGCACGAACGCGATCGTGACCTGACCGATGATCAATCCGCGCAGCAGATTGTGACGCGTGCGCGAACCGGCGGCGCCGCGGCTGTCCGTGCGCAGCAGGTCGGCGACGGAAATGCGCAGTGCGGCGAGCGCAGGCGGCACGCCGGCGATCAGCGCGGTGAGCCCGGTGACCCCGACGGCGAAGGCGAGCACGCGCAGGTCGAGCCCCATGGCGGCGCGGCGGGCTTCGCTGACCGGCGCGATGAGTGCGAGGAGTTTCACGCCGTAGAAGGCGAAGACGAGGCCGACGAACGCGCCGCCGAGCGAGAGTAGCACGCTTTCGCTCAGCGCCAGCCGGATGATCTGGCGGCGGCTGGCGCCGAGGGCGATGCGGACCCCGAACTCGGCCTGCCGCTTGGCGCTGCGCGCGAGCAGCATGCTCGCGACATTCGCGCAGGCGACCAGCAGCACGAGCGAGACGGCGCCGAACAGCATCCAGACGCGCGAGCCGATGTAGCGCGTCATCTCGAAATGCAGCGAGCGCACGAGGAATTTTTTCTGCGCGTTCGTGTTCGGGTATTCCTGGGTGAGCTGGGCGCCGATGCTCTTGATTTCCGCGTCGGCGGTAGGGACGGTCACGCCGGGCTTGAGCCGGGCAATCCCGCACATCCAGTGACTGCCGCGGTGACCCTCGCCGCGCTTGAGTTTCAGCGGCAGCCACATGTGGCAGGTGTCGCCGCGCATCCACGGCGCGGCGAATTCGAAGTTCGCCGGCATGATGCCGACGACGGTGGTGAGCGTGCCGTTGATGCGGATCGTGCGGCCAACGAGCGCCGGATCGCCGGCGAAGGAACGTTGCCAAAGCCGGTGGCTGATCACCACGACCGGCGCCGCGCCGGAATCTTCATCAACGGGCTCGAGCCAGCGACCCAGCTGCGGCGGAATGCCGAAAGCGCGCAGCACGCCGGGAGTGGCGGAGACGCTCGTCACGACCTCGGGATTGTCGCCACCGAGATTCGCCGGTCGCGGCGTGTAGACGCCGAATTCGGCGAACGACGTCGAACGATCGGCGAGGTCGAAGTAGTCAGGTTGGGAGAGCGGCCAGCCGTCGCCGGACCAGACGTGGGCGAGTTGCGCGGAATTCGGATAGGAAAATGGTTCGACGACGAGCGCGCGGAGCGCGCTGAACATCGCGGTTGCGGAGCCGATGCCGATCGCGAGCGTGAGCACGGCGACGGTGGTAAACCCCGGCGACTTCAAGAGCTGGCGGAAGGCGAAGCGGAAATCAGACACGGGCCGGTTGAGAGTTGAGGGTTGAGAGTTGAGAGTTGAGAGCGGGAAGCGACGCGGCCTTCGGCGGACGTGGGAGGTGGCGGCGTACTAGCCCGGATATTTCACGAGATTCGTGAAATATCCGCCCGCCGGGTCGACTTTGTCGGGGCTAGCCGCGACAAGGTCGCTCCGCCGCAGGCGGACGGAAGTTTCGAGCATATGAATACTCTCGTTCATGAAATTTCCGGACTAGCGTTGGCGGAGTACGACGATCCTGCTCTTGTCGTCGCCGAGCACGCTGACGACTTCCCAGCCTTGCGCGGAGGCCTTGGCAATTTCCCAGCGCAAGGCGAGGGGGCTCATCTGGCCGGTGATGATCCGCACGTCGCCGAAACGCGCGCGATCCACTGTGGTGCACCCTTGGAGGAGAGTGCCGATCAGCAGAACTGCGGCCGCCGCAGTGGTCCGACAGAGTCGGACCGGCGGAGGGATTGGCTGCAGGTGAGCGCTCATGGAGCACGGCGCGGGGCAGGATCCGCGCCCGGCGGCGGGACTATCGTTTTTCGATCGAGATGCTGCCGTTGACGGACTCGGCTTTCACCGAGGCGCGGCCGTCGCCGACGGTGCCGTGAAGCGAGCGGCGGCCGCGACTGCTGAGCTGGATGGGGAAATCGCAATCGACGTGGCCGTTCACGACGCTGGCGCGGAGCTTGAATCCGGCGTCGGCGGGCAGCCGCACTTTGACGCCGCCGTTAACCGTTTCGAAATCGAGCTCCTGGCCCGCGGGGACTGCGGTGAAATCCGCGCGGATCGAGCCGTTGACGGTCTCCAGTTTTGCACTGCTGCCGAGGTTGGACGCATGAACGTTGCCGTTGACGGATTCGGCGTGCACGGGTCCCTGCACGTTCTCGATGTCGACCGAGGAGTTGACGGTGGAGACGGATTCAAGGGTGGCCGTGGCTGGGACGGTGATCGTGAAGCTGACGGCGGCGCGAATGGTATTTCCGCCGAACCAGCCGTCCTTTCGCTTGGGCAGCTTCACCTTCAGGTCGGCGCGCGATTCCGACACGTCGATCGTCAGGTCGATCATCTGCAGCTCCTCCTCGGTTTTGGCGCTCTTCTCGCCTTCGATCTGGATCTCCTGCTTGTCCCAGGTGCGGACCGTGATCTTGCCGTTGATGTTGTGGACCGTGAGCGTGCCGGTGGGACTGAACGGGCCGCTTTTCGTGAAGGGCTCCTTGAAGGAGTAGCTGTCGGCCCGGACGGAGGCGGCGACAAGCAGCGTGGAAGCGAGCAGGGCGAAGAGGCGGAGGTGCATAGAAAAGGTCAGCCGCCCGGCGCAGCACCCGGCGGCGAACGCAGATCTAACCCACCGGCCGCGGAAAAGTTACTGGAATTCTCGGCCAGGTTGGCGCGCCCCGGGCCCGGAGGATCGACAATCCCGGCCGCGTCAAGGCGTCGGGCTGATCGCGATCGGGGTGGTGACGTCGAAGCCATCCGCTTCCTCCGTCGTTTCGACCTGGCTGGCGCGTGGCCTGCGCGGCAACGCGTTAAGTTCACGCGCGGCCCATCATCGTCGAGATCGCGGTGCGAAGTCGGTAGCGGCGTCGGTAACGGGCGCCGAGCGCATACATTTCGTGCGACTGCGGAATACGCACGCTCTCGATGAACTGCGCGCCGATCCGCTCGCAGGTTCGCTGCGACGGAATGTTCTTGGGATCGACCGTCAGCCAGACCGCGGCGAGCCCATGCGCACGCGCCAGTGGGAGCAACAGCCAGCAGCTCCTCGCCGCATAGCGATGGCCGCGATAGCGGGGTTTCACTTCGTAACCGATGTGGCCCGCGCAACGCAGCCGCCGCGCTGAGCCGATCCGCAATCGGATCAGCCCGAGCGCGGTGGATTTGCCCGGGTGCCGCATCTCGAACCAGTATTCGGGCACGTGGCGTTTAGCGGGGTCGGCGGGTGCGGCGTGCACCAGTACCAGTTCCAGATCCCTCTCCCGCAAGCGGCCGGGGTTGAGGAATCTAAAGCGCGCGGGTTGGGGGCCGCTCATTGCGGGGTCGGTGCGGCCAGCAGCAGCTCGGCGATCGCTTGGGCGAAGGGCGTGGCGGCTTGCGGACCGTTGGCGGTGATGATCCGGCCGTCGCGCACGACGCTCTCGCCAACCTGATTGACGGCCTCAGCCGCGGGGACTTCGAAGGCCCACGCGGTGGCACGACGGTTTTTCAACACACCGGCCTGCGCAAGGATGTTAGGGGCGAGGCAGATCGCTCCGACCACTTTGTTGTGCGCCACTGCCTGGCGCGCGAGGCGCAGTGCTTCCGGCTCATGATAGAGTCTGCGGGCGCCCATGCCGCCGACGAAGACTACCGCATCGAAGTTGTCCGCCTGCGCGTCCTTCAGCAGCAGCGTGGCTTGGACGGTGGCGCCCAGCATGCCGGTGACGGGCTCGAGCGTGGTGGAAATCGTAACCGTGCGCGCGCCGTGCTGTTCGAACAGCGTCTTGGGCTCGATGTATTCTTCATCCCGGAACTCGCCGGGAGCGATGACGAGGGCGATGATCTTGTTCATGGGGAGTCTCTGCATTAGTCCCTGGCTCACGCCAGACACCCGACACTGCCGCGCGCACCGAGCAGGCGGCGGGTGAGCCACTGTGCGACCTCGTCGTCGGTGGCGGGTGATGACGGCTCAGGTTGGGCAACGCGCATGGGGGCGGTTCGCGGTCGTCAGATCGAAGCTTCCGGGCTCTCGCAGGAGACGCTGAATTCAAGCTCGTCCCGCAGGGGCAAGCCGCTGTGGCCGGTTGCGGGAATCTCCGGTTTCAGCTCGCGGGCCAGCGCGACGGCATCGAGGTGGACGTCGACCAGGCGGAACCCGCAGTCGGTGTAGAACGCGATCGCGGCGAGATTGTCATTCGTCGTGACCAGCCAGACTCGCCGGGATCCTCGCTCAAGCGCATGACTGCGGACGGCTGCGAGCAGGGATCGCCCGATACCGCGGCGTTGCTCAAGCGCATCCAATGTGACGATCTCCGTGTCACCAGATTCGTCCACATAAAGAAGCAGCCCCAGCCGGCGGCCGTCTGCGCAGGCGACGAAACCCGGCAACTCGCGCGTGTCGTGGATTCGTCCGCGCGTGACAACGAACGGACCCAGCCAGCGTTCGCGGATCAGCGTCGCGGCCCACCCGGCATCCGCCGGGACAAGCGCGCGGGTTTGGATCATTCCAGCATCGGATCGGATCATCGGCTTGGCCGGCGCGGAGCGCTGAAATGCTACTCTGCGCGCAGGGAATATTTTCGTTGCACGTCCGCGCGCTCCTCCGGCGGGAGGTCACGCAGGTAGGATTTCCAGCCGGGGCAAAAGCCGATGTGCCAGCGCCAGAGACGACCGAGCAGGGAACGCGGAGCGCGATCATAGCGGGCGCGCAGTTTGCAGGTGGTGCAAGGATGTGAGGACATGACGAGCCTTTGACGAATGATTGAGTCGGGGGTGAATGAACGGGAGCGGCAGCTTGGGGCAGCTTAGAGCTGCCTACGCGATTGGCATCAGGCGGCGCGGCTTTCGTTTCACGGCGAGCATCTGAAAAACGTCCTCGACCACGGCCGCGGAGCTGAGCGTCAGATACAGCCACTTGCCGTCGTGGAAGGCTCTGGCGTTGTCGTAGGCCTTGCGGCTCGCTGCGGTCAGTCGGCGCCGGGTCGTCACCATCTTCGCGCGTTCGTCCGCTCCGAAGACGATTTGGATGGAGACGCGGCCATCTTCCGGGATCAGCGTGCAGAACGATTTGCTTTTCTTGAACCGCAACGCCCACCCGTGTTTGGCGCCGCCATAGATCCAGTCTGGCGCAAACAGGGCAGGGTAGAGGGCGTCGATTCGGGTGAGCATCTGGTTCCAGCGCTCGAAGGCAGTCTGGCCCAGGAAGTACGCGAGATCGTCGGGCGTCGGCGGCGCTGCGCGATCAGTCAATCGGGTGGTGGGCATGGCGACGCACCGAACACGCCACGGCCCGTGGCCGTGCCGGTGCGGATGGCAATATTGCCATGCTCCCCGCGAGGAATCCAGTCCGCAGATCGGCTGCTCTGGCGCCGCACGGAAATCCGAACGCAGGCGACGATGACGCCTTGGAGTCGGGCGGTCGTTACCGCGCTCAGCGCGGGCTGGTGAGTGCGATGGGAAAACCGGCCCGCTCACGCGGTCTGGTTCAGTAGTCGTCCATCACGCCCCACACGATCCAAGTGAGCCCGACGTTGTAGATGATCAGGCCGGCGGCACCGAATACGGGCATGATGATCGTGCCGACGATGAGCACGAGATTCCCAAAAACCATGGCGAGAAGGTAGTCGCGCCTGCGCCGGGAGCGCCGCGGGGGAGGCGGCATGACGTCGTTGAGGCCGGCCTTGTTCGCTCGGTTCAGATTGTCGGCGAGGGTGAGTCGAATGTCGTTGGGATCGACCGAGGCTCCGCCCGGAGCGTTCACGCGATCGAACGCCTTCGGTTTCAGGCTATGCGGTTTTGGGAGCGGATCGGGATCCTCGGCCACGGGCGGCACGGTAGGAGGCTTCGTTCAGCCGCGCGAGTGTAAGGTGCGTACCTGGCCACTTTCGCGGGCGAGGCGACGTCGTCCGCGCGTGTGCCGCAAGCAACACCGGCGTCGCGCCGCGATGCAGGGGCACGATGCCCGTGCATCGTGGATCGGGCGCGGCGAGTCTCGCGTCCCGGCGGGCGCGGGGATCACGGGCGGGGCGCGCGTGCCACGAGAACAACCCAGTCGGCGGCGGCATCGGCCGGCGGTTCGCCGAGCGACACGCGACCGGAGCCTCTCACTTCGCTCACGTTGCCGGACTGCAGCGGGCCGCCCTCGCGCGGGTTGAACCAGCGCACCTGGAACGTTGCGCCGTCCGCGCCGCGGCCGAGATCGAGCTCGGCGCTGCCGCCGTTCGGCAGATAGACGACATAGATTTCTCCAGGCTGCGCGAAGCAGTAGCGCGAGTTGTCGTGCGACGGATTGCCGACGAGCTCGTCGGCGTTGTGCATGTTCCAAAACGGAATCGCGTTCTCCCGGAAGAACCGCAGCGCGAGGTCGCACCACTTCCAGGATTGGGCGCGGCTGCGCCAGTCCTGCGCGCCGAGGTCGTTTTGCGGGAGCGTATACCCGAAATAGTATTCCACGCCGGCGCCACCCGCGAGCAGCGAGCCCCAGAGCGTGTGTTTCCGGACATCGTCAGCGGTGTAAGGGCGGCTGTACTTTTCCGGGCGCGCCGTGCCATCGAAACCTTCCCAGCCGGTGTCCGGCGGCACGCCGGTGTAGTGCGGGTTCTGCTCGTCGTGGGCGACGACCCACTGTTTTCCGGCCGCGGCCGATTCCTCGATCCACTGCAGCACGCGGCGATGCGACTGCTCCCAGCCGGTCTGTAGCGACACGCCGGTCAGCGCCGAGCGGTCGCCGAGCAGCGGTCGGTAGACGCGCTCCTGCCAATCGGGAAACGTGTGGAGCACGATCGGGTGATGATACGGGTCCGTGTCGCGGATGAAGGCCGCCATCGCTTGCTGCTGCTCGGTGGAAAGCGTGTTCTCCTCGCCGAGATTCCAGTTGAGTGCGAGCTCGTGGGCGAAGCGAGCGATCAGCTCGCGCAGGTAGAGCTTGCGCTCCACGCCGGTCTTGCCGCGGTCGAGTGCGGTGGGCACGTCGCCGATCTGGCCATCGCCGCCGGGGCGGTTGTCGTCGTTTTCCGTTTCCTCGAGTTTGAAGTGCAGGTGCAGACCGAGCGCGGTGGCGTGATCGAAGATGATCTGCCACTGGTCGAGCTTCGAACAGTCGAAATGGAGCGGATCATCGCGTTCGACGAACGGCCACACGTCGTCGCCATCGCCGCCGGCGTTGTAGGTGAGGAAGGAGAACGCGTTGCAGCCGGTGCTTGCGAGATAGTTGAGCGCGCCGATCAAGCCCTTGCCCTTGCGGTGCTGCCACGTTGGATCGCCCTCGCGCCAATCGCGCACGTGGGGCTGCCAGGTCTTCAGCAGTGAAGGCGGCGCGGCTTCGTCGGGGCGCGCGGGCGTGCCGGGCTTGTTCGAGCGCGTGCCATCGAAGTCGGAGTAGCCGAGCAGGTTCTCCGGCGAATCGGCGCCGACCTTGAGGAAATACTCGCCCGAGCCGGCAAAGCGGAGGTAGCGGCCGCCCACGTAGTCGAGTCGGCCGTGCGCGCGGAAATCGCGGCCGGTCTTGTCGGTCGGGACGACGGTGAACTCACCGCTGATGCCGTCGCAGCCGTCCACCGGCGCGCCGGCTTCAAGAGTGCTGACCGCGACCTCGGGCCCGCGACGGAACGAGACCGCATAGCGCCACATGCCCGGCTTGTCGGGCGCGAGATGTGCGCGCCAGATCCGGCCGGCGAAGGCGGAGGTTTCAGCGGCGTTGCCATCGACGGCGAAATAACCAGGCACACGGTAGCTCGGTGCGCCCGATTCGTGCGTGAATGTGACGTCCATCCGGTAGTCGAGGAACGGGTTTGGCGAGGTGTCGGTCTCGCGGGCCTCGGGCCCGTCGATCGAGAGCGTGATTTTGTGCCATTGCTCGAGTTTGCCGGCCACCAAGGCCGCGGCACCCGCGGCGGCAGGAGTGAAGACTGCGTAGATGGCGGCACTGGCCAGAGCGCAAATCGAGCTGTGGCGGATTCGCATTCCGAGAGAGAGCCGATTCGCTGCACCCAAGGCAAGAGTGCGAGATTGGTCGCCCGGTCCCCGCCCGCCCTCCCCCTCGCAAGCCACGAAGCTGATCCGATCGGACCAGCTTCCTGGCTAGTGGAACCATTCCGGTGCCAGTTGGGTTCGCATGCAATCTATCGCCGAGGCCACGAACATGGTCCGATCGGACCACGTTCGTGGCCTCGGACGACGAGCGCGTGTTGCACGGAACAGAGGCATCAGAGGTGCGGGCTGGCTTGCCGGGAAAGGATGCCAGCCAGATTGCGGTCTGAGCTTGGCCGGCGCTGGCTGCGGCGAAAAGCCAGCACCACAGGTCACTCGCTCGCGAACGGACGGCAAATGGGCAGCCGGACGACAAATGTACTGCCGCGGCCGAGCTCGCTGGTCGCTTCGATCCGGCCGCCGTGCGCTTCGACGATCGCCTTGGAGATCGCGAGACCGAGGCCGGTGCGGCCTTCGGTCTGACGCCGGGATTTGTCCGCCCGATAGAAACGGTCGAAGATGTGCGGCAGGTCCGCCGGCGAGATGCCTTCTCCATTGTCTGCGACGACAAGCACGGCGGAAGAGGCCGTCGCGGTGAGTTCGATCCGCACGCGGGCTTCGCGCGAGCTGTGATGAATCGCGTTGCCGACGAGGTTCGTCACAACCTGCGCCAGCTGGCTCGCATCGCCGTGAACCGAAGCCGGGGCCAAGGCGGTTTCGAGGGTCACACCGTGCCGGGCCGCGAGCGGCTGCAACAATTCGACGGCGCCGGCGATCACCTCGCGCAGCTCAAGCGGCTGGTGTTGCGTTCGGTCGTCACGGGCGTCGAGCCGAGCGAGGAGCAGGAGCGATTCGACCAGTTGGCGCATCCGCTGGGCGGCGCGCTCGCACGTCGCGAGCGCCTCGCGATACTCCTCTGGCGTGCGCTCGCGTGACAGCGCCGACTGGCTGGTGAGCAACGTAACGGAAACGGGCGTGCGCAACTCGTGCGAGGCGTCGGCAGTGAACTG
This sequence comes from Opitutus terrae PB90-1, assembly GCF_000019965.1. Classification (GTDB taxonomy): domain Bacteria; phylum Verrucomicrobiota; class Verrucomicrobiia; order Opitutales; family Opitutaceae; genus Opitutus; species Opitutus terrae. Next base: position 2,287,902 of record NC_010571.1, read on the forward strand.
GACCTGGCGTAACAGCGTCGACTGCAGCCGATCGAAGGTATGGTTCAGCGTCTGCGCGAGCGGCCCGAACTCGCTCGCGAACCGCGAGGCATCGATTCGCTCCCGCAGGTTGCCGGCCGCGATTTTCCCGGCGGTCGCGCTGATCGTCACGATCGGCCGGATCGCGCGGGACGCGATCCACGAGCCGCCGGCGATACCGGCGAGCAGCACCCCGGCACCGCCGGCGATCAGCCACCAGGCGTGATGCCACGCATGGTGGAGATCGCCTCGAACGTCGCGACCGACCACGATCTGCGTTCGGTGTGGGCCGGGGGCGAGCAACTCGCGGTAATGCTGGCGGGTGCGCAGCACCTCGGTGTTGCTGCTCGGGAGCCGGGCGGTGAGGGGAAAGTCGGAGGGCAGATCGGCGGATTGGGCCACGGTTTTGTCACCAGCCCAGATCACATGATAGAACCGCGCGCCGGCCACGGCTGGAGCGACCGCCTCCTCGTCCGAGAGCGAGGGTTCAAAAAAATCTTCGTGGGCATGGTCGCTGCGGAAGCGGCCGCCGGGACGCGAGCCGCGCTCCTCGGGAGGCAACTGCGGGGTCTGTTCGATGACCGTGGCTGCATAAAGGCGGAGGGTCTGATCGATCCGTCGCATCATCAGCTGATGTTCGAGGAACAGCGCCATGGCGCAGAACGCCACCAGTACGATCAACAGCAACAACGAGTGCCAGACCTGGAGCTGCCAGCGAAACGAGCGCAGGATTCGTTTCATGCGATCAGGTAGCCGTGGCCACGACGGGTGACGATCACGTCGCGGCCGATTTTTCGGCGCACGTGAGCGACATGGACGTCGAGGAGGTTGGAGAGGGAGTCGTGCGCCTCGTCGAACAGATGCTCATAGAGCGTGGTGCGTGAGACGACCTGGCCGCGGTGCAAGGCGAGGAATTCGATCAGCGCGTATTCGGTCGCGGTGAGCGGGACCGTCGCGCCCTTGCACGTCACGGTGCGCGCGGTCTGGTCGATGACCAGATCGCCGAGCGCGAGGCGCGGGTGGACCTCGCCACAGCTGCGGCGAATGAGCGCCCGCAGCCGTGCGCACAGCTCGGGCAGGTCGAAAGGTTTCGTCAGATAATCGTCGGCGCCGATGTCGAGTCCGCGCACGCGATCCTGGGTGGCGTCGCGCGCGGTGAGCATCAGCACGGGGGTGCGCTTGGTGCGGCGCAGCCGCTGGAGCAGCGTCCACCCGTCGAGCTCCGGCAGCATGACGTCGAGCACGATCGCGTCGTAGTCCCAAGACTCGGCCTTGAACAGGCCTTCGGGGCCGGTATCGGCCCCGTCGACGGCGTAGCCTTCCTCGCCGAGTGCTTTGAGCAGGTTGGCGAGCAGGTCGGGATCATCTTCGACGACGAGCAATCTCATAGCGGGAGCCGTGCGGAAGCGCGGGCGACGCGATTTAGCGCGAACCCACCTTAAGATGTGATGAAGTCCGACGGAAGAAATCTGTGGGAAAAATCCGCGGCGGGACGGCGGGTTCACCGAATCTTCAGGCGAGAGGAGCTAGGATGCGTGCCGTTCCGGGAAGCGCGCCCAATGGCGGCGCGGGCGCAAGGCCCTGTCGCTTTCCGGGAAATCATAATCATGAATACTCTTGCTTCCGATTCCTCCGCTCCCGGCGGGGCTGTTCGCAAGGATCGCGCACGCGTCGGAACGATGGCCGTGGCCGTCGCGTCCTTCGCGCTCTGCGGCGTGACCGGCGTGGTGATGTTTCTCCACCGTCGCGGCCCGCTGGTGGATGAACTGCATACGTGGTCGGGCATCGCGCTGCTCGTTGGGATGGTCCTGCACCTGATTCGTCATCGCCGCTCGCTGGCCCAGTATCTCCGGCACTGGGTGGTGTGGGCGCCGCTGGCCGTGGCGCTGTTTCTCAGCGGCGTGGTGCTTGCTGTCACGAATACGCGGGGGCATGGGCCGCAGGTGGCCGGACCGACGGCGCAGCACAACGATGAGCACTGACCAAGCCGCTGGCGGGCGGGCGCCCTGAGTGCCCAGGGTTCGAAGACCGCGCGCTCCAGGGCTTCATCGCGATCTCTGGCGGAGCCTCTGCAATTGCTCCGTCAGCACTTCGTCGGTGTAGCGCAGTTGGCCGTCCTTGAAGCGGATCCGGTAACGCTCGCCGGTGATCGAGGACCTCGATCCGCACAAGGCGATGAACTGCTCGGCGCTGCTGATGCGGTTGCCCTGCTTTTCCCATTTCAGGCGCAGATGTGTCTCGGCTTCGAGCGGCGTGTGTTCATGGCCGTTGCGGATGAATACAGCGCCATCCGCCTTCCTGAGATAGCACAGCAAGCCCTCGATCTCGTCGCGCGGAGCGGCGGAGAGGACGGCGGTGCCGGCAAGCAGGAACAGGAGCAGCCGGACGGTCTTCATAATCGCGGAACAAAGTCCGGAGAGGAAGAACGCGCGAGGCAAACCCTGCCCACCGCGTTCCTAGCGCACCGAAGCTCCGGATGCACGTTGGGTGCGCAAGGTGAGCACGGAGACGTCGGCGGGCATATTGAACCGAAAGCGCACGCCAACGTAGCCGATGCCGCGATTGACGTTCAGCCATTGGGCGCCCTCGTGATACAGCCCGCCCCAATGACGGAACTGCCACGCGGCCGGGCTCCAGACGAAGCGGCCGAAGCCGAGCCCGATTTGCGCGCCATGCGTGTGACCGACGAGGGTCAGATCGATCGCGCTGCGGCCTTGTACGGCGGTTTCCCAATACTCCGGGCTGTGCGCGAGCAGCATGCGGAAGGGAGTCTCACCGGCCATGGCGGCCGCCGCGGGGAGATCGGCGTCGGCGAAACCGTGGTGCGAATCATGCACGCCGACGCCGAGGACCGCGAGACGTTGCGAACCACGCGAGAGCACCGCCGCCTCGTTCACGAGCAGGGAGAAACCACGTTCGCGAAACGCGTCGGCCAGCAGGGCGATCTTGCGCCGCTTGTCCGCGGGCGAGGTCCAGTTGTCGGAAGCGCGTTCCTGCTCGCCGAAATCATGGTTGCCCAACACCGCGAATTTCCCGAGCGACGTCTGCAAACGCCCGAGGAGGTCCGGCCCGCGCGCGAAATCCACGGGCGCGCCGTAGTCGCCGGTGTACACGACGAGATCGGGCCGTTCGGCGTTGACGGCCGCCGTCAGCTCATCGGCGATGCGAGCGCCGTCATGGCCAAGGCTCGCCGCATGCACGTCGGACAAATGGACGATGCGCAGCCCGTCGAAGTTGGACGGCAGACCTTCGCAGACGATTTCGTGCCGGTAAACTCGCACCGCGCCGTGGGCGGCGGGGATGCTCCCGAAGACCCCGCAGACGCTCAGGCTGGCGCCGAGCGCGCGGAAGGTCCGCTGCACGGTGGGCGCGGACCAAACGACAGAGCGGACCAGCGCAGCAGCCAAATCGAGTGACGACGTATTCATGGAGACGATCGCAGGGACCGGCGCTCGCGAGATCCCGACGGGGCCCGCGAAGCGGCACATGCAGCGGCATCCTAGCGGAACCCACCTGAAGAACGAATGAAACGGCGGGGACCCGAACCGCGGCCAGAAGCGATCGGCGTTATCGCGAAGATCCGAATTAGGCGACCAAACCCAGGCCACGTTCGTGGCTTCAGGCAGCCGGTGGGCGCCGGTGAACACGTAGAGTCGGTAGTCGAGAGCTGCGGCGCAGTGGAATTGGGTCGCAACCGGCAGGTTCTCGCGCGCGGCCCAGCGGTCGTGGGTGGGCACATATTCCTCGACCGAGACGATCGGACCGCGATTCCAGCCGCCGATCACGACGATCGAGGATCCCAACGCTACGATCGCGGAGTCGCAACGCGGCCGCTGCGCGGCAGTGCGTTCGCTCCACCGCTGCGTCGCAGGATCGTAGACCTGGAACCGATTCAGCGGATTTCGCGCGTCGGCGCCGAGCCCAACCGCGACGTAGATCTTGCCGTCCATGGCCACGACGCCGGCGTCGCGCCGCGGGGCTTCGAGTGATGGCAGCTTTGACCACCGGTCGGTCGCCGGATCATAGACCTCGAAGGCATGTTCGTGATGGCGGTTGCCACCGATGGCGTAGATCTTCCCGTCGACGGCCGCCGCGCCCACCTGGCAACGAGCGGTCGGCAACGATGCGGCGCGAGTCCAGTGATCAGTGACAGGATCGTAAGCCTCGACGACGTCCGTTTCCGACAGATTGTCGGCGAGCGTCCCGCCGATGACGAAGATCCGGCCATCGGCGACCGCGACGCCGAAATTGCTGCGCGGCGTCGGCAGCGGAGCCTTCGTTGTCCATGTGCCGGTGGCCGGAGAAAACACCTCGACGGCAGCGATCGGGTGCGCGGCGCGATCGCGAACGACGCAGCCGCCGATCACGTAGAGCTCGCCGTTGCAAGCGACGGCGCCAGCCGCGAGTCGCGCGGTCGGGATGTCCGGCAGCCGGTTCCATGCTCCGGCCGACGTTTTCGGGCGCAGCGGGGCGAGCAGCGGCTCGAGCTTGATCTGGTAAATGCCGCGGGCGTCGGGACCTTGCCGGTTGAAGAAGAGGTCGCGGCCATCGCGCGAAATCCGCGGCCACACTTCGGCTTCCTTGGTGTTGACCGCCGGACCGAGATTGATGCCCGGTTGCCAACGGCCGTTCACGCGGAAGCTGACGTAGAGGTCGATGTCGCCGAGCGAGTCGGCGCGCGGCGTGTTCGCATCGATGACTCCGGCGAAGATGAGAAAGTTCTGGTCTGGCGCGATGCTGTGGGACCAAGAACGGCCGCCGGGATTGACGGCGTCGTTCAATCTCATCGGCTCGCCGTAGCGGCCGTTTTCGTATCGGGCGCAGTAGATCTCCCATGGCCAGCCACGGTCGCGCAAATGACCGAAATACAGCGCGCCATCGCGCGCGAGCGAGGGCGCTCCAGAACGCGCTCCATCGCCAGCTTCCGCGATCGGCAGCAATCGGGGCTCGCTCCAGCCGGTGTCCGTGGGTTCCACGCACCAGAGTCGCATCGCGTCGAGCGCTCCCGCCACCGGCCGGTACGAAGCGAACACCAGCCGTTTTCCGTCCGCACTGAACGCAGGCTCCATCTCGTCGTGCACCCCCGAGAATGGCGCGATCTCGGACGGCGTCCATCGGCCCTCGCGCCAATGCGAAACCAAGATCGTGTGCTTTTTCTCCGTGTCGCTGTAGAGGTGCGTGAACACGGTTGCGCCGTCCGGAGAAAACGTCGGGCTGCTGCTTTGACGGCGCCGCCTCCGAACAGCTCGGGGGCGGGAGCAGCCTGCCCGCCTGCCGATCGCGGCGCGGGAGCGGCAGGCGCAGCCGCACTCGCGCGCGAGGCCAGCCCGAGCGCTTTGAACTCGATTCGGTAGATGCCCGGTCGTTCGTTGCGGCTGCTGGTGAAGTAGAACCAGCGCCGATCAGGGGAAACCGATGGACAGCAGACGCCGCGAACGCTCGCCGAGTTGATCAGCGGCCCCAGATTACGCGCGGCGCTCCAGCCGCCGTTTTCGCGCGTGCTGACATAGAAATCGCTCGGGCCGATCCCGCCCGGGCGCCGGCTGCAGAAGATGATGAAACTCTCGTTCGGCGCGACGTAGCCGTCGTAGTCCTGAAACGGCGAATTGACCGCAGGCCCGAGATTCTCGGGCGGGCCGTAGCGGCCGTCCGAGTGTCGTCGGCACACGTAAATATCATCATCGCCGTGCGACGCCAATCCGGTCGCATGTCCGGCGAAGTAGAGATTGCCGCTCGCGGTCGGACAGGGGAACACGGTCACCCCGTCCATGCCGGCGATGGTGCCGAGGCTGCGGGCGGCGCTCCAGCCGGCGGCGGTGCGTTCGACGACCCAAAGCGCGGGACGCGGCCCGCTTTCTGGTCGCACGGAGGCGAAGAAGAGCTGCTCGCCGTCCGGCGAGAGGTTCGGGTCAAAATCGTTGAATTCGCCCGAGAACGGCACCGGCTGCGGCACACTCCAGCGGCCATCGGCATAGTGCGATTCCATGATCCTGCTTCGACGATCGGGGCGAACACCTGAGGAACGACAGAAGTAGAGCGTGGCCCCATCAGGCGTGAACGTCGCGGCGAAAGAGTCGGGCGTGGAGATCAGCCCCTCCTCGAACAGGGTGGCTTCCGGGGGCGGCCGCACCCCCGCGCACGCGGCGGCGCCCACCAGCTCTGCCCGCAGCGTAGCCGGCGTGTCATTTCCCACCGCCTTCGCACGCGGACTCACATCGCGCGCAGCTTTGTTTGCTTCCGGCGAAAGATCCAGCCCGAGCGCGCGGACTTCGATGACGAAGATGCCAAGGCGCTCGCGCGTGAACACGAGCAGTCGGCCGTCGGGTGAGATGGCGGGTTCGTATTCCGCTGCGTCGGAATTCACCGCCGGTCCGAGATTCCGTGGGATCGACCAGCTTCCGTCGGCGGCGCGCAGGCTGAGATAGAGGTCGGCGTTGCCGTGGGAATCGGCGCGATCGCTGGAGAACACCAGGTAGTGCTGGTCCGGAGCAACGTAGGGGTCGAACCCGCCGCCGTTGGCGTTGAGCCCTTCGCCGAGATCCTCAAATGCGAGATAGCGTCCGCTGACGAGTGGCGCCCGAACGAGCCGCGGCGGACCGCCTGTCGCGGCCGCACCGCGAAAGGCGTAGAGCGTGCCGTCGGCCGCGACGGACGGACCGCCAAAGCGCAGCGAGAGCGGCGTCCAGGCCGCGGTATCCGTTTCGCCGACGGAATGGGCGGGCCCGAACCTGCCGTCGCGTTGTTCGGCGAACCAAAGATCAGGAATCGGGCGCGAGCCGGCGGGCTTGCCGGGCGCAGTTCGCCGGGACCAGAAGAACAGCCGCGCGCCGTCCGGGGACAGCGACGCGTCGCCTTCGCCGGATGCCCCGTCAATCGGGACGATTTCCGGCTCGGTCCACTGCCCATCGCACAGGTGGGAACACAGGATCGTCGGCAGACCGCGGGGCGGCAGCGCGCGGGCGAAATAAAAGGTTCTGCCGTCCGGGCTGAAGCTTGCGCCGAAACTCTCCGGAGTGGAAATGATTCCCTCGGCGAAAGGACGCGCTGGTGCCGTGAGATCGGGCGGCGGTGTGACGGCCGCTGACGCCGCGGTGAACATGCCGACGGACCAGAGCGTGAGGTGCAGGCGCAGGTGAGAAGGAGGCGGCTTCATTGCAGAGCGAGCGTGTAGCGAGCGACGCACCTGCCGTAGGTGACATACCTCTCGCCGCGGTGGTCAAACGCCAGGTCGGTGACGCTGCAGCGTGCCAGGAGGAACGGATTCATTGATACCATCAGCTTGGAGGACGGCGCGGCAGCGGTAGCGGTCATATCGACCAACGGCTGCGGGGCATCGACGAGCGGTCCACACGAGCACGGCGAGCGGCGCGGAGGACATCGCGGCGAACGCTGAGAATTCCTGAAGTCCACCCGAAGAGGTTGCGGCGGGCGGGCAGGCGCGGGCTCATCCCGGCAACACCAGCACCGGGTGCCCCGGCCGGATTTTCGGATGGGCCTCAGTCCCGCAGCAGCTGGTGCACGCGGTCGAGCAGCTCGCGCGCCGTGTACGGCTTGTTGATCAGCGCGACACCGGCTTCGGGTGCGATCTCCTTCGGGAGCATGTCGGCGCTGTAGCCGCTGCAGAACAGGACCCGGACGCGGGGATATTCGCGGCGCAGCGTGTTGAAGACCTCGCGGCCGGTGCGCTTCGGCATGAGCACGTCGAGGACCACCAGCCGGAGCCGGGCATGGTGCTCGGCGATGAGCTGCTCAGCCTCCTCGCCGTTGGCGGCGGTGAGGACTTCAAATCCGTTGTGGGCGAGAACGCGCTCGCCGATGCGCCGCACCTGCGGGTCGTCTTCGGCGAGCAGAATGGCGCCGTGGCCGGCGGGAAACTCTTCGGCGATCTTTTCGGTGGGAACGCTGGCCACCGCCGGGTTGAGCGGGAGGAGAATCCGGAACACCGAACCCTGGCCCACCTCGCTGTAGACGCGGATCGCGCCGCCGTGTTGCCGGACGACCCCGTAGACGACCGAGAGCCCGAGCCCCGTGCCGTGACCGGGGGCCTTGGTGGTGAAGAATGGCTCGAACAGGTGTTCCACCAGCTCGCGCCGCATGCCGCAACCGGTGTCGCTCACCGTGAGCACGAGGTGCGGCCCGGGCTTCAACTCGGGCAGCGAAGCCGTGTCGGCCGCCGCCAGCGTGGTTTGTTTCAGCTCGATCCGCAGCCGGCCGCCGGAGGGCATCGCGTCGCGGGCGTTGACGCAGAGATTGAGCAACACCTGCTCCAGCTGCGCTTTGTCGGCGACGAACGTGCACGGTTCAGGCAGCAGCGCGAGTTGCACCTCGATGTGCTCGCCGAGTACGCGGCGCAGCATCTTGACGAGGTCGGTCACGAGCGCGTTGGCCTCCACCGCCTCCGGCAGGAGCGGCTGCTTGCGGCTGAACGCGAGCAGCTGCCGGGTCAACTGAGCCCCGCGCTCCGACGCGCTCAGGATCGTGCGCACGTCCTCCAGCGGCGCGGCGGCTCCGGCGAGCGATTCCTCGAGAAATCCGGCATGCCCGCGAATGACCTGCAGGATGTTGTTGAAATCGTGCGCCACGCCGCCGGCCAACAGCCCGATAGCCTCGAGCTTTTGGGCGGATCGCAGCTGCTCTTCGGCGCGACGCAGCGCCCGCTCCGCGCGCCGGCGCCAGAGGATGTTGAGCGAGAGCGCCGCGATGATGCCGCACAGCAGCAGAATCACCCCGGCCGTCAGGATGATCCGCGAGCGGTTAACCTGGTAGAAGGTAACCGGCGCGTTGAGCACCTGGGTGCCCGGCGGCAACTGGTCCACGGAGAGCCGGAACCGCTGCATCTGCCGGTAATCCACTTCGAGTCGCTGGGGCGAGTAACGCACCACCGGAAGGCCCGCCGGAGACTCGCCGGCCAGCACGCGCGCGGCGAGTTCGCCGACGGCGGCGCCATGCAGGTCCGCGACGACCATGCCACCGCCAATACCGTCCCACGGGTACACCGACCAGTCGTTGCCGCCCGGCGGCCGGGAAGTGAGAAAGACCGGCACGCGAGCCTGTGTGGAAAGGGCCTGACTGAAGCCCGGCGCGAAATAGTTGTCGTGGCCCGTCTCGTCGCGCGTGGCGTCCAGAATCAGGCCAACCCAGTCGTCGGACAGGTTCGCCACGCGGTCGATCAGCTCCGCATTGGTCCAGTGGTCGAAGAATTCGAAGGTGTAGCGGTCGGCGTAGCGCGGCCGGAGCTCCGCGAACGCCGCGCGCGATTCGCGGCCGCTCTCCGTCTGGTTGCTGATGACCAGCACGCGCCGGGCCCGGGGGCGGAGATGCGCGATCAGCGCGAAAGTGCCGCTGTAGTCCGACTGCTCCGAGACACCGGTGATGCCGCGGTGGCCGGCGATCATGGGGGGCGTGAACCGATTCATGCCGCCAAAGACGATCGGGATGTCGGGGCCGAGCCGCGCGCGGTATTTGAGCGCAAAATCGAAGGCGGCGTTGTCGAAGGTGATGATGAGCCGGGGCGGCCGGACGCGACACTTGTCGGCGACGTCCTCGATCAGCCAGCGCTCGCGGGCCGGATCGGTGAACCGCTTGAAGTCGAGGTATTCGATGACGGGCTCGATGAGCGGATGCGATTTGCGCAACACGCCGAGCGCGCCGGCGATCTCGTCGTCGCTCCAGGCATAGCCGGGCGCGTAGGAATTGAGAATGAGGACGTCGGGCGGCGCCGGCGCCTCCGCTTCGGCGCGGGCCGGCGGTGCGGCGAGCGCGAGTCCGGCCAAGCACGCGGCCAGCAGGCGGTGGCGGACCCCGGAGAGAAGGCGGAAACAGGCGCGGCCGGCCTTGAGGTTGAGAGTTTTCACCCGCTGCAAGCTCCGTCGCTGACGCAGGGAGTATCGGCACACGCCGGGGAACGTTCCAGCTAATTTGCCGGAAACGGCCGCAGCCGAGGCTGGGAAAATACCTATCGGCGGGAGAACGGTTGGCCGAGGTCGCCGATCTCGGCGGACGTGCTGGCTTCGTGGCGGGACAGCCGGACTCAGCGAGCGCGGCGGCCTCTTCTTTCGCGACGCGCGTCGCGCGCCCGCGACCGCCGGCTACGGGCCGAACGTGCCGTCGGCGCGATGGTGCAGGAGCAGCGGATTGCCGTCGGGGTCGAGCACCTCGAAGGCACGGCAAACGCCGTAGTCCTGCACCGGGCTGAGCAGCCGCGCGCCCCTGGCGTCGAGCTCGGCATGAGCTGCGTCAATATCGGCCACGGCGAGCGCCACGCGGGTGCCAGTGCCGCCGGCCGCGACGGTTTCACCGCCATGCAGCACGAGCGTGACGTTACCGCAGTCGAACTCTGCCCAGCGGTCCTCGGCACTGTAGATCGCACAGCGGAGCCCGAGGAGATCGCGGTAGAATTCGGTCGCGGCGACGATGTCACTGACCTGAAGCATGACGAAATCGACGCCGCGAATTTTCATGGTGTTTCAAGGACTCGCCTTCGCCGTGATCGCGCGGGAGACGGGCGACTGTGCGGCGACTGCGGAGCGGAGCGAAGCACAAATCCGGCGGAGAGACGATTCTGGGTTTTGAGGTGGCCGAGGGGGGCAGGCCCACCGGGCGTTCAGCTCCGGCGGAAGCGGGGCAGCGATTGCCAGATCACGAAGACCGCGGGCAGCCACACGAGGCTGAGCAGCGCCTGGCCGACCCAGGTGTGGAGATCAACCCACGGCCGGCCGGCGAAGAACTGGCGCGCCTCGGCGTCGTTGGCATGCGCTGCGGCAGCATGCAACCCCAGCGCAAACTCCCGTGCAATCGCGTAGCGTCCCTCGGCGCCGATCCACCCAAAGGCAAACGCGCCCGCCGCGATGGCACCAACGGCCACACCGCCGATTGCACAGAACCCGATCGCCAGCCCGCCGATTGCGAAACCGCCCAGGCTCACCGCAGCGATCGAGACGATTCCGACCGAAATCCCGCCGCCGCTCACGAGTCCCGCTGCGATTCCGCCCCACGCGAACAGGAGACCGAACGCGCAGTTGCCGATCGCAATCCAGCCCACCGCCGGGCGCTCCAATCCGTCCGCGCGCCGGGTGAGCCGCACGTGCACGAGTGGAAGTCCGAGCAGGGTCCACCGGCTGCGATATTCGTGGGCGACGGTTGCGGCCGGCTGCGCGGGTTGGGGCGCCAGAGCGGTTACGATGGCACGCAATCGGTTCTGCTTCCGCACCAGCCGAGTTGCCAGCACCGCTACGCCACCGACGTAGGAGAGTAGCAACGCGAGCCAGAACAGCATCGGCGTCGGATTGAATCCTCCGCCCGCTTTCGCCCAATTGTTCAGCGGAATGCTGGCGAGTGTGAAGAGCACCGTGCCGGTGGCGATCGTCAGGTAGTAGCGTTTCACCAGTCGCCGTTCGTCCGACGAATCCGCTTCTCGGAACGACTCGCGCACGCCGAGCCACGCCGCCGCGATCCCGAGCAGCGGACCCGCCACGACGTTGAATGCGAGCAGCAGTTTTCCGCCGAGACCGGCGCCGGTCCATTGGGCGGCGGCGCCGCCCATGCCCGCGCTTGTCAAGCTGGTCGCGGCGAGTAGCGGCAGCGAGGCCATTACGCTGGTCGTGAACATCGCGCCCGGCGCAGTCCGCGCGAGCGTGCCCTCGACGAAAGCCAGGACCTCGCGCTGCAGCAGCTTGCGACCGCGCGAGAGCCGCTGCCGGACGACGTCTTCGCTCAACTCGAGATCCCGCGCCACGACTTCGATCGAGCGATGCGCGCGATAGAAAAGAATCAGCGGCTGCCGGTAGTCTGCGGGAATACGCTCCAGCGCCTGCCATAGAATCGCCTCCTGTTCGCGCTGGATGGCCGCGTCGCTCGGCGACGGGTCGGGCGCCACCAACTCCTGATGACCGGTCCCGGCGGCGGCTGGCCACGGCTGCGCCGCGAGCCGGCGGCGGCGGTTGTTGATCAGGTTGCGAGCGATGCCGCAGAGCCAGGACCGCAGCTTCGCCGGCTCGCGGAGCTGCGCGATCTGCCTCCAGCCGGCCAGAAAAGTTTCCTGCGCGAAATCCTCACTCTCAGCGAGGTTGCCCGTCGCATTGTACGCGAGCGAGCAGATCAGGCTCTGGTAACGCTCGACGATCCGACGGAAAGCGTCGCGATCGCCGGCCTGGGTGCGGGCGACCAGTTGTTCATCGGGCAAAACGGTCGCGGATGCTGGCAATAGGGGAGGCATGCCCTTGAGTGGTCGCGCGGTCCACCAAGGTGACACGAATCCGTGAATCAGGGAAGCGTGCACAACGGTGCTGAGCACTTTGGCTGCGCGTGAGCGGGACCTCGGCGGCACGAACGCCATTCGGTGCATCTACCGTGCGCGGTGCTTGCACGACGGAGAACCGACTCGTGGCTTCCGTTTTCGGCAGGGATGACCTTGTCCTCGTCGGTTTCGCGGACGCCGGCAGCACATGAATTTCGACAGCGCACCGGTTGCCGCCGGCGGAGTACGGTCTCCTTCAGCGCCACCCGGAATTTCCTCCCGAGCAGCGTTTCATAGACGTAGCGGTTCCAGCCCAAGGCGCAGTCGCAGGCAATGGCTGGCGTGTGTTCGTTCTCCATGGACGGACAGCCGCAGTCACTGCGTTCGGCGCCGAGGATGGTGACGATGCGTCGCTCACGATCATACGTGATCTGGTCGTTCGCCTGCTCGGATTCGCGTATGAAACCGTCGATGTCGCCCTTTTGTCTTTCGATCATCGAATAGCCCTGCGCGCAGAAATATCCGACCTGTTGGAGCGCTTCGCTCAACCCGGCGTCGCCTCTTTTTGCGACGAGGGTCCGAGCAGCGTAGCGCAGCGCTTGCTGATGAAGGGCAGCCGCCAGCCTTCCGGGGCGGTGTCAGCGGCGGCGGCCATCGCGGGCGGCGCACCGAGCGCGGCACCCGAGCAGAGGGAGCAGGCGCAGGGTTTGAGGAACTGTTTGCGATTCCTGTTGGTGCGTTGCGCGCCCTCCCGTTCGTCAGCTCGTCGTTGCCGGCGGGCGCGTCCGGAATGGGATGGTCACTCGCATCTCAACGCCTCGATCGGATTGATGGTTGCCGCGCGCCTTGCGGGCAGCCAGCACGCGAACGCCGCAATGAGGAGGAGTAGCAAGGCGACCCCGCCGAGCACGAACGGATCGGTCGGGGTGACGCGGAACAGCAGACCGACCAGTAGCTGCGACAACCCGCAGGCGGCGGCGAGACCGCAGACGACGCCGACGATCGCGAGGACGAGCCCTTCGCGCATCACGCCGGAAAGCACATGCCGGCGACCTGCGCCCAATGCCATGCGGATCCCGATCTCGCGCGTGCGTTGCACGACGCCGAAGGCGATGAGTCCGTAGAGTCCGACCGCGACCAGCAGCACGGCGGTGCCGGCGAAGACGGACAGCAGTATGAGCATCAACCGGCGCGGTGCGTCCCGCGTCGTGATGACGCTTTCCAGCGTGCGGATGTTGGCCACCGGCTGGTCGGCATCCACCTGCAGGATCACGCGCCGGCAGGTCTCGGCCGCTGCGAGCGGCGGAACCGCCGTTCGCACCAGCAGGGTGCACGCGCCCCAAGCCGAGGCGTCCGGCTGATACACATATTCGCTCATCGGATGGTCGAGCCCGCGCTGGCGCACATCGCCCACGACGCCCACGACCTCGAAATGCTCGCCCTGCATGCGCACGGCCTGACCGATTGGGTCCCGATCGGGGAAGACTTTCCGTGCCAGCGACGCGCTCAGGATCACGACGGGCGGAGCATCTTTGGCTTCATCACGCGGGGTGAATTCCCGGCCTTGCAGGAGCGGAATGCGGAGCGCGCGAAAGAATCCCGGTGAGGCAAAACTGCGGTCGGTGTGAACGTAGACCTCGTCCCGTTCGGGTTGGTACTCGGCCCGCAGCGCCGTGTCCGAGAAGCCGCTCATCGGGACGGACGTGCTTGCGGCCACGGCTTCGACTTCGGCCAGCGACTCGAGTCGTTCGAGTATCTGCCGTACGAATCGGGTGCGGCGGTCCGTGTCGGCGAACTTCCGGGGGTCGATGGAAATATCCATCGCCAGAACTCCGTGTGGCTCGAATCCCGGGGGCACCTTGTGCAGCCGCCACAGCGTCGTCATGAGCAGACTGGCTCCTACCAGCAACGTGAGCGCGAGTGCGACCTCCGCCACGATCAGCCCGCGCCGCAATCGGCTCTGTCGCCGGCCTCCCGCTACGTTTCCATCCAGTTTCAGCCCTTGACTCATGCCTGCATCAGCGAGGTGCAGCGCCGGCGCCAGTCCAAACAGAATGCCAGTGGCAACGGATACGCCGGTCGCGAAGCCGAGCGTCCAGATGTCGAGGCCGAGTTCCAGCGAGGGGCCCAGAGCGTTCTGCCCAAGTCGGGTGAGCGAGGCCGTGGCCCAGAAGGACACGAGCAGTCCCGCTCCGCCACCGAGGGCGGAAAGCAGCACGCTTTCGGTCAGCAACTGTCGGAGTACCCGACCGCGGCCGGCACCTAGCGCCACGCGCAGCGCCACCTCGCGGCGACGCGAAGACATCCGTGCCAGGAGCAAACCCGCGACGTTGGCGCAGGCGATCAGCAGCACAAACCCCACGGCCCCAAAAAGCACCCAGAGCTGCAACCGCACCGCTTCGACGCTCTGTTCGTGCAACGGCACGACGAGGGTTCCCCAGTGTTTTTTCCACGAGGGATAAAGCGGCCGCAGTCGATCGGTGATCGCGTTGAACTCCGTGCGCACCCGGTCGATCGTGACGCCCGGCTTGATCCGTCCGATCACGCGCAGTCGGTGGTCGCCGCGCACGTGGTGCCAGGGTTGCGTGCCGAAGACGAACGGCAGGAGCACGTCCCCCTCGTAAGGCAACGGCGGGTCGGACGCGAGGACGCCGACGACCGTGTAGCTCTCGCTGTCGAGCAGGATTTCGCGGCCCACCACCTGCGGGTCGCTTGCGAACGACTGTTGCCACAGCCGGTGGCTGAGGATCGCGACGTTGCCCTTGCCCGGTTGGTCCTCGTCGGGTTGAAAGTCGCGGCCGAGTGCGGGACGCACCCGCAGCGTCCGCAGGTAGCTGGCGGAGACCTTCGTGATCGCGAGTCGCTCCGGCTCGCCCAGGCCGGTGAGGTTCATGCTCTCGCGCCGGATCGCCGCGATGCTTTCCAGCGTGGTAGCCTGGGCGCGCCAGTCGCCGAACTGGCCGCCGGCCACGATGTTTCGGCCGGTGCCCTTGCCGGAGGCGTCTTCCCAAAGGTGGACCAGGTTTTGCGGTTCGTCGTACGGGAGGGCCCGCAGCAGGATGTGGTTGACCAGGCTGAACACCGCCGTGCACCCGCCGATGCCGAGCGCGAGCGTGAGGACGACGGTCGCGGTGAACCCGGAATCCCGCCGCAGCATTCGCAGCGCATAGCGGAGGTCCTGCGCGAGTTGTTCGAGCCAGAAGAAACCGCGGGCGTCGCGCTCGCGCTCCTTGATCTGCTCGACGCCGCCAAACGCGCGGAGCGCGGCGAACCTCGCTTCGTCGCTCGGCATCCCACGCGCGAGGTTTTGTTGTGTCTCGCGTTCGAGATGCTCGGCGATTTCCGCGGTCATTTCCCGGTCGAGCCGGCCGGGGCGAAACAGCGCAACGAAGCGGTCGAATAAATTCATGATTTGGTCGCAGGCGCGCCGACGAGGAGCGCCCAGAGTCTTTCGAGATTCCCCGTGTGCTGTCGGACGACCTCATCCGTCGGGTTCGCCAGCCGATCCCAGTCGGCAAATCGTGTCGGCAGCGCGAACCGCGATTTCACCGCGTCGAGCGTCAGGCCGTCGCGCAGGGCCTCGTTCAGTCCCAGCCAGAGTTCCCGATCGTAGTCGCGGATGAACTTCAGATCCGCGGGGCTCAGAGGAGGCGCGTGTCCGGGGATGATGTGCGTCAACTCGATCCCGGAATCCACGAACTCGCTGAGCACCTCGATCCACCGCGCGACCTCCATCGTGCCCGCCCAGGCCTGAAACGGCGGCGGCAGCTTGGCCAGCGAGCAGGCGCCGCCGGTCAGCAGTACTTTCTCCTCGGGAATGTGGACGAGAATGTCCGAGTGGCTGTGCCCTTTGCCGAAGTAGATCAGTCGCACGGTGCGATCGCCGAGGTCGAGCGTCAGTCGGTCATTGAACGTGATCGCCGGCTCCACGATGCCGGTCCGAAGCGTCTCCAGGGCCTCCAGCCCGTCCGCGATCTTCTCCGCCGATGTTTGATAGGCCGGAGAGACCTTTTCCAGCCCGGCGAGAATCTGCTGTTCCTTCGCGATCTCCTGCGTGAGACGCGACTGGACGTCGTGCTGACGCGGTTTGTCCTGCTCCTGTCCCTCGTGGATTCCGGCGTGGCCGACGATGAACCGGGGTTCGAAGACGCCGTTGCCCGCCACATGCTCCCAGTGATCGTGGGTATTGATGACAAAGGCGTAATCCTGCCGTTTGAACTCGGCTTCGATCAGTACTTTTGCGGTGCGCATGTCCGCGGCCGAGGCACGGGTATCGATGACCACAATGCCGCGGGCGGAATTGAGTGCGAAGGTGCGGCCGCGCCCCTCCTGCACGATGATCATCGTGGGGGACAGCCGGACGATTTCCATCGTTGCAGCCAGCCCATCGGCAGCCGCGAGCGCGAGCAGACCCAGCCCGAGCACGACCCGTCTCGCAATTCGGGGTTGCGAGATATTCATCTTTGGTAGCTCCATTTCCATCGGGTGTTGAAATCCTTGTCGTGCGCGCCGACGTGCGACTCCGCCCCCAAGCGCGATGAGCCGATCGTCGTGGCAGCGCTCAGCCCATCCAGAAACCCTTGCGATGGGAAACGCCGAGCACCTTCCGGCATTCAGGACAGAAGTAGACGTAGCGCTTCCCAAAAAAGCTGGAGAGCGCGCGGCACCATACGGTGTGCAGCGCCTGGCCGCAGTGCGGACAGACGGGCAGGACGTCGTTCTTTTCGATGCATTCGATCATGACAGGTCTTTCGTTTGGTGTTCGTGTTGAACCGGGGTCGCGGAGAACCGGCGCCATCGCGGGCGAGCGTCACTCGTTGCGCAGCACCTCGATGACATTGACCCGGGCCGCGCGGCGGGCGGGCGCCAGGCACGCGCAGCCGACGATCAATCCCAGCAGCAAGGTCGCGGCGACGATAGTCAGCGGGTCCCACGGCCGGATGCCGTAAAGCAGCCGGGAAAGCGCGAACCCCGCCAGGATGCCGGCGGGAATGCCGAACCCGAATCCCGCGGCGGCCAGCCGGGCGCCCTCGCGCAGCACGAGCCGCAACAGCTCGCGCAGCGGCGCGCCCAGCGCGAGCCGGATGCCGAACTCGCGTGTGCGCTGACCCACGACGTAGGCGACGATGCCGTAGAGCCCGGCCATCGCCATCGCGACGGCGACCAGCGCGAAGAGGACGGTCATGCCGGAATACATCCGGCGGAGGAACAGCGATTGCCCAATCATCTTCTCCAACGTGCTGATGCCCATCAGCGGCAGCGACGGATCCTGCTCCTGCAGCAACGTGCGCACGGTGGGAGCGAGCGCTTCCGGCTCGCCCCGGGTGCGCACGACGACTCCGGCGGCTGCCTGCGGCATGGCATGGAAAGGCACGTACACGCCCGGGCGCACCTCACGCTCGAGTCCATAGTGGCGGACGTCGCGGGCGACGCCGACGACCTCGAGCCACGGATCGTTGCTGCCGCGGGAACGCATCCGTTTGCCGACGGCGTTCTGCCCCGGCCAGAACAGCTGCGCGAGCGTCTCGTTGACGATGATCTTGTAGTGCCAGTTCTGCTCGGTGAACCCTTGACCCGCAGCAAAGGTAATGCCGATCGTTGCGAAGTATTCCGGCATACAGATGCGCGTGAGGATGACCGGCGACTTTGCGTCCGGCCCGCCAGGCAAGCCGCCTTCCGGTTCAAAAAAGCTGCCGGAATGCGTGCCCGAAAAAGGCAGGATGGTGGAAACGCTCGCGGCCTCGACGTCGGGCAGAGCCCGCAACCGGGCGAGGTGTTGTTCGAAGAAGGCGAGGCGGGAAGCATTGTCGCGATACGCGGCCGAGGGCAGCGACAGTCCGTAGATGAGCCGCCGCTCGGGCTGAACGCCGGGATTGATCTGTTGCACCCGCAGAAACGCCCGGCCCAACAAGCCAGCGACGAACAGCAGCAGCAGCGCGAGCGCGATCTCGCCGACCACGAGTATTCGCAAGGTGGCCAGCCGGCTCGCCGGGTGAGTGGCCTGCTGCGCCGCCGGCCCCATCACGCTGCGCACGTCGACCCGGCTGAGCACGTGGCGCGCGGGGATCAGCCCCGCGACGAGTACGCCGAGTGCGGTGAGGCCGATGATGAACGCCGCGAACCGCCAGTCCATGTCGAAGCGGCTCCACGCTGGCAGGTCGGGAAACAGCCGGAGCGCGCCGGCGAGCAACCAGCGACCGAGCAAGTGTCCGGCCGCTCCACCAAGCGCCGCCAACACGATGCTCTCGACCAGAAGCTGGCGCAGCAATTGGAACCGGGAGGCGCCGAGCGCGGCGCGCAATCCGAGTTCCGGCAGGCGCGCGAGCGTCCGCGCCAGCACCAGCCCGGCGATATTGGCGCCGGCGATCAGGAGCAGCACCAGCACCGCGCCCTGCAGCACCACGCCGATCGTGCGGTCGCGGCCGAGATATCGCCAGAGCAGCGGCTGCACCACGGGCGAGGTGACTTCGTACTCCTTCGCGTCGGGAATGTGAGCGCGATGGATGCGGAGCAGATCCGCACTCGCCTGTTCGACCGTGACGCCGGGCTTCAGCCGGCCGATCGCGTTGCCCGCCCAGCCCTGCCGGTTGGGTTTTTCCGCAAACGGCAGCCAGACGGCGGCGCGCGACGGAAACACGGCGGTCGGCGGCAGCACGCCGATGATTTCATGCGGTTCGGAATCGACGGTGATCGTCTTGCCAATGACGGCCGGGTCGCCGGCGAACCATTCCTGCCAGAGGTGATAGCCGATCAAGGCGATTTTCGGTCCACCGCGCAGCTCCTCGTCGGCGCGAAACATCCGGCCGAGCGCGGGCTGCACCCCGAAGACCTCAGCGAGATCGTGGGTGACCTGCTGGCCGGGGAGGTGCTCGCTGCGGCCGGCGATGGCGAGGTTGAAAGCGCCGCCCCGCCAGTGGGCCATGCCGGCGAAGGTCTGATTCTCCTGCCGCCACGCCTCGAACGCATCGTAGTTGATTCCCGTGTACACGAGATTCCACTTCGGTGCGGTGATATCGATATCGACGAGCTGCTCCGGCTGCGGAAACGGAATCGGTCGCAGATAGATCCCGTTTACCAAACTGAAAACCACCGTATTGCCCGCGATGCCGATCCCGAGGATGAGCACGGCGGCGAGCGCGAAGCCGGGGGCCTTGACGAGCTGGCGGAGCGCCATGCGAAGATCGCGCAACGTATGGTCAATCCAGAGTCCGCCGCGTGCCTCGCGCTCGCGTTCCTTGAGCTGCTCGACACCGCCGAACGCGCGCAGCGCGGCGTAGCGCGCCTCGTCCGGCGGCAGCCCGCGTGCAAGGTTCTGCTCGGTCTCGCGTTCGAGATGCGCGCGCAGCTCCTCGTTCATCTCGCGATCAATTCGCGAGCGGAACAGCAGCGCGCGAATCCGATCGAGCATCATTTTCATAGGAGGGTCCTCGACTCGGGGTTGGCCAACACGCTCACTCCGCGCGCAACGTGTCCACCGGGTTCACGCGCGCGGCCCGCCAGGCCGGGATGCCGCTCGCCAACAGCGCGATCATGAGGATCAGCGACCCGATGCCGGCAAACACGAGCCCGTCGTTCGCTGGGGTGCCGTAGAGGAGGCCCTTCAATGGCAAGATCGCACCATAGGCGAGCGGCAGGCCCAACGCCAAGCCGGTGAGCGTCAGCCGGACGCCCTGCTGCGCGACCGCGCGGACCACGTTCGCGGCGGTGGCTCCGAGGGCCATGCGCACCCCGATCTCGCGCGTGCGGCGGGCGACATGGAACGACACCAGTCCGTAGATACCGGTCAACGCGAGCACGAGCGCCAGCAATCCCTGCATTCCCACCACCGCAGCGCCAAAGCGAAGCGGCATCAACGCCATCGGGCTCTGCGCGATCTGTTGCTCCATGGTGCGGACGTTGTAGACGGGCAGATCGGGCTCCATCGCGCGGATCTGGCGCTCGACCGCCTGCGCCAGCGCCAGTGGTTCGCCCTCGGTGCGCACGACGAGCGTCACGCCGCCGCGGAAGTTTTGGGCCAAGGGCAGATATACCGCTTCCCAAGACGGGTCCGCTAGCGCGACAAACCTGCCATCACGGATCACGCCGACGATTTCAGTCGGCGCGCCGCCGTTAATGACGAGCCGGCGGCCGATGGCGGGCTCGCCCGGCCAAAGCCGGCGCGCGAGCGACTCGGTGACGATCGCGACGGGCGGTGCATTCCTGTCGTCGCTGGCGCGAAAGTCGCGGCCGGACGCGAGGGGGATGCCCATCGTTTCCAGAAACGTGTGCGTCACGGCGTGCACGGGCGTGAGCCGGAAACGCGTGTTGTCACCTCCGCGCCGCCCTTGGGGAACAACATCTCCGGCCATACTGGGATCGACGTCGAACGGCACGCGTTCGGCGAGGCTGACGCTCTTCACGCCCGGCAGCCGCGCGACCCGGTCGAGCACCTCGGCGTGAAATTGCTGCGCGCGCAGAAGACCGTTGCGCAACACGTAACGTTGCAGGCTCAAATCGTAGGAAGCCAGTAGCAGGTGGTCGGACCGAAAACCGGGATGAACGCCGGCCAGCGCGCGCGTGCTGCGCAGGCCGAGTCCTGCAGCGATGAGGACGATGCACGCCAGGGTAACCTGCGTCACGACGAGCAGGCTCCGCAACCGGTGGTGCGATTTCCCCGGTGTCGGCGAGGCTTCCTTCAGCATCGGCAATACGTCCTGGCGTGCCGCCCGGAGCGCGGGCCAGAGCGCTGCCAGCACGCCGGCGACGAGCGCCATCCCACCGGTGAAGACGAAGACGCGCCAGTCCGCGCCGTGCTCGGCCAACGGCGGAATGTCGCCCAACACAGCCAGCAGCGACCTCAGCCACGCATCCACCCAATCCGCCAGGACCAGCGCAAACGCGCCGGCGAGGATTGCCATGAGCACGGCTTCGACGAGCAGGGGCCGGAGCAACCGCCAGCGCGAGGCGCCGAGCGCACCGCGCACCGCCAACTCGCGCTCGCGCGCCACGGCGCGCGCGAACAGCAGATTGGCCGCATTCGCGACCGCCATGCCCAGTACCAGCAACGCGCCAATCGCCAGTACCGCCATGATGGAAATGGTGAAACGGGACGCTTTGGGCGCGGGCCGACTCCACCGTTCGGGCAGTAGCTGGGCTCGTGCCGGTGCGTGGTATTCCGGGTAGGTCGCGATAAGCCGCGCGAGGACGACTTCGGCTGCGGATTGCGCCTGCTCCAGCGTCACCTCCGGGCGCTGGCGCGCGATGACGTTGAAGGCCAACTGACCGCGATTGTCCAACACGCCGCCGTTGGCCGGCTGCAGCACGGGCAACATCGAGGCGGGCACGAAACCGCTCATGGCGTCGGACCACTGGGCGCCGTGAAACCCCGTGGGGGTGACGCCGACGATCGTGAAGGTGAGCGCGTTGATCGTCGCCGGCTGACCGATGACGCGAGGATCGCCGCCGAAGCGGCTGCGCCAGCAGGCTTCCGTCAACACGATGATCGGATCGGCGCCGGGGACGCGGCCCTCGTTGGCCGCGAACAACCGACCGTGCGCCGGCTCCAGGCCCAAGGCCGAAAAGAAGTTGTCGCTCACCGCAGCAATCCACGTTCGCTCGGCCCCGGCGTCCGTCCGGCCCAACGACACCGTGAGCTGCTGGTATGCGAGCACGTCGGAAAAAGCCGCCGCCATCGCGGCATCGGTTTCGCCGTCCGTCGCGATCGCTTTTCGAAAATCGAGAAAATCAGGGAAGGACAGGTTCAGCGGGAATCCGAACCGAGGACTTTTCTGGAGAACATGGACGAGTTCTCCTGGCTCCTTCACCGCCAGCGGGCGCAGGAAGAAGTCGCTCACCAGGAGGAATACGCTCGTGTTCACGCCCAAGCCGAGCGCGAGCGTGAGCACGACGGTGGCGGTGAAGCCGGGCGCTCGCATCAGTTGCCGGGCGGCCTGCCGGATGTCCTGCGCGAGTTGCTCGAGCCAGACGAAGCCGCGGTCGTCCCGCGCGCGCTCCTTGATCTGCTCGACGCCGCCGAACGCGCGCAGCGCAGCGTAGCGGGCGTCGGCCGGCGACAGGCCGCGGGCGAGGTTTTGCTCGGTCTCGCGGTCTAGATGCGCGCGGAGTTCCTCGTCCATTTCGCGGTCGAGCCGTCCTCGACGAAGGAGGGCCAAGAGATGCGACCATAAGCGGTGGAGCGAAGCCATGGCGGACGTGTCTGGAAGGATTGGGGACGGGCTAGGCCGATCGGAGGACGCGGCGGAGACGTGTGGCGGCCTTGCCGCGCCTTTCTTGGGGAACTGAATGGCTTGATTTGCGGAGAGGAGCGGGTGGGAACGCGCTCGCTCGGCGGGACGGTGAAGCCGCCGCCTACAATTCGGCGTGCATCACCGTGGCGATCGCGGTGCAGAGTCGTTCCCAGGCGCTGTGCTGGTTTTCAAGCTGGCGGAGGCCGGCCTCGGTGAGCTCGTAGTACTTGGCGCGGCGGTTGTTTTCGGACGTGCCCCACCGGGCCTTGAGCCAGCGTTTGCGCTGCATGCGGTAGAGCGCGAGGTAGAGCGAACCCTCCTCGATTTTCAGCGTCTCCGCGGAGAGGACGTGGATGCGTTGCGCGATGCTCCATCCGTGCTGCGGTCCGGTGCTAAGCACGCGGAGGATCATCATTTCGAGGTTTCCCTGGAGGAGGTCGATTTTTTCCATGGCTTCCCTTGTTCGGCTAGGGGGGAGCCAATACCCCGACCCCTAGCCGAGCAAGGGGAGAAGCGTCGCGCCGGCACGTCAGCGCGGATGCTAATCAATGCGAGCAGGGACGCTTCTGGATAGCCGCACGGGCGGACGGTTTCGCGCCACAGGCGCCGGTGCATTCCGGGGGGCCGGCCGGCGTGGCCCCCGTTGGGCGCGACGGCCTATTCTGCGGCGGCGGGGAAGGTGGGCAGCTTGGCGATGTCCGCCGGCTCATGTTGGATGATGACGGCCGCGTGCAGATTCGCCGCGAGCTGCTTGAAACGATCGAGTGAGGCGAGGGTCTCGGCGCGGTCCGTGTTGAAGGTCGGAACGCCATCCGTGGCGTAGTTCTCGGCGAAATGCGTGACATCGCCGGTCAGCAACACCGGACCGGTTTTCTCGAGCCGGACCAACAGTCCGCAATGGCCGGGCGTGTGGCCGGGCAGCCCGAGCATCACGACCGTGCCGTCGCCGAACACGTCCTTGTCGGGCTGGGCGAGTTCCACTTGGCCGCCTCCGCCAATCCAGGGCAGGAGCGGTGCGGGGTCGGCGTGAGCCTGCGGCGGGTGGGCGGTGATCGCGGCCCAATCGCGAGCGCCGATCAGGAGCTTCGCATGCGCGAACCGCGGCAGCTGACCGACGTGATCGAAATGATAGTGGCTCAGGGCGACGTAGCTGATCGCGGCCGGATCCACGCCGAGTTTCTTCAACTGTTCCTCCAGCGTCAGCGTGAGCGTTGCATCCATCGGCGCCTTCGGATCGATCGGCTTGCCCTTCATTTCCGCCGGCAAGCCCGCGTCCCAGAGCAGGTAGTCGTCGCCGTGACGGATCAGATAGCAGCTCACCGCCAGCGTCTTCGACTGCCCCGGATACGCCGACGTATCCGAGAACACGTTAAGGTCGTTGGCGGCGACCGTGCCGCCATCCAGCCGGGTCAGCGTGATTTTAGCGCGTTGCGGCGCGTTGCTGGCGTTTGCGGTCAGCAGGGCGAAGAGCGCTGCCCACAAGGCTGTTCCCAATCGGGTCTGGTGGTTCATCGATCGTTCCTTTCGCGTTCGGGGGATCATCAAAGCGTCAGCCGCGGCCGCCGAACGACACGTAGTCGTCGAGATCGAGATGATCGCAGTAGGTGCGGATGTCGTCGCGCTGCGGGCCGTAGCCGGCGATTTTGCCAGCGAGCCAGCTGTGGCCAGAGGCACTGCCGGGGGCGAATGATTCGAGCCACGCGGACCATTGGGCGATCTCGGCGGGCGTGCGGCGCGGCTGCAGATGTTCCGTGATCCACGCCAGCATCTCGGAGTCGGACTTGCCGGTCTTCACGGCATCGAGCAGCGCCGGCGCCTCGATGCCGGTGAAGGCGAAGAACTGCCGGTCCATCATTGCGCCGTAGACGTATTCGCCGTTCTTGCCGGCGAGCGTGGCGCGGGCTTTCTCGAGCAGCCGCGGGAGTTGCGCGAAGCCGCCGAGCCGGGCCCGCGGGCTGCGCGGCGGATGTTGGGTAAGATCGGGCTCGGCGAAGTTGATCATGAGGGAAGCAGCGGGCGCGGTTGCGGAGTTAACCTCCGAAGCGGGCGGGTGAGCGACGACAAACCGGTCGGCGAGCAGCTCAGCACACGCGATCGCTGGGGCGCGGCTGTGCCGCCGCTCCCGCGGATTCGGCCGTCCAGAAACGCCAGCGCATCCACAACACCGTTGCGCTGGCGGTCGCGGCGAGCACGACGTCGATGGGGAACCAGTAGGGATAGCGAATCAACCGGTGACTGAGCACCTCGCGGGAGAGGGGGTAGAGCCAGGCGACACCGCCGGAAAGGCCATCGAGTCCGAGGTGCGAGGCATAGGCGACCGGCGCGAGCAGCAGGGCGATGAGCGGCAGCCGGCGACGCGCGAACATCGCGAGCAACACGAAGACCATCGTTCCGCCGGTGAAAGCGAATACGGTGTGTGACCAGCTCGCGTAGCGCGCCGCGAGCGACAGGTGCGGGTGCAACACGTCGGGCAACGCACCGGCGAGCGCCACGATGCCGGCCGCCGCGTAGAACTCGCGCGGGGTCCGCCGCGGGAGTAACGGCGCCGCCGCCAGCGCGGGCAGGAGAGCGTGCGAGAGGACGTTCATGCGAGCAACCTCGGAGGAGATTCGCCGGGAGCATGAGCTGTCTGCGGCCGAACCCAATCCAGAAGGTGGCCACCGGCGCGCGGACGAGGAGCGCTTTTGAGTGCGCCCGGGTGCTCACACACGAAGACGACGGCGTCTGGCGCGCCGACGTTGGCGTTGCCGGCGGGCCGTCGAATCAAGATTCAAGGAAACCGACGCGCTTAATCGTCTTCATGATTTCGGTCGGTTCGCCGGAGGGCGCGGACCGTCGCTTCATCCAGCGCGTGAACATCCAGTCGAGGTAATGCGGGTGACCGTTCTCCTTCCATTGCTGCCCGAACCCGATCTGCAGGTGGCTCTCCGGATCATCGTAGCGGCGCGTCAGCTCCGCGAGTTCTTCGGTGGTAGGCGCGTGATACTTTCCATCGTGAATGACGCCAGGCCCCGTCAGCCGGCCGGTTTTGTGCGCGGGCTCCTCGGTGGCGTAGCCCAGCACGAGCGCGATGACGGGAAAGCAATACGTCGGCGGAAGATCCAGCAGCTTCCAGAGCCGGCTCATATCGCCGCGATGCACCCCGTTAGTCGGCAGGTAGTCGACGCCGAGCGAGCGAGCGGCGAGCGCGGCGTTCTGCGCGGCGAGGGTGGCGTCCACTGTCGCCGTGATCAGATTCGTCAGCGTGTTGGGCTCGTGGACGTGGCCGAGGGCCCTCGCGCTGGCGACGAGTCGGTTGTGATCGGCGAAGTAGACCAACAGCCGGCTGCCAGCGTAGCCGCAGATCTGCTTCATCGTCTCGCGGTCGCGGACGACGACGATGGAGTAGCACTGCATGTTCGACGCGTTCGCGGATCGCACCGAGGCCGCGAGGATCGCCTGCAGCGTCTCCTCCGGAATCTCCTGATCAGTGAAATTGCCGTGGGTGGAGTGCAGCGCGTGAATCGTATCGAGCGTCGGATTGGACGGTGTTCCTGGCGCGCGCGCCGCAGCGGCAGCGGCCACGGCACGCGGCGAGAGTTCGAGGAGCGAAACGCCGGCGCCGAGCAGGGCGGCGTGTTTCATGAACGTGCGACGGTTGGTTTTCATATCAGAGGGAGGAAGGTCAGCGGACCGCGGACTCAGGCGGGTTTCAGCTCGCGGGCGGATAGAGTTTTCGAAAATGCAGGCGCTGCACCGTGGCGTCTCTTGTCCACGGGGTGCGCTCGACGATCCCGAAGCCGGCTTTCGCGTAGAGATGACAAGCAGGAGCGAAAAATGGCAGGTCGAGCGTGAAAGCATCGACGGCGATCACACCGACACCGCGCAGCCGCCGCAGAATTTCCTGCAGCTGCAGAGTGCCAAGACCGCGGTGCTGGCGATCGGGCACGACGCAGTGGTGGCCGATGCGCGCCGATGCTGGCGCGGCGCGCGGATCGAAGGAGCCGAACCCGACCAAGGTCTC
The DNA here is from genome assembly GCF_000019965.1 of Opitutus terrae PB90-1. Taxonomy (GTDB): domain Bacteria; phylum Verrucomicrobiota; class Verrucomicrobiia; order Opitutales; family Opitutaceae; genus Opitutus; species Opitutus terrae. The sequence continues at coordinate 2,314,384 of NC_010571.1, forward strand.
ATGCTGCCAGCTCAGGAAGACGCAGCGTCCCACTTCTGGTGTGCGGAAGGCGACACGATCGAAGTCCGCCCAGGCGGCCAGCTCCGGAGCCCAGCGCGAGGAATTGCGCGTGATCAGCGGGCCATAGGCCAGCCGGAGCAGCGAAGCGAGCGACCCTTCCGGGGCGTGAACGATTTCGGTGAATCGGAGGTCGGTCTGGTTGGATGCGTCAGTCATCTGGAACCGAGCATGCGCTGGTGATTCGGACATCGTGGCGTCCAGTGATTGAGGGGAACTGAGCGCCGTGAGTCTGTCGGCCACGGATGACCAGGGCGACAGTGGTTGGACTGACGGGCGTGCGCGTCGCCAAGCGGTCGCACCGCTCGGTTGACGGTTCTGGCTCCAGTTCGCTGGCGTGCGCTCGAGACGGAGGATCGGGCCGGGCCGAATCGGAGGGGGCGTCGTGGCAGCAGCCCGGGCCGTTCACCGCATGCTCTTGAGGCCGGAATCGATCTCGGCGGCGATGCGGGCCAGGACCTCGTCGAACGAGCCCATCCCGTCGATCTTCGTCACGCCGTGAAGCTGGTTATATTTTTCGATCACCGGGACGGTCTTCGTCTCGTGCTCGCTGAGCCGCTTCACGATCTTCGAGGTGGCGTTGTCGTAGGGCATGCAGGCGTCCGTCTTGCTGCGCTCGTCGAGCCGGCGGATGAGCTCCAGCGTGGGCACCTCGATCTCGATGATCTTCGAAATCGACGATCCGCGTTTTTGCAGCAGGCCGTCGAGGATATAGGACTGCACGAGCGTGCGTGGAAAGCCCTTGAAAATGTAACCTTTCACCCCCTTCGAGGCGGCGAGCTTCTGCTCGATGAGCGGCACGACGATTTCGTCGGGCACGAGCTGGCCGTTCTCGTAAAGTGCGACAATTTTTTTGCCCAGTTCGGTGCCGCGCTTGATCTCCGCGTCGAGCATCGGGCCGGTGGCGATGTATTCGAGGTCGAACTTCTTCGCGAGCGCCTTGCCCTGCGAACCGCGGCCGGAGCCCGGATAACCGAAGAGGACGACGTTGAAGAGCCGCTTGCTCAGCTCGGCGGACACGAGTTCGGTGATCTGCGCGGTCACCTCGTCGATGCTGCGGGTCCCGTCGACCTCGGTGCAGATGCCCTTGTCCCGGTAAAACTGCAGCACGGGCAGCGTCTTCTGATTGTATTCCCGCAGCCGGTTGCGGATCACGCTCTCGTTGTCATCGCTGCGGCCGGAGGTCGCACCGCGTTTCAGGAGCCGGCGGACGGATTCCTCCTCCGGGACCTTCAGGCTGATGAGGCAGCTCAGCGAGGTGTGCAGCTTCAGCATCAGGCCTTCGAGAATGTAGGCCTGGATGTAGGTGCGTGGGAAGCCGTCGAAGAGAAAGCCATTGCAGCCGGTATTGTCGGTGATGGTTTTCTCGATGATCTGGACGATGATCTCGTCCGACACGAGACCGCCGGCGGCGATGATGCTCTGGGCCTCGAGCCCGAGCTTGGTCTTGCCCGCCATCTCTTTCCGGAGGAGATCACCGGTGGAGATGTAGAACAGATTGTAACGCTTGATGAGGAATTCCGACTGCGTGCCTTTACCAGCTCCAGGGGGACCGAACAGCGCGATATTCAGCATGGGGTGAGGGGCTAGCCAATCGGCGCGGGGGACGGGTCCGCCGACGACGCAGGCACGATGGCGCAATGCGGCCCGGGCGTCACGCCTGATATTGGCGGCTTGCGTCGAGCGCGTTGCGGTAGTCGCAGCGAGGTTGGAGCCGCGTGGGCGCAGCGAGAGCGGCGATTGCGAACGAAGGCGTTGTGCACCGCGTCGGCGCAATGGCGAACGTCCGCCCGCTCTTCACGCGCCGTCGTGACGGTCCTGGGGGCCGAATCCTGCCGAAGCCACGAGCGTGGTCCGATCGGACCACGTTCGTGGCTTGTGTCCAGCTAGCGAATAGCGCACGCTCGGAGGCGTGCGCTCGTCCGTTGCGCCATCGCTGCAGATCCTGTTCGCGCTCGCTGACGCTGCCGCGGAGTTGTCGCGGATCGCGGTCTGCGGCGCGTGGGAGCGGTGGCTCGGTCCGCAACGTTTCGGACGGCACTGGGCGCTGTTGCAGCGAAGCGGATGGGTTGCCGCGCCGAGCACGGCCGGTAACCTAAGTCGAGTGCTGCGACTCACTGCCGCCGGCCGCCTGGCCGCAGCCGGCGGCCGCGATCCGGAAGCGCAGTGGGACCGCTCTTGGGATGGGCGCTGGCGCGTGGCGCTGTTCGATATCCCTGAGCAGCGGCGCGCGCTGCGGGTCAAGCTTCGCCGCCGGCTGGCCGAACTCGGGTTCGGTTACCTGCAGAACAGCGTTTGGGTGAGCCCCGACCCGTGCGAGAGGTTGCAGGCGCTTGTGCGCGACCTCAGCGGTGAGGCCGAGTCGTTCTCGTTCATCGAAGCTCGTCCGTGCGCAGGAGAAACAGACGCTGACGTGGTCAAGGGCGCGTGGAGCTTCCCAGCCATCAACCGAAATTACGCGAACTATTTAGAGGTGCTAAAGCACCAGCCGAGACGGATCGACGGAGTCGCGGCACGGCGCAGTTGGTTGCAGGTCGAATGGAAGGCGTGGCTGAAGGCGGTGCGCAGCGATCCGCTTCTTCCCGAACCGCTGTTGCCCACCCCGTATCTCGGCCGCGAGGCATGGCGGCAGCGTTGTAGTGCGCTGAGGCATCTGATCCGAGCCGGCTGAGATCCGACGAACAAGGGTGGGCGGCGTCGGGCGGGAATTGCGCGGGCCGCCTTCGACCTAAAATGGTCGTTTCAACGCGACTGGCGCCAGTCGGTCGCTGATGATCCAGATCGTGAGCGGCCGACAGTCAGTTCCCCTGGTCCTCGGAATTGCTGGTTGGCGGGAGCCACGAACGTGGTCCGATCGGACCATGTTCGTGGCCGGTGGTCGGGTCGGGGAGAAAGCGATTTGGCACGGTTCGCCTGGAGCGCGAGAGCTCCAGGCAAGATGCGGCTCAGGCGAAAGGGCTCACCGATCGCATTGTTCGAGCAGGCGCCGGCCGACGGCGGCGCGGCGACGCGCGAAGGGCGCCGAGGACGTTGAGAGTCGCGGCAAAATCCGGCGCCAGCGAACCGCGGCGTAAAGGAGCTCATCCCGCGCGAACTCCGGAGCGATTTCGGTGAGCACAAGGCTCGTGTGGAATAAGGGGAACCTTCGCCAGCGGCCGTCACCCGTGCGCGCCTGTTTCAGCTCGGCCAGCCCGAGCTGCAGTCGTTCCTCGGAGCGGGGAAAGAGGTTGAGGGCGACGTTGCGCCAATACCCGCCGGAGCAGGTGCCGCAGCAATAGGTCCCGCTGGTGTGGCCGCTTCGCTCCCAGCGATCCAGTTGCGCGGCCATGCCGGCGATCGCACGATCCAGCGCTGATTGCACGGTCAATTCCCTCACGTTGAGCAGCGTGAGCACGCGGCACGCTTCCTCGCCGAGCAGATGCGCGATGCCGACGCGCGAATGCACGGGTTCGCCGGTGAAAAGCCGGTAGCCGGCACGATCGCGATCGGTCGGAGCGAACATGCCGGCATAGGCGCCGGGCAAACCTTGGCGCGCGGCGATCGATTGCGCGGCACGGGTTCGGTCCGCGGACGTGATCGGCCGCGCGAAGAAAAGCGAGTCGGCGAGCGCGTCGAGCGTGGCGCCGAGACTGCGAACGGGCGGAGTCATTTGCGGGCGTGGACGATCAGCTCGTTGCCGTCGGGATCGCGAATGATGCAGCCCCGGCAGGCTGGCGATTCAAACGGACCATCGGCGATCGAGACGGCGTTCGCTTTGAGATGAGCGATCGTGGCGTCGAAGTCCACCACCTCGAGGGCGAGCGTGGCTCCATGCGAGCCGGCGCGGTGCTTCTCGTCGGCCGAGGTGATCGCCAGGGTGCCGGCGCCGATGTCGTATTCCACCCACTGGTCATCCCAATTGGCGGTCACCTTGAGTCCGAGCGTATCCTCATAAAAGGATCGCGAGGTCTTCACGTTGGCGACCGGGTAGACGACGAAGGCGACGTCTTTGAAGAGCGGTGAGGAGGGGGAGGGCATGGGGGCGAAGTTGAGAGATGAGGGTTGAGAGTTGAGGGTGGAGAGATGAGAGATGAGAGATGAGAAATGAGAAATGAGAGATGAGAGATGAGAGATGAGAGATGAGAGATGAGAGATGAGAGATGAGAGATGAGAGATGAGAGATGAGAGATGAGAGATGAGAGATGAGAGATGAGAGATGAGAGATGAGAGATGAGAGATGAGAGATGAGAGATGAGAGATGAGAGATGAGAGATGAGAGCGCGGTGGGCCTCGAAAGCATAAGGACCGATGCAGTCGAAGCCGAGGACGATCTTGGCGGTGGACGGCAGTCCGGGGCGCTCAGCTGGCGCGCTGGAGTGACTCGAGTGTGTCGAGTGTGATGGTCGCGGGCTGGCCGAGCTGGACCTTCGCGGCCAGGGCTTCGCAGGCGGCGCTGACTTCGGGATTGTTGAGCAACGAGCGCAGTGCGGCGGTGACGTTCGTCACGGTGAATTTTGCCGGATAGAGCCGGCGCCCGACGCCGAGCCGGACGAGCCGTTGGGCGTTGTCCGGCTGGTCGTGCGCCATGGGCATCACCAGTTGCGGAATGCCGGCCGCCAATGCCTGCGCGAGCGTGCCGATGCCGCCATGGTGCACGATGGCGGCGGCGCGTGGCAGGAGCCGACTGAACGGCACGTAGCCGGTGGCGAGAATCGTGTCGGGAAGTTCGGCTGGCAGTTGCGCGCGATCCGGCGTGGCGAACACCGCGCGGAGCCGAAGCTCGCGGCAGACCGCCAGCGCAGTCGCAAAGAATTCGTGGGCGTGGAGCATGGCGCTGCCCGCGGTGAAGACCACCGGCGCGGGTCCGGCGGCGAGGAAGCGCTCGATGGCGGGCGAGAGTTCCTGGTACTGGCCAAGATCATAGAGCGGAAAACCGGCGAGCCGGTGACGTGGCGGCCAGTCTGGCTGAGGTGAACCAAACCAATCCGGAAACAGGCACAGCACGCCGTCGGGCGAGTTCATCCATTCGCGCATCAAGCTGCGTGGCGCCGGCACGCCGAGCGTGCGGCAGGCGGCGCGCACGGAGCGGCCGGCGCATTGGTCGAGAGGGTTCGGCAGCGCGAAGAACAGCCGTTTGAACCACCGTGGCATCCGGGCAAACCACTCCAGGTGCGCGCGCATCACGGGCGTGTCGTGCAGGCTCAGGATCACCGATGGCTGGAGGTGCACCGTGGCGAGCGGGAGCCGGAGTTTTTCGCGCGCCAGCCGGGCGCCGAGCGCGAGCAACGAGCCGACCAGGACAACATCGGGCCCGGCGCGTTCGCGCACGGCCGCGATGGTGTCGTAGTACTCAGCCGTCATGTCACCCGCGAAGCCGAGCGTAAGATGCATGCCGTGCCACGGGTGCCACAACTTGGGATTACGCACCAGCCGCTCATACTGGCCCGGATCGCCGACCGGCACGTGAGGCACACCGGCGCGACGCGCGGCGTCGGCGAACGTCGGTGGCGCAATCAGCGTCGCGGCATGGCCACGCTGCTGCAACTCGTGTCCGATCCAGAGGAACGGGTTGACGTCACCGGCGCTGCCGAAAGGCACGAGAATGAAATGACGAGGCATGGGAGGAAGCAGAGAGCTGAGAGGCCAGAGCCAAGAGCAGGACCGATTGAAGCGGGTCGTCGGGGAAATTCATCGCGGCCGTCGTGGCCGGCGCGCCCTCTATGAATCCAGCGCTGCCTAGGCCGATGACGCCGTTGACAGTTTCCGTTCCGGGAGCGCGGCGAAGGCGTAGACCGCAGCCAGACCGAGCAGCAGCAGGCCGAAGCCGACATCGAAACCGCGCAGCAAAGAAGCGACGCCGACGCGCTGCAGATACAGGAGGGAAATGAAAGCGCAGAGAGTTCGCCCAAGGCTGGTCGAGAGGAGCTCGGCCCGCTTGAAAATCGAGATGTAGGCGAAGCAGAGCACCGCGGCGAGGACGGTGCCGTTGAAGACATGCATGCTCGCCTTGAGATTGGCCCAGACGTCCGGGGCAAGGCCAGCTGGCGCCGGTCGACCTTGAATGCCAACAGCCATGGCGATGTGCAGACCGACGAACAGCGTCTGCACGATGCCGCCGACGAGGAGCAGAACGGATTTGGTTTTCATGATGGAGTCGAGGCAGGGGATACGGGGCTGCGCGAGCGGCGGAGCTACTCGGCGCGCAGCGCGTCGGTGGGATTGATGCGGGTGGCCCGGCGGCTTGGCAGCCAGCAGGCGAGCAGCGTCGTGACGGCGACGAGGAGGAGCACCGCGAGATAGGTGAGTGGGTCCGACGTGGTGGTTTCAAAGAGGAAACTGCGGACGAGGTGCGTGGAGGCCGCAGCGCCGATCAGCCCGAGCACGGCGCCGATCGCGGCGAGCCAAAGACCTTGGCGGATCACCAGCTGGACGACGTCGGTGGTTCGCGCTCCGAGCGCCATCCGCACGCCGATTTCGCGTGTGCGCCGCGCCACCGCGTAGCTGATCGTGCCGAACACGCCGAGCGCGGTGAGCGTCAGCCCGAGCAGCCCGGCCAGCAGGAGACCGTTGGCGGCGAACGACGAAATCGACAGAGCGAACTTCATGTAGTCGGCCATCGTCTCCACGCCGAATACCGGCAGTCGTGGATCAAGTTGAGCGATGCAGTCGATCATCGGTTTGATCAGCAACCGGGGATCTCCGCTGGTGCGCACCTGAATCGTCAGGTCGGATTGGAACGACTGGCTTTGCGGCAGATAGAAATACGGGTGCGGCGGTTCGGTGGGCGTGAGATATTTAACGTTGCGCACCACGCCGATCACTTCGCGTGTCTCGCCCCAAACGCGGAAGGTCCGGCCGAGCGGGTTCTGGTGCGGCCAATAGCGCGCGGCCATCGTTTCGTTGACAATGGCGACCTTGGCGGCGCTGTTCCGATCGGCTGCCGCGAAATCCCGTCCGGCGACCAGCGGGATGCGCAGCGTCCGAAAATAGTCCGCCGTCACCGTGTTGAACATCACCTGGAGCGCTTCCTCCGGCGGGGGGACATAGCCGGGGACCTCGATCGCACTCTGGGTGCGTGGCACGATTTCCAGCGGCAGCTGGTTGGCGAGGCTCACGACCTCGACGCCTGGCAGACGGCCGAGTTCGTGCAGAAGCCGGTCACAAAAATCGCGGCCGTTCTCCTGGTCGTAGCCATTTGGCCGCAGGTCGATCGACATCAGCGCGACGTGCGCTGGATCGAAGCCGAAGTCCGCGGACTTCTGTCGCTGTGCGCTGCGCAAAAGCAACCCGGCGATCACCAACAGCGGAACGGAGACGGCGATCTGCGCCACGACCAAGGCGCTGCGGCCCCATGTGCGCGTGGGCGAGCCGTTCGCGGGCCCGGCCTTCAGCGCCGGCAACACCACCGTCCGGGCGCCCTGCAGGGCGGGCAACAATCCGAACAGCAGGGCGCTGCCCAGCGAGGCGGCGAGCGTGAACGCGAACACGGTCGCATCAGGTTCGGCATTCAGCACCACCGGCGTCTTCGCGGTATCCGGCCACACCGCACGCAGGAGCTCCGGCGTGCCGGAGGCGATCAGGCCGCCGAGCGCGCCACCCAGCAGCGCGAGCACCACACTCTCGGTCAGAAATTGACGAACCAGCCGGAGTCGACTGGCCCCGAGCGCAAGCCGGATGGCGACCTCGTGGATGCGGCTGGCGGCGCGCGCCAGGAGCAGGTTGGCGACGTTGGCACACATGATCAGTAGGACAAGCGCGGCCATGCCGAGCATCAGCGAGAAGATCGGCGTCATGTAGGTTTGCGCGCCGAACGGCGAACGCGTGAACGGAACCAGAATGGCGCTCTTGCCCTGGTATTCTGCGGGAAACTCCGTCGCGAGCGCAGCGCTGATCGCCGCGATTTCCGCCCGAGCCTGTTCGAAACTGACGCCCGGCCGCAGCCGCGCCACGGTCGCGAGCGTGCGAAAATCGCGCTTAGTGAACAGATCGGTGCCGTTGCCGCCGAACGGCCGCAGCTGTTCCGCCGCCGCGACCGGAACGAACACATCGAGTCCGAAGCCAACGGTCGTGCCAAGGTAGTCTGGCGGGGCGACGCCGACGATGGTGCAAAGTCGACCGTTCAATCGCACCCCGCGACCGACGATCGTGGGATCGCCGCCAAACCGACGTTGCCAGTAGCGATGCGAGAGCACGAGCACCAGCGCACCGCCGGGAAAATGATCGTCCTCCGGCTGGAGCAATCGACCGAGGTGGGGCTGGAGGCCGAGCATAGCATGCAGCCCGCCGGTGACGTATTCGCCCCACACGCGGCGCGCGAGCACGCCGTCATCGAGGCTGAACGTCATCGCGCCCGTTGCTTCGAGTTGCGTCAGCGAGCGCGCGCGTTGCTGAAACTCGCGCAGCTCGACGTAGGACAGCGTCAACCGGTCGCCGCCGCGCGTGGTCCAGTAGACGGTGACCAGGCCACGCGAGTCAGGAACGCCGGCGAGTGGCCGAAGAACGACGCCCTTCAGCGCGCTGAAGATTCCCGTGTTGAGGCCGATGCCGAGCGCGAGCGTGAGCACGGCGATCGCGGTGAATCCGGGCGACTTGGCGAGCTGGCGGAGCGCGAAGCGAAGGTCGGACATGGACAGAGGAGTCTAGAGCTGAGCGTCCAGAGCTGAGAGGAGGCGTGAACCCTGCTGCGCCGCTAGGGCCGGGCGTCTGGAGTTGAGAGCTGAGTGCCGCAGCCGTTGCAGGCCGGAGCGGCGAGCTCAAGGCGAGGAGCTGGGTGTGGCGGTGGCGACCGGAGTCGGAGCGGCCGCGACGATCGCGGCGACAATGGCGGATACCGCAGCGGGGTCGACTTTCTGGCCGCTGGTCTGGAAGACGAGCCGGCGGTCGGGCGCGAACACGAGAATGCACGCGCGTTCCGACGGGAGCGCGTAGGTTTTGGCGAAGTGCCCTTTCCAGTCCATCAGCGTCCAGTGCTTCGCGTCGCTGCCGAACATCTTCTTCACCATTCCGCGCATGAACGAGGGCACGCCGGAGAGCGTCGCCACGCCCACCCAGCGAACGGGCGGATGCGCGGTGTGCTCCAGTTCCTCGCCGATGGCCTTTGACCAGTTGCCGATGAAAGTGCTGCCCTTGCGGTCGGCGACTGTCAGGAGTGTGACTTGGCCAACGCTGTTGGCGTCGGTGTGCTCGCGGTCGAACTGATCCTTCAAAGAGAAGGCGAGCAGCGGCGCAGCCGTGGTGGCGGCGGGCGCCGAATCGGCGGCCAGCAGGGGCGTGAAAGAGACGCCGGCGAGCATGAGCACGGCGAGGAGGAGTCGGACGGAGAACATGATGGTGGGCGGTGGATGGTGGACGGTGGACAGCTGAGCTGGGAGGCGGCGGAGGTTGAGTCGACGGGGCGGTGCCGGTTGTTCGCGGCACCTGCTGCTTCGGACTTGTTCACCTCCGCCGCCGCGCGACTAGCCCGGATCTTTCACGAACATCGTGAAAGATCCGCCCTTCGGGCCGACTTTGTCGGGGCTAGCCGCGACAAAGTCGCTCCGCCGCAGGCGGACGGAAATTTCGAGCACATGAATACTCTCGTTCATGAAATTTCCGGGCTAGAACGACTCGTAGGCGACGAAATCTTCGAGCGGCTTTTTCTTGGGCGGCTGCGGCCACTCGACGGGCACGCCAATCGGCGTGATGCAGACCCGCGTGTAGTAGTCCGGAATCTTGAAGACCGCTTTCGTGACGGAATCGGGAATCGAATCGGTCAGGAAGACCGTGCCGTAGCCGAGGGCGCGAGCGGCCAGCATCAGATTTGCGGCCGCCAGCGGGCCATCATAGTGATTGTAGTCCGGGTATTTCGAGCGGTTGTCGGTGAGAACGACCACGTAAACCGGCGCGGAGAGATAGCCGTCATAGGTGGCCTGCGCCGACTTCGTGAACTGTTCCTTGGTGACGTTCGGATAATACTCGGGATGCTGCGCGAAGTGCTCGGCCGCTGCGGCGAGGCAGGCCTCCTTCAGCTCACGGATTTTTTCGGGCGAGCGGACGACGAGAAATTTCCACGGCTGTTGGTTGCCGGACGTGGCGGACATCCGGGCGGCGTCGAGGATCTTCGTGACGTGTTCCGCCGGCACGGGCGCGTCGGGCTTGAACGCGCGGACCGAGCGCCGCGACTGGACAATGTCCCAGAAATCGAGCGGCGCATCGGTGCGAGCCGGCGCGGCGGTTTGGGCATGCGTGGCGCAGGCCACGAACGCAACGGCGCCGAGCAGAGCGGCGCAGTGCAGGAATAAACGACGGGTGGGCATAGAAGTTGAGAGTTGAGAGTTGAGAGATGAGGGTTGAGGGGAGCCCAGAGTCTCGAGCTGAGAGATGAGAGACGGAGCGGAGATCGGGATTCGGAGATCGCAGGGCACTGAGGTCGGTCACTTCGACTTCAACTTCCTGCTTCGACTATTCCGCGCGGAGCGCGTCGATGGGGTTAAGGCGGGTGGCGCGATGCGCGGGGAGCCAGGAGGCGAGCGCCGCGGCGGCGAGCACGGTGGCAACGCTCGCGGCGAGCTGCGGGAGGCTCAGTGGGGTGGCGTCGGCGAGCATGGCGCCGACGGCTTTCGCGATCAGCCAGGAGCCGAGGGCCCCAATCACGCCGCCGAGCGCAACCCACGCGAGCGCCTGACGCACGACCAGCGTGGCGATGTCGCGCGGGGCGGCGCCGAAGGCCACGCGCACGCCGATGTCACGGCGGCGGCGGGCGAAGGTGAACGAGAGCGTGCCGTAGAGTCCGAGCGCGGCGAGTGCAAGAATGCCGACGGTGAGCGCGTCCACTACCGAGGTGACAATAGCCAGGACGCGGCCGGAATCGTCGAAGTGATTCCGCATGGACTTGACGTCGGCGAGCGCCAGATCCGGATCGAGCCGGGCCAGCTCGGCGCGGATCGAGTCGACCGGCACGGGGAGGCCGGCGCGGCTCCGCACGACGAGAAAGCCCTCGGGCCACGGGCTGTCGGAATACGCGAAGTAGGCTTCGGGTTTGGCGGGACGCTCGGCGAATTGGCGGATGTCCTCGACGACGCCGACGATCTGCCCCGACCAGGTTTCACCCGACTGCGCCGGGCGAAGGTGGTGCCCGATGGGATTTTGCCCGGGCCAGTAACGCTGGGCCATGGTGCGGTTGATGACCACGGCGCTGCGCGGGACGGCGGAGTCCTGCTCGGTGAGCGGCCGGCCTTGCAGCAGCCGGGCGTTGAGGGCGGCGAAGAACTGCGGAGAGATGTAGGAGACCTCCACATACGGGCGGGGCGAGGCGGGATCGTAGCTCTCCTGGTCGGTGAGCAGCGGCATGCTGATGCCGCCGTTGAGCGGGAGCTTGGTCGTCACCGCGGCATCGCTCACGCCGGGCTGTGCCTGCACCGCGGCGAGGAACCGATCCCAGAAGGCGACGCGGGTTGCGTCCGAATACTGCGTGCCGCGCACGACCACGGCGGAGGTGACGACTTGATCGGAAATCATCGCGCGGGATCCGGCGACCATTTGTTGATAGGTTCCAGACAGCTGCATCGCGATGCTGACGAGGAACTGGGCGAGCGCGATCTGGCCGATGACCAGCCGGCGCAGCCGTCGCTGGGTTTTGCGGGCGCTGGTGTGATTGACGCCAGCTTCCTTGAGGCCGCTCACCACATCGGTCTTGGAGGCGAGGAGTGCGGGCGTCAGTCCGGCGGCCTGCACGACGAAGACGGCGAGCAATCCGATGCAACCGAGCAACCAGCCATCGACGACGAGTCCGGCGCGCGGCATGACGGCGGCGGGCAACGCAGCGCGGAGCGCGTCGAGGCCCCAGAGCGTCAGCAGAAAGCCGGCGCCGCTGGCGAGCAGCGCGAGCAGGATGCTCTCGGCGAGCACCAGGCGGATGATGCGCAGGCGCGAGGCACCGAGCGCCACGCGCACGGCGATCTCGGATTGGCGGCTGATACCGCGCGCGAGCATCATGCTCGCGACGTTTTGCGCCGCGAGGACCAGCAGGGTCCAGCCGGCGGCGAGCAGGACCGAGATGCGCAGCGCGGGCAGGCCGCCGAGTCCCTGCTGCAGCGGCATGAACCAAAATTCCTTGCGCGGATCGGCGTCGGGCGTGGACTGGCGGATTTTCGCGGCGACGGCGCCGAGTTCTGCGTCGGCCTGGCTGGCGCTGACGCCTGGCTTTAGCCGGGCCAGCGAAGCGAGCCAATAATCGCCGCGGCTGGCACCTTGGTGGCGAAGCACCAGCGGGAGGAAGATCTGCAACCGGCGCTCGCGCGTCCACAACGACAGCAACTCGAAGCCGGGCGGCATCACGCCGACAATCGTGACGTTGCGGCCATCGAGCCGCAGTGTGCGACCGATGCAATCGGGTCGTCCGGCAAACCGGCTCTGCCAGAGTGAATGACTGATGATCGCGACCGCGGCGCCGTCCTGGCCGGCCACGTCGTCGGCGCTGAACCAGCGGCCGAGAAGCGGCGGGACTTTCAGCGTAGAGAAAACACCGGGCGTGCAATAGGCGCCCTCAACCGACTCGGGCTGGTCGCCACCGAGCGTGTAGCGTCGCGGCGAAAATGCGCCCACGGCTTCGAGTCCTCCGACTTGCTCCTGGATATCGAGGAGATCGGGGGTGGACAGCGGCTTGAAGTCGAAGTGCGAGCCGCTGGACTTCGTCCAGATCTGTCCGATCCGGTCGCCCTCGGGATAGGGAAGCGGATCAAGGAGCAGGCTTTTGACGACCGTGAAGACGGCGGCGGTGCCGGCGATGCCGACGGCGAGCGTGATCACCGCGACGGCGGTGAAGCCGGGCGATTTCAGCAGCTGGCGGAAGGCGTAGCGGAGGTCGGAGAGCATGAGCTGAGAGCCAAGAGTTCAGAGCTGAGAGCAGGGCGAGGTCGGCGAGGCAGAGAGATCTACTCGGCGCGGAGCGCGTCGACGGGGTTGACGCGGGTGGCGCGGCGGGCGGGGAGCCAGCAGGCCAGCAACGCGGTGGCCAGGACCAGCGTGAGCACGGCACCGAAGGTGTGCAGGTCTGTCGGCGCGACGTGGTAGAGCAGATGCTTGAGCAGGCGCGAACTCACGCCGGCGGCGACCAGCCCGATCAGTCCACCGACGGCCGCCACGGCAACGCCTTGGCGCAGGACCATCGTGAGAACCTGCTTCGGCTGGGCACCGAGCGCCAGGCGGATGCCGAGCTCGCGGGTGCGTTGGCCGACTTGATACGACAGCACGCCGTAGAGGCCGACCGTCGCCAGGATGATGCTGAGACTGGCGAACACGCCGAGCAGGCCGCCCGTCAGCCGCTGCGGGGCGATGGTCGCGTCGAACCGGGCGTCCATCGTCGCGAGCGAGTAAATGGGAATGTCCGGCGCGAGCGTGCGCATCGTCTGGCGAATCTCGCTCAGGAGCGGAGCGGTGTCGCCGGAACCGCGCACGACGAACGACATTCGCCAGGGGGCGCCGCGCTGCCCGTAAGGAATGTAAGCCTGCACGTCGGTCGAGCTTCCGAGCCCGCGGTTTTCCACATGCTCGACGAGGCCGACCACTTCGACCCACGGTCGGCCGTCGCCCGACGTGCCGAACTTGATCCGGCGGCCAATGGGATCCTGTCCCGGAAAATGCAGGGCGGCGAGACGAGTGTCGATCACCGCGACCTTCGGGGCCGCCATCGTGTTATCGCGGTCGGAAAATCCGCGGCCGCGCAGAATGGGCATGCCTACGGCGGAGAAGTAGCCCGGGGTGACGCTGAAGCTCGCGCCCTGCGGTTGCTGGTTCGGTGGAGGAGGCGGCAGGCCTTCGACACTGAGGGGCCGAACGAAGTAGTCGCCGCCGAGCGGCATTTCGGAGATGACGCCGACCTGGGTGACGCCGGGCAGCACGGAAAGTCGGGCGACGGCGCGTTCAAGCATCGCGGCCCGCGGCGCATCCTCGAGGGGCGGGGCCCAGACGAACGAGACCACGCGCACCGGAGTGAAGCCCAGGTTGGCGTGGTAGAGGCGGTAGAGCGACCGGACCATCAGCCCGGTGCCGACCAGGAGCAGGCAGGTGATGGCGATCTGCGCGGTGACCAGACCGAAGAGCCAGCGGTGGCCGGACGGGCGCTGTTGCGCCGCCCAGGCGAGGCTAGCGGCGGAGCGGGGACGACCGCGGAGTTGGTGCCACACCGCGGCGAGGCTGGAGAGCAACACCGCGAGCACACCCGCGGCGAGGGCGAAGCCGAGCGCGCGTCGGTCGAGCGCCAGCGAATCGAGGCGCGGGAGCCCGGCGGGCAGCCAGGTGCGCACGGCATCGATGGACCAGGCGGCGACGACTGCGCCCGCGGCGGCGCCGACGAGCCCCAGCAGCGAGGATTCGGCAAGGAGCAGTGCGATGAGCCGGCCGCGGCCGGCGCCGAGGGAACTACGGATCGCGAATTCCCTTTGCCGGCCGAGCGCGCGGGCCAGCTGCAAGCTGGCAAGGTTGGCACACGCGATCAGCAGCACGCCGCTCGCCGCGCCGAGGAGGAGCCACAACATCGCCCGAGCGCTGCCGAGCAGAGAATCGTGCAACGACGTGAGCACGATCCCGCGGTCCTTCAGCGCCGGATGGGTGGCGGCGAGTTGCTGCGCAATGGTAGTCATGTCGTGGCGGGCCGTCTCAAGCGTTACCCCCGGCTTCAGCCGGCCGAGGACGACGAAGGGTCCCGGCGGGCGATTGGGCTGGCCGACGAGGTCCCAGACGAAAGGCGCCACGGGCACCCAGAACTCGCATTCGACGACGGGCTGGATGACGCCGCGCGGCAGGACGCCGATGATTGTGTAGGACTGGTCGCGGATGCTTAGCTTGCCGCCGATGGCGGAATCCTCGCCGCCGAACATCCGGCGCCAGAGCGGCTCGCTCAGCACGACGGTGCGTTCGGCTTTCGGCTGATCATCCTCGGCGGTGAACAGCCGGCCGCGGAGGGGAGCAACGCCGAGGGCTTGAAGATAGTCGAAGGTGATTTGTGCGCCGGTCAGGTGTTCGGCGTCACCTGGGCCACGCACGGCTTCGCTCCAGACGTTGGCGGCGCCGAGCGCGGTGAAGGAATGCTGGGCCTCGCGCCAGGCGACGAAGTTCTCGTAGTTCACCGCCGGATGGACGGTTTCGCCGGAGCGTTCGACGAGGCTGACCAGTCGGTCGGCCTTGGGGAAGATCAGCGGCTGGAGTAGCACGTGATCGACCACGGAAAAGAGCGTGGTGTTGATCCCGATGCCAAGCGCGAGGATGACGAGGGAGACCGCGGTGTAGCCCGGCGATTTCAGCAGCTGGCGGAAGGCGTAGCGGAGGTCAGCGTACATGCGAGTTTAAGCTAAAAGTTTAAGTGGAAGAGAGGAGCGGCGAAGCGGAGGACTTGAACTTCGACTTTCCGCTTCAACACGCCGGAGGCGCTATTCGGCGCGGAGTGCTTCGACGGGATTGACGCGCGTGGCGCGGCGCGCGGGGAGCCACGACGCCAGCAGCGCGACGACGAGCAGGACCAGGCTGACCGCGAGCAGCACGGTGAAATCAGTCTGCGACGTGGCGTAAAGCTGGCTCGCGATCAATTGCGCGGCACCGAAGCTCGCGGCGATGCCGATCATGAGCCCCAACAGAACGAGCTTTAGTCCGTCGTGCAGGACCAGTGACAACACGCGGTGCGTGGCGGCGCCGAGCGCGATTCGAATCCCGAGCTCACGCGTGCGCTGAGAAACGGAATACGACATGACGCCGTAAATCCCGATGCAGGCGAGCACGAGCGCCACCGCGGCGAAGATTACGAGCAGGCCCATGACCGTGCGGCGGCCCTGCAGCGATCGCTCCACGGCCAGATCAAGTGTCGTCAGGTTCGCGATGGGGATCTGCGGATCGACCTGACGTACGGCGCCGCGGAGCTCGTCAGCGAGCGTGAGCGGCGAGACTTGCGTCCGCACGGCGAACATCGTGTGCCAGGGGAAATGCACCGGCGGCACGTAGAGGTGGGGGAACGGATTCAGGTCGAGCCGGAGCTGGCGTACGCTGCCGACGACGCCGACGATCTCCCACGCGGCGTCCTTGAAATGGATCAACTGGCCCAGTGGGTCGGCCTCGCCGAAGAGCTGGCGGGCGAGCGTGTCGTTGATGATCATCACGCGCGGCGCCTCTGCGCGGTTGTCGGCTTCGGAGAAGAACCGGCCGCGCAGCAGCGGAATGCCGAAGGTCTGGAAATACTCGCCGTCGGCCGAATCGAAGCCGGCGCGCAGATCGTCGCGCGTGTTGGGTTGGTCTTCGCGGCTGACGACGTCGCCGAACCCCGTGCGGCCGTTCATCGGCGTGGAGGAGGCCATGCCCGCGAACGAAACGCCGGGAATCTGCCGCAGGTTACGGAGCACGTCGGCGATGAAGCGCGTGCGATGCGCGATGGTCGGCGCCTTGCTCGCGGGCTGGGTCAGGTTGAAGAAGGCAACGTTGTCGCGGTTGAAACCCGTGTCGGCGTTGAGCGCCTGCATGAAGCTGCGGAGGAGGAGCCCAGCGCAGACCAGGAGAACGACCGTGAGCGCGGTTTCGGAGATGACGAGGGCGCCCTGCAGCCGCTTGCGCGAACCGCTGCTCGTGCCGCGCGTGCCCTCCTTCAGCGCGCCCTGGACGTTGGGACGAGCCGCGCTCAACGCGGGGAAAAGTCCGAACAGCAGACCGGTGAGGGCCGCGGCGCCAACGGTAAAGCCGAGCACGGTCAGATCGATTTGGACGTTCACGCCGGGGATCGTGTTGAGCGCGGTGTAGCGCAGCAGCGGGTTGATGGACCACAGGCCCACGAAGATGCCGGCGATTCCACCGAGCAAAGCGATCAACAGGCTTTCGGTCAGGAACTGCCGGACGATTCGCGCGGTGCTGGCGCCCATCGCGACGCGGACGGCGATTTCGCCCTGACGCGACGTCGCGCGGACGAGGAGCAGATTCGCGACGTTGGCGCAGGCGATCAAGAGCACGGCGCCGACCGCAGCGAGCAGCGTGACGAGAAACGGCCGGGTGTTGCCGTAGATCGATTCATGCAGCGAGCGGACGGCTACCGTCCAGTTCTGCCGGAAACTCGGATACTCGGAGAGGATGGCCTTACGCGCGGTCGCAAGCTCGGCGGTCGCCTGCTCGGCCGTGGCGCCGGGTTTGAGCCGGCCGATGACGTTGCAGCCGTAGTTGTAGTTGCGCAGAGTCTTGTATTCGTCGGTCCGGATCGTTGCCGGCGAGAGAAAGTTGACGGTGTTGGTGAGCAGCGCGCCGGGCGGGAGCACGCCGATGATCGTGTAATTCTGTCCGTCCATCTGCACGGTGCGGTCGAGGATCGCCGGGTTGCCGCGAAAGTAGGACTGCCAGAATTCGTGGCTGAGGATGACGACGTAGCGATTGCCGCCGGGGGCATCGTCGGCTTCGACGAAACCGCGGCCGAGCAGCGGTTTCACACCCAGGGCGTCCAGGTAGTGCGCGGAGACCTCGCCGCCACTGACGCGGATGGGGTCGGCATCCGCGGTGAGGTTGCGGTCGATGTTGTGGAACGCCGCGATGAAATCGATCTGAGTAGTCTGGCTCTGCCAATCGAGGAACACGCCGCCGTCGGAGCCACCGATAGCGCCGTTGCCGCGGTTTTCGGCGATCTGCACGAGCCGGTCCGGATCCGGATACGGCAGCGGCTGGAGGAGGACGGCGTTGACGACGCTGAAGATCGCGGTGTTGGCGCCGATCCCGAGCGCGAGCGTGAGCACGGCGATCGCGGTGAAGCCGGGAGATTTCAGCAGTTGGCGAAGAGCGAAGCGGAGATCAGCGCACATGGGAGTTTAAGCTCGAAGTTTAGGTGGAAGAGAGGGGCGGCGAAGCGGAGGACTTGAACTTTGACTTTCCACTTCAACACGCCGTAGGCGCTACTCGGCGCGGAGCGCATCGATGGGGTTCACGCGGAGGGCCTTCCGCGCCGGCAGCCAGCAGGCGGCGAGCGCGATGACGCCCAGCAGCAGCGTGACGGCGGCGATGGCGAGCGGGTCATTAGAGACCAACTCTGGCGTGGCCATGGCAAGCAGCCGGCCGAGTGCGAACGCGCCGGCCAAACCGATCAGCGTGCCGACGAGGGTGAGCGTGAGACCGGCGCGGAGAATCAGCCAGACGACGTCGCTACTCTGCGCGCCGAGCGCCACGCGCACGCCGATCTCCGGCGTGCGTTGAACGACGAGGCGGGCGATCACGCCATAGAGCCCGAGAGCGGCGAGGAAGACGCCGAGCAGGGCGAAGGCGACAAGGATGGTATTCACCATGTGGAGCCCCCCGGTGCCCAGCTCGATGAGCTGGTCGACCGTGCCGAGCTGCTGGATCGCGAGGGTTGAATCCAGCTCGAGCACCGTGCGGCGCAGCGGTTCGGCCAGCGGTGCAGGATCGCGGGTGCGAACAGCGACCGTGACGAAATTCCACGTCTCCTGGGCCAGCGGGCGGAAGACCTGGTAGCGGGTGGCCGGGGCGGTGACGCTGAACGCGAAGCGCAGGTCCGGCATCACGCCGACGATCTCCATCCAGCCGCGGTTCTTCGGGTCGAGCCCGCCGATCCGGCGTCCGATGGGATCTTCGTTCGGAAACAAGGCGCGCGCCATAGATTCGCTGATGATCGCCACGGGCGGGGCGGAGGCATCGTCGGCGGCCGTGAAGTTCCGGCCGGCGAGCAGCTTGATCTGGAGCGTGGGCACGAAGGACGGCGTGACCCCGTTGACGTTCGCGACGGGCTCGCGTCCCGCCGCGGGCGGCTCGCGTCCCTCGACGAGGTAGTTCCGGCTGGTGAGAAACTGGAATACGGGCAGCGTCCAGCCGACCGCGACGTCGTCGACCCCGGGCAATGCGGCGACGCGTTCCTGCAGCCGCGTGTAGAACGAGAGGGTTTCGGCGCCGGTGGGATAGCGGGCCTCCGGCAGGTTGAGGACCACCTGCAGCACGCCGTCGTGATTCCAGCCGAGATCGCGGACAAGCATGCGGTTCATCCCGCGGATGAACAGGCCGGCACCGGCGAGCAGCACCAGCGCCAGGCTGAACTGTGCGACGATGAGGGCGTGGCGCATCCGGTTCTGGGCGCGGCCGCCGGTGTTGCCGCGCGTGCCAGTCTTGAGGGTGTCATTCACGCGGACTCGGGCCATCAGCCATGCGGGCACGAGCCCGAAACCGATGCCGGTGAGCAGCGAAACGGCGAGGGCGAAGCTCAGGACGCGCCAGTCGAGCTCGAGGGTGAACGCGACGAAGCCGTTGGCGGAAAGCCGACTGGAGATCCACTCGTTGGACCAGGCGGCGACGAGCACGCCGCAGCCGCCGCCGGCGACGGACAGCAGCACGCTTTCACACAGCAGCGGCAGCAGGAGCCGGCGACGGGAAGCACCGAGCGCCGCACGGATCGCAAACTCGTGCGCGCGGGCAATCGCGCGTGAGAGTTGGAGGTTCGCGAGATTGGAGCACGCGATCACGAGGACGAAGCCGGCGAGCCCGAGAAGGAGCAGCGAAATGCCGAGCGTGGCGGGATTGCTCACGGTGGATTGCAGCGGCACGGCACGCAGACCGTCCTCGCTTTGCGTGCTCGGGCGCAGGGGCGCGAGCCGCACCGCCAGCGCAGCGAACCGGGCGTTCAGCTGTTCGAGCGACAAGCCGATGCGGTAGCGACCAAGGATCTGCACCCGCGTATCTTCGCGGTCCACGCGCTCCTTGTCGGAAAAGGCATAGGGCCGGAATGCCTGGGCCGGTCCCCACAGGAAAACCGAGGCAAAGCGCGCGGGCATGACGCCGACGATCGTGCAGGGCTCGCCGTCGATGCGCACCGTCCGGCCGATCACGGCCGGGTCGCCGCCGAACTGGGCCTGCCACGTCGCGTGACTCAGCATGACCGCGCGGTTGCCAGGATGGTCCTCGTCGGCGGTGAAATATCGGCCGAGTTCAGGTTGCAGACCGAGCGCCGGGAAGAAGCTGGCGGTGACGCGCAGGGCAATGAGGTTGACCGACGGCCGATCAGGCTGCTCGAGGGTCATGCCCCAGGCTTGGTAGGCAGCGAGCGTGGCGAAATCCGCCGCTTCGCGTTCCAACTCGAGGTAGTCGGGGACGGTGTGATTGGCGGTCTGCGACTGAGGCGTCGTACGGTAGATCCGGACGAGGTGTGGCTTGTCGGGAAACGGCAGCGGCTGCAGCAACAGCGTATCCAGCAGACTGAACATCGAGGTGTTCAGCCCGATGCCGAGCGCGAGCGTGAGGACCGAGACGATCGTGAAGCCGGGCGACTTGAGCAGCTGACGGAACGCGAATTTCAGATCGGCGATCATGGAGCCGGAAGGAGCAAGGTTTAAGGTGTAAGGTCTAAGGTGGCAGGAGGGGCGGAGAGGTGCGGGGCGATCGGAGCTTTACACGTTGCACTTAACACAGCGCCGAAGGCGCTCATTCTGCGCGAAGCGCCTCGACCGGGTTCACGCGCAGGGCGCGGCGGGCAGGGCCAATGCAGGCGGCCAGCAGCACGCCGCCGACGAGACCGGCGCCGGAGAGCAGCACGAGCGGATCGAGCGGGTCGGCGCCGTAGACGAGCGATCGAAGCGCCAGCGAGCACGCGGCCGAGAGCGCGATTCCGGGCACCAGGCCGCCGAGCAGCCACGCGCTGGCCTGCCGGCCGACCAGCCCGAGGATCTGGCGCGGTTGCGCACCGATGACGATCCGCACGCCGATCTCGCGCGTGCGTTCCGCGATCACACACGACAACGTGCCGTAGATGCCGACCGCGGCGAGCAGGAGGGCCATGGCCGTGAACGCGTTGATCAGGCCCGCCGACAGCCGGCGCCGGCTGCCGGCCTGATGCAGCACCTCGCCCATGGTGCGAACGTTCGACAGCGCCAGATCCCCATCCGTGAGCGCGAGCTCATGCCGGATCAGCGCCGCGACGGCGCGGGCTTCGCCTGACGTGCGCACCACGAGGTAGGCACTTTCCTCCGGCAACGCCTCCTCCGGCGTGCCCGCCAACGAGCACGCATAGTAGAGCTCGGGCCGCGGACTGGTTTCAGCACCCCACTGACGCACGTCTTCGACCACGCCGACAACGTGGAACTGAAACGGTGAGCGGGCGCTGTTGATCCGAATGCGGTGGCCCAAGGGATCGGTATCGGGCCAGCACTGACGGGCCATCGTCTGGTTGATCACGACCGGGATGTCCGGTCCGTCCCATCGCGTGAAATCCGCCGGCTGCCCGCGCAGCCAGCCGAGGCCCATCGCTCGGAAATAGCCGGGCGAGACACCGGTGTTTTCCACGAGCGGACGCCGGACCTTGGGGTCGAACTTCTGCTCGTCGATCAGCACGTCGAAGTTGCTGCCGCCTTCCAGCGGCAGCTTGGAGGTCAGCGCGGCCTGCTCCACGCCGGGCAGCACCCGCACCCGCTCAATGAGGGTGTTCCAGAAGCGGACGCGCGCGGCGACGGCGCGGTAGCGCTCGCCCTGCGGGGCGACTTCCGCGGTGAGCACGCGATCGGTGTCCAGCGCGCGATTGGTCTCGAACACCTTCAGATAACTCGCGGTGAACAGGATTGCGGCATAGGCCAGCACGACGGCCACGGCGGCCTGGGCCATCACGAGGTTGCGCAGGAACCGCCGGCGCAGGCGCGAGCCTGTCTGGGTGCGTCCCGCATCGTTCAGCGTGACGGCGACCGAGCCGTGCGCGGCGGTCAGCGCCGGCACCGCGCCGGCGATCAGCGCGGCGACGAAGCCGGTGGCGGTGGCGAAGGCCAGCACGCGGCCATCGAGCGCGATGGCGGCGCGGCGCGCCTCGATCACGAGTGAGGACGGGATCAGCTGGCGCACGGCATCGGTGCCCCACGCGGCGAGCAGCACGCCGACCGCGCAGCCGAGAAGCCCGAGCAGGAGCGCTTCGGTCAGCAGTTGGCGCACCAGGGCGGGACGCGATGCACCGATGGCCAGCCGGATCGCAAACTCGCCCTGCCGCCGGGTGCCGCGGGCGAGCAGGAGCCCGGCGACGTTGGCGCAGCCGACCAGCAGCAGCAGCGCCACGGCTCCGCCGAGCGGTTTCATCCCCGACGCCGTGTCGCGCGTGATTTCCTGGCGGAGCGAACGCACGAGCATTGGCTTGTGCGTGTTCGTGTCGGGAAACTGGGCGGCGAGTTGCGCGCCGATCGCCTTGACGTCGGCATCGGCGGTCGCGAGCGGGACGTCCGGTTTCAGCCGTGCGACGCCGAGCAGCCAGTGATTTCCACGCTGCTCCAGGTCGTTTGGCTCACCGTGCAGCGGGAGCCACGCCTGATAGTCCTGGCCCGCATACGAAGGGGAAGAGAACTCAAAGTCCGCGGGCATGACCCCGACGATTTCGGTCGGTCTTCCGTCCAGCCGGGCGGTCCGGCCGACGATCGAAGCGTCACCACCGAACGCCCGCAGCCACAGCCCGTGGCTGATGACGGCGACCGGCGCGGCGCCGGGCTGGTCGTCCGCTTCGTCCAACCAACGGCCGAGTGCGGGGCGGGAGCCCAGCGCCCGCAGGACGCCGGCGGTGCATTGAATGGCGGCAAGCGACTCGGCCTCTTGCGCGCCCAGATTGATCCGCGCCGGCCGGTAGACGCCGAAATCGACAAAGCTGCGGTTGCGCTCACGCAGGTCCCGGAAATCGGGAAACGAGAGCGGCTGGCCGCCGTTGGAGCGGACGTAAACGATCTCCCCGGAGCGTGGATACGGGAAGGGATCGAGCACGAGTGCCTGCAGCACGCTGAAGAGCGTGGTGGCGGCGCCGATGCCGAGGGCGAGCGAGAGCACGGCGGTGGCCGTGAAACCGGGCGATTTCAGCAGCTGCCGGGAGGCAAAGCGCAGATGGTTCATGGCCGGAGGCGACCGCGATCAGCACTCCGCGCGCGAACGAAAACAAACCACCGGCCCGCTGCCGGGACGGCAGCGGCGACGGCTTCGCTCAGGGACTGACGGCTACGAATGATCGCGGACCATGGCGGGAGAGGGCGTGTGCGTTGAGGGCGGTCGACCGAAGGTGGTGGGGGACTATTCCGCGCGGAGCGCGGTCATCGGATCGACGTGGGTGGCTTTGCGGGCCGGCCAGAAGCAGGCGAACGCGGCGGTGGCGACGAGAACAATGGTGACCACCGGGAAGGCGAAAGGATCGAGCGTGCTGATGCCGATCAACACGTGCGACATGACGAAGGACACACCGAGGGCCATCACCAGGCCGAGCGCGAGACCGATGGCGGTGAGCCGCAGGCCTTCGCGCGAGACGAGCCGGACGATGTTGCGGCTGGTGGCGCCGAGTGCGACGCGCACGCCGATTTCGCGGGTGCGGCTGGTCACGCCGTAGGCGACGACCGCGTAGAGTCCCAGGATCGCGAGCAGCAGCGCGATGCCGCCCTGGACGCCGGCGAGCACCGACCCGAAGCGGAACGGCATGAGCGCGAGCGGGCTGTTCAGCATGTGTTCATCCATCGCGATCGTGCCGTAGATCGGCAGATGCGGATCGAGTCCTTGAATCACCTGGCGGACCGGCGCGGCGAGCGCGTGCGGCGCCTGCTGCGTGCGCACGACCAGCGTGGCGGGCATGTTGTAGAACTGGGCGAACGGACGGTAATAGTAGGGCCGCGGCTGCTCGCCGATCATGAGATATTTTCCCGTGGCGGCGACGCCGACAACCTCGATCGCGGGCCCGCCGCGCCAGAGCCGGAAGTGCTGGCCGATCGGATCCTTGCCCGGCCAGAAGGCGTTCGCCATGGCCTCGTTGATGACCGCCACTTCCGGCGCGCGCTCGTCGTCCGTCGGCAGCAGGTCGCGACCGCGGAGCAGCCGGATGCCAAAGGTCTTGAGGAACGACGGCTCGACGCCGGAGAACGCGACTGCGATGTGATCGTCCGGCACATGACCGGACGGATTGTCGGGCCAGTTGTCGCGCATCAGGATGCTCTGCGTGAATGGGACGTGCTGGGCCAGGCTCGCGGCTTCGACGCCGGGCAGCGCGCGGACACGCTCGAGCAGGTCGCGCTGGAACTGCAGTCCGCGTTCCTTCGAATAGCCCTGGAGATTGAGATCGAACGACTGCATCAGCAGCCGGTCGGGGAGGAAACCGACGTCGGCGTGACGCGCGATGGCGAGGCCGCGCAGGAAGAGCACGGAGGCAATCAGCACGACGGCGGAGGTCGCGACCTGGCCGATCACGAGCAGATTCCGCAGCCGGTGGCGGCCCGGACCGGTCTGCCGGCCGGCGCCTTGTTTCAATCCTTCGTTCAAATCGATGCGCGACGAGCGCAGCGCGGGCACCAGTCCGGCGCCGACGCCGGCGCAGAACGAGACAAGCGCGGTAAAAGCCCACACCTGCCAGCTGATCGAGTCGTTCACCCGGATGGGAATATCACCGGCGGGCGTCAAGCTGCGCATCGCGTCGCCGCCCCACCACGCGAGGCTGTAGCCGACGATGCCGGCGAGGACGGCAAGCAGCACGCTTTCCGCGAGCAACAGCCGGACGATGCGCCAGCGGGAGGCGCCGAGGGCGGCGCGAACGACGAGCTCCTTCTCGCGCGCGAGCGCGTGGCTGCCCATCAGGTTCGCAACGTTGGCGCAGGCGATGAAGAGCACCAGCAGGACCAGCCCGGTGAAGAGGCAGCCGATGACCGGCGCGAGGTCGGCCATGACCGGATCGGGCCGCGCGTGCCGCTCGAGGATCGCCTGAAAACGGAAACCGCGGTGATCGTCGGGGAACTGTTGGGCGAAGCGCTGCGCGAACACCCCGAGTTCGGCGTTGGCTTCCGCGAGCGTGGCGCCCGGGGCGAGATGCGCGAGCACGCGCCACGCGCTCGAGCCGCGGTATTTGAAAAAGCCGTCGCCGTCGGGGCGCAACTGCGCATAGGTGCCGGACGGCACCCACAGGCTGACGCTGACGGAGTAGGAGAAGCTTTCGAAGCCGGGCTTCGCGACGCCGACGATCGTGAACGGTTTGGCGTTGATCAGCACGGAACGGCCGATGACGCGGGGATCGCCACCGAACTGAGTTTGCCAGTAACGGTGCGTGAGGACGGCGACGGGCGTGCCGGGCGGCATCGCGCCGTCGGCGGGTTGTAGCGGCCGGCCCAGGACGACGTTGACGCCCATGCGGGAGAACGCATCCGGGGTGACCGCTTCGATCCAGGTGCGTTCGGGCGATTGGCCGGGTGCGCTGACGTGCGCGGCCATCGGCAGAAAGGCGACGTGGTCGGTCAGCGATTTGGAGCCGTCGCGGAGGTCCTGAAAATCGAGGAACGAGATCTGGTGCGGCAGATTGATCGCATTGCTCCGGCCGACGATCGCGACCAGCCGGTCGGGGTCGCGAACGTCCATCGGCTGGAGGAAGATCGCGTTCACCATCATGAAAATCTGGGTGTTCACCGCGATGCCGAACGCCAGCGTGAGCACGACGACGGTCGTGTAGCCGGGGAACTTGGCCATCTGACGCATGGCGTAGCGGAGGTCGGAGAGCATGCGGAGATGTATTTGCACGCGCCGTGCCGCATCCGTCGACATTTCGCTAGTCACGGTGCATCAGTATGATAAAATTGACGAGCCGTGGGCCGATGGCCCGTGTTGTTCGGAAACGAAACGAATCGTTCCCACGGATGGGACGGCACCAAATCCGGCCGATTCAACGGACCGACCGCCGCTGAGGTTTCTTACGAGGCGCGCTCGCCGTTCCGGGCCGCCCGGCAGCCGGGCCTGCCGCCGCGAAACCTGCTAGCGCTCGATACGGGTGACGGACGAACCGATCAACTGCCAGCGACTACGCCGGTGGATCCACACGTCGACGAAGCGCGCGCGGCCGGAGATGGGGCGGCCGGCGAACGTGCCGGTGAATTGGGAGCGACCCACGACGCAGGCCATCTCGCCCGTGCGGCGGACGGTGAGGTCATCGATGCGCAGCTGGGCGAGCTTAAGTTCAGGGCGGAGGAAACCGGCGATGAACGTGCGCCGCGTGACCTTCCGACCATGCAGATCGATGCCGACGAAGTCGCGGGCGAGCAGAGCCCGCAGCGTTGCGGCGTCGCCAGTTCGCTCGGCGCGCGTGAGTTCGCGTTCACAGGCGAGCAGACTTTGGCGGTCGGTGGTCACGCGGTTGGACCGAGGCGTCGGGCGTTTTCCAGATTTCATGGGAATGTTTGGCGAGGGAAAGTTCGAACCGGTCAGCCCCAGGTGGACACTGAAGGACACAGACTCATATGGTCGTAAAAGGTCCGGTCGGCCGCCGATCAGAATGCCGCATCAGGAACGCATCACGGGCGTTCAACTTGGCCACAAAGGGCGCAGAAAGCACAGAATCGGGTTCCTACCATGTGCCTCTTGCGCGTGCGGGCCAGTGGGATGGAGCGAGCATCGGTTGCGGCGGAGCCGCTCTGTCCATCGGTGGTTCAGGTCCTACGCTTCGATCCGCTCGAATTTGAAGAGCACCGGGCGAAGGCCGTCG
Organism: Opitutus terrae PB90-1; assembly: GCF_000019965.1. Classification (GTDB taxonomy): domain Bacteria; phylum Verrucomicrobiota; class Verrucomicrobiia; order Opitutales; family Opitutaceae; genus Opitutus; species Opitutus terrae. The sequence goes on from NC_010571.1 coordinate 2,340,863, forward strand.
GTGCAGCAGGAGATCATTACGGTGGGATCGCCGGCGTGGATCTTGTGAATGATCGCTCGCAGGTCGGCCCACGCCCAGGTGCAGAAGCCCGGAGGCGGATCCCACGGGCTTTCGGTCATGAAGACCTGACCTTCTTCGAACCGGCCGCAGGCGGCCCGGCGTCCGTAAGGATGCTGATCATAGAGGTCCGCGTGGAACAGCTTTCGGAGAACGGTGATCCGGCACTTGTAGCGTTTCGCCGGCTCGGCGGTCGCAGTCGCCGCGGAGGCGAGGTTGGCGGTTGCGCCACACAGCGTCGCTGCAGTGGCGAGTTTCATGAATTCACGACGGTGCATGGGAGTTTGAGAAGTGGCGGGCTTCGCCGCCGCTGTTCGCGAGCTGAGTCGGGCGAGATGCACCCAGGCCCAACACAGCGGATTGGGTTCGGATCGGAGGTTTGACGGGAGCGCGTAGGCACACGGAAAGAAGATTCCTTCAGTCGCGGTATGATGCCGCTCCCCGAGCGTGGTCGATGATTACTCTGTCTTTCCGCGCGAAAATTGGTCGGCGTAGAACTGCTGCAGCAGGTTCTCCGGAATGCGGTCGACCGGATATGATCCGTGCATCTGGACGTGAACCCAGCGTCCGTCCCGCTTTTCCAGCACCCCTGTTTGGAAGACGTTCTGCAGGCAGTGTTCCTTGCCCTTGATCGTGGCGCAGTCATCCAGGTAGGTGGAATACCAGGCGACATCGCCGGACCGGGAAAAGCGGATACGCAGGTCCCGAAACTCGAAGCGGGTGCCGCGGAAATCGGGATCGCGCCACTGGTCGGCGTAGCGTTTGAACGCATCCAAGCCGATCACGGTGCTGTTGGAGAACACCCAGAAGTGAAAGAGATCGTCGCCCCATAGGTGGAACATGGCGTCGAAATCCTTTTCGATCGCCCAGCCAATGGCCTGTTCGATGCAGTGCTTCACGGCGGCGTAGTCGCGGGAAGGCGCCTGACCCGATTCGATGAGCCCGGGGGAGTCGGGGGGAAGCTGAGGAGTCGTCATGGGGCGGGGAGGATTGGTCAGAGCGAGGTTGTAGCCGTTGGCGAACCGGGCGAACACGCCCGTTTCGTTCATCGGCCGGTGCTGCAGGAAAACGAGCGCGACGAGATCCTCGCGCGGATCGATCTGGCAACGGGTCGTGTTCGAGCCGGACCAGCCGAACTGGCCCAGCGAGCACAACGTCGGGTCTTTCGCGGGATCGATGACAACTTCGGCGCCGAGTCCAAATCCGCGCGAATCGGAGTAGGCGTGCGTGGGTTTGCTGGTGCGCGCGAGATGGTTCAGCGTCATGTATTCGACGGTCTTGCGTCCGAGGATTCGCACGCCGTCGAGTTCGCCGCCGTTGAGCAGCATCTGCGCGAAACGGGCGTAGTCACCCGTGGTGGAGAACAACCCGCCGCCGCCGCTCCGGATGCCCTGCCGCCGCCGCGCCACGTCGGCTTGGCCGGGCTCGTCGTTCACGAGCTGGTCACCCTGCCGGCGGTAGACGCTCGCGAGCCGCGGCAGTTTTTCCGCCGGCACGTCGAAGCTGGTGTCGACCATCCGCAGCGGGCGAAAGAGGCGCGCCTGGAGAAACTCTTCGAGATTCTGACCGGAGACGCGTTCGATGATCGCGCCAAGAACATCCGTGCTGATGCCGTAGCGGAACGCGGCGCCGGGTTCGTGCGCGAGCGGCAGCTTGGCGGCGCGGGCGACGAACTCGTCGAGTGACGCGGCGGCCCACGGATTGTGGCGGCGGTAGAGTTGCGAGAGCACGTCCGTGTCGCCGAAATCGTAGGTGAACCCGGCGGTGTGCGAAAGGAGATGGCGGATACGAGGAGGCGTCTTGGGCTCGACGAGCTCCGGCGCGTCGACGGTGCCGCCGGTGAGGACGCGCACGTCCTTGAAGTCGGGCAGATAGGTCGCGATCGGCGCGTCAAGGTCGAGCCGGCCCTCCTCGAACAGGATCATCGCGCCGACGGAGGTGATCAGCTTCGAGTTCGAAGCGATCCGGAAAATCGTGTCCTGCTCCATCGGTGCGCGCGTCTCGAGATCGCGCCAGCCGTAGGTGCGCCAGTCGGCGATTTGGCCGTGCCGAACCAGCAGCGTGACGAAACCGGAGCAGCGACCCTCGTCGACGAGCTGGCGGAGATTGGCGTGGAGCCGGTCGAGCCGGTCGGGCGCGAAGCCGAGGTCGCGGGCGCTTCCGAGCGGGAGCGGGGCGGCGGCGTCGGTGGCGAGGGCAGCAGCGCAGGGTGCGCGCGAAACGCCGGCGAGTGCGACGAGGCAAAGCCACACGGGGAAGGCCCGCGGGTGTCGGGGTTGGAACAACGAAAGCGGATGCATGGAACGACGGCGGAGGAGCGGTTGCAGGACTGGCGCGGGCAGATGCTGCCGCGGACGGACTGGTCGAGCTGCCCTGCCACACTGTTATTGTCGCGACTAGGTGAGCTGTGACGTGGTTTGAACCTAATCAATGAGGTGCAATGAACCCACGGCGGGGCTGGCGTATCGCGCCGCATCCAGCTCGACGCGCGTGACAGCGGACGGCGTCGCTGCGGCGCAGGGCGTGAATAATGGGTTGATCATCGATGGCCGCGCTCAGTTAGCCTGTGCCACGACGGAGGGCAGGCTTTTCAGGGCGCTTGCGGCCGGTTCGAAACCGGGATCGATCTTGAGCGAAGCTTCGTAAGCGGCGCGCGCGGCGGCGAGGTTCCCCTGCCGTTTCGAAAGGTTGCCGATACGCCAATGCGCATGCTGGTGCTTCGGTGCCGCCGGCGGCGTGAGCTGCGGAAGCTCGAGGCAGTGGCGCAGGGCGGCGAGCCCGCGCTCCGCGGCGACGCCATTGGTGTCGCAGAGTTTTCCCACGAGATAGTTCACATAAAAATCGTCCGGCGCCGTTTTCAGGTAGGCGTCGTATTCCGCGAGCGCCTCGGTGAACTTCTTCTCCGCCTGATAGAGCGTCGCATACGCGAGTGCGCCGCGCGCCGGGTCGAGTTGCTTGAGGATCGCCGCCTCCGCGGCGGCCTTGTCGGTGCCGCCGCCGGCGATCGCCGGTGCCTGCCGGTAATACTCGAACAAACACTGGTGCGTGCGCGCATCCGCCGGGTCGAGCCGGGCGGCGCGCTGGTAGGATGCGAGGCATTTTTTCGCGAGGCCGAACTTCGAGAGCACGCCGGCCTGCTGCGCCTTGGTGCCGAAGGCATCGCCGAGCGCGCGATGCGTTTCGGCGTGGGTAGGCGCGAGGCCCACAGCTTTTTCGAACCAGCGGACGGCGGCATCACCGTCGTTGCGGCGGAGGGCCAGGTAGCCGAGGCAGCGCAACGGCTCCGGATTGCCGGAATCCTTTTCCGTGAGCGCCGCGTAGGCGCTTTGGGCCTCGGCGTCCTTGTGCGCTTCGAAGAGTGCCCGTGCTGCGGCGAGCTCGTCGACGGAAGCGGGCGCGGCGGCGAGCGGAGCCGCCAGCACGATGCTGAGCAACGCGAGGGAGGTGGGGCGAACGAAGTTCATGGGCAACGGAAGGAGCGATCAGCGACCTGCAATCGATGGCGACCGAACGGGAAAACATGGGGATCACCGACGAGCGGTTGCATAGCCGCAGCGCGTCCGCGCTGAAAGCTGCGGCGTTTCATCGGGCGATCGTGATCGCGGCGAGTGGTGCTTCCTTCATTCCGCTCGTAGCGCGTCAACCGGATCGACTTTCGTTGCGCGACGCGCCGGCAGCCAGCAGGCGAGAAGCGACACCAGCGCCAGGCCGAGCGTGACCGCACCGAAGGTGAGCGCGTCGAATGGGCTCACACCATAGAGGAAGCCGGCGAGCAGGCGCGTCACGGCGAACGCGCCGAGCAGGCCGACGCCGATACCCAACACGGCGACGCGCATGCCCTGGCCGATGACCAGTCGGAGCACGTCGCCGGTGCTGGCGCCGAGCGCCATGCGCACGCCGAATTCCTGCGTGCGCTGGCTGACGACGTAGGCGACCACGCCGTAGACGCCCATGGCGGCGAGCACGAGCGCGACGATCCCGAGCCAGGTGAGCAATCGCGAAGCGAGGACCGGCGCCATGAACGCCGCCTTGATGTAGTCGTCCATCGTGATCGTGGCCCAGACCGCGACGTTGGGATCGAGCTGGCGGAGCTCGCGCTGGAGCGTGGCACCGAAAAGCGACGGATCGCCTCGGGTGCGCAGGCACAGTCCGAGATTGAGATCCCACACACCCTGGCGGAACGGGGTGTAGAAGAAACCGCGTGGCGGTTCGTTGAGCGACCGGTATTTTCCGTCTTTCGCGACGCCGACCACGGTGAGCTCGCGCCAAGCGGCTTTGAATTTGTGGCCGATCGCATTCTGGCCGGGCCAATACCGCTTCGCCATCGTTTCGTTGATGATCGCGACCTTGAGCGCGGAGTCGTCGTCGTGATCGGTGAAGTCGCGGCCGTCGACGAGCGGGATGCCGAGCGTCGCGAAATAGCCCGGAGACACGATGCTGTAGGGAAGGCTCGAATCCTCGCCGGGTTTTTGTTCATGGCCCTGGACGGTGACGCCGTGTTGCGGACCGCCCTCGAAGCCCAGCGGGAACCAGCTGCTGAGCGCGACGGACTCGACGCCGGGCAGCCTGGCGAGCCGCTCCTGCAGCCGGGCGTAGAAGACTTTCCCGGTGGCTTCGTTGTAGCCGTTCATGCCGATGCGGAGGCCGGCGAGCAGCACGCGGTCGGGTTTGAAACCGAGTTCGGCGTGGTAGGCACGTTGCGCGCTCTTGATGCACAGGCCGGCGCCGACGAGCAGGACGAGCGACAGCGCGACTTCGCCGAGCACGAGCAGACTGCGCAACCGCTGGTGCGAGGAACCGCTGGAAGACGTGCGGCCGCCATCCTTCAGCGTGGAGTTGAGGTCGGGCCGGGAAGCGCGCAAGGCCGGGATCAATCCGAACAGGACGCCGGTCACGATCGAGCCGCATACGGTGAACGCGAGCGTGGTTGTGTTGATCTCCGTGCCGATGCCAATCGGCAGCGGAGTCGGCGGCTGCCAGCGCTTCAGCAGATCCACGGCCCAGAACGCGATGACGATGCCGAGTCCGCCGCCGAGGCCGGCGAGCAGCAGGCTTTCCGTGAGCAGCTGGCGCACGAGCCGGACGCGGCTGGCGCCGACGGCGAGTCGGATGGCGATTTCCTTTTGCCGGCCGGCGGCGCGCGCCAGCAGCAGGCTGGCGAGGTTGGCGGCAACGATCAGCACGACGCCGAGACTCACGGCGAGCAGAATGGCCAGCACCGGGCCCATGATCGGCTGCACCCCGTAGGGCGCATGAAGGAAATCGAGCACGTGAAGTCGGATCTGCTGGTTGGTATTCGGATAAGACTTCTCCAGGCGCGCGGCGACGGCATCGACGACGGCCTGCGCCTGCTCGCGGCTGACGCCGGGTTGGAGCCGGGCTTGCGTGTGGAGCCAGTGATCGTCGCGCTGCTCGAGCGAGCCCATGTTGGCCACTGCGTGGTGCATCGAGAGCGGCGCCCAGAAATCGCAGATCAATCCACTCATCGTGCCGCGGAAGGAGGCCGGCGCGACGCCGATGACCGTGAACGCGTGGCGGTTGAGCTGAACGGCCTTGCCGATCACGCTCGGATCGCCGTTGAACTGGCGTCGCCAGAACCGCTCGCCGAGCACGAGCACCGGATTGCCGCCTGGTTTCTGATCCTCGTCGGGGAGAAACAGCCGGCCGAGCAGCGGTTGCACGCCGAGCAGGTCGAAAAAGTTTGCTGTCGCGATCTGGCCATAGAGCCACGTCGACTGCTCGCCGATGGTCAGGCAGGCGGGCGTGACCTGCGAGGCGATGATGCCGGCGAACACGTCGCGCTGTTCGCGATAGTCCTTGATATCGGGCAGCGAACAGGTGTCCCACATCTGGTCCGCGTGCGAGGTGGTGAGCACGACGATCTCCTCCTGGCGGTGCACGCCGGGCAGCGGGTTGAGCAGGATGCCTTGGATCCAGCAGAACACGGTGGTGGTGGCGCCGATGCCGAGCGCGAGCGAGAGCACGGCGATGGCGGTGAAGCCAGGAGCCTTGGCGAGTTGCCGGAGAGCGAAGCGGAGGTCGGACACGAGCAGGTTGAGAGTTGAGGGTTGAGCGTTGAGAGGCCCGAGCGGAGGGCGGAAAAAGTTGAGAGTTGAGAGCTGAGAGTTGAGGGACGAGCGAACGCAGCAGGCGGTAGGGGAAAGATTTTTTTGGTCTGGCCTATTGCTTGTTGCTTACTGCGTATGGCCAATCTCAGTGCGCGAGCTTCGCGGCGAGGAGCGCTTCGATTAGGACGGGGTCGCAGGAATCGCGGTCGAAACTGAAGGCCGTGCCTTCGGGATAACGCTTGGCGGTTTTCAGGAGTGTGGCGATGGCCCTGGCGTGAGACCCTTGCTGCAGCGCGGCAATCGCCTTCGCGCCGAGAATCAACGAGAGCCGGAACGCGCCGCGCTGCGGCACGAGATAGAACAGCCGACGTTTTTTCAGCAGTGCCAGGCGATACCAGCCGGCCTGATTCGAATACTGCCAGTCGCTCGTCGCGCGGGGGCAGGCGTCCTGGAGATCGGCGAGCACGCGATCGAGCGGAGCGAATGCCACACCGAGAACCGCCTTCAGATCAACATCGGTGGGTTTCTGCTTTGGGTCGGGGAATGCCGCAGCGGGATCGAGAGAGGCGCGGGTTTTCATGCAGCCGGTGTAGACGAGCCGAGAACCGAGAGTCCAGAGCTCAGAGCGGGAGCAAAGGGCTCGCAGTTTGGATTTGTGGATGAGCGCGGGATCTTCATTCGGCAATCGGCAATGAGGCAATCGGCATTCGGCTCATTCCGCCCGCAGCGCGATCATCGGATCGACTTTGGTGACGCGTCGCGCTGGCAGGAACGTGGCGAGGAGCGCGATCCCTCCGAGTAGCAGCGCGACGGCGGCGTAGGTGAGCGGGTCGAACGGATTGGTTTCGAACAACGCGCCGGCAATCGCGGAGCGCGCGGTCAGCGCGATCGCGCCGGTGGCGGCGAGTCCGAGTACGAGTCCCAGCGCGACTTGCCGGCCGGCTTGACGCAGGACGAGCGTGAGCAGTTGACGTCGATCGGCGCCGAGCGCGAGCCGGATGCCGAACTCCTGGCGGCGACGATTGACCGCGTGGGCGGTGACGCCGTAGAGCCCGGCGGCGGCGAGCGCCACGGCGATGATGCCGACGGCGAGTGACAGCAGCGTGATCAGCCGCGATTGGCCAAGGTAGGTTTCAAACTGCGCCTGTGGCGTGCCGGTGTAGTAGATCGGCATGTCTGGATCGACTTTGGCGACCGCCTCGCGGATTGCCTGAAGGCTCGCCTCGGCGCGAATTCCGTCGCGCGGCCGGACGATCACGGTCACGTAGGACATCCCGCTCAGCGTCGGCTGGCCGCGATTGTAGAGATTGGAGGTGAACGGCAGATAGTAGCCGGAGTTGTGCGCGCGGCTGTCGAACGGGCCGGACATCCGCACGTCGGCGACGATGCCGACGATGACCCGCCACGGCTCCGGCGTTTTCGGATTCGGATTCACCGAGCGGAAACGCCGGCCGAGCGCATCGCCATTCGGGAAATGCAGTCGGGCGAACGTGGCGTTCACGATCGCCACCGGCAGTTTCAGATCGCTCTCCTCCGGCCTGAAATCGCGGCCGGCGAGAATCGGTTGGCCTAGCGTGGCGAAGTAGCCGTCGGTGATCCGCTCCGACGCGACGATCGGCTGGCTGGCTTCATCGGCGGCGGTCTGGCCCTCGATCTCCACCGGGCCTTCCGGCACCGAGATCATGCGGTAGCGTTCGCTGAACGCGGCGGACGCGAGCGACGGGTGCACGCGCAATTCGGCGAGCACTTTTTCGTTGAAGGCGATCCGTGCCGCCTCGGTGGGATGATCGCCGGCCATCAGCATATACCGGGCGCTCATGACGGCAGTCGGATCGTAGCCGTGGTCGATGTGCTGCTGACGTTCGATCGAGCGGAGCTGCAGCAGTGAGCCGATCAGCAGAATGCACGTGACGACGATCTGGAGCACGACCAACACGCGGGCGATCACGCCGGTGCGCCGGCTGGTGGCGCCGCGGCCGCCCTCCTTCAATTCGGCGGCCAGCCCGACGCGGGCTGCCATCAGGCCCGGCAGCAAACCGGAGCCCACCGTGGCGAATAGCGTGGCGGCGACAATTGTCGTGAGCACGGGGCCGTCGATGCTGAATCGCATCCAGCCGGGCAGCGGTGGACGGAACGCGCGAACGGCACTGTCGAGCCAGCCGACGGTCCACAGCGCGAGGAGTGTGCCGAGGGCGGCGCCAACGAGCGCGAGCAGCAGGTTTTCGGTGAGCAGCTGGCGCAGCAACCGGGCGCGGGTCGCGCCGAACGAAGCGCGGATCGCCAGCTCGCGTAGTCGGAGCGTGGCGCGCGCGAACTGCATGTTGGCGACGTTGACGCACGCGATCAGCAGCACGCCGAGGCTGAACGCGAGCAGCGTGTAGAGCAGCCCGGCACTGCGGGGCGTGGTGAACGCGGCGAGCAGCGGCTGCACCTGGCCGGTCTTGAGCGCAGCGTTCTCCGGATGCTCCTTGGCGAGTTGCGCGGCAATCAAGCTGACCTCGGCGCTGGCCTGAGCGAGCGTCACACCGGGCTTGAGCCGCCCGTAGACGATGACGGGGCGATTGGCGTGCTCGTGCCGCGGACGCACCGGCGACTCCGTGCGGAGCGCAATCCACAACTGTTCGTCGTAGGGGAACGCAAATCCGCGCGGCATGACGCCGATGATCGTGCCGACGCGGCCGTTCACGCGAAGCGAGCGGCCGATCACGTTGGGATCGGACTCGAACAGCTCGCGCCAGAGCGCATCGCCGAGGATGATGGTGGGCGCGGCGCCATCGCGATCGTCCTCCGCCGTGAAATCGCGGCCGAGAACGGGGCGGATGCCGAGCATGCGGAAGAAATCGTGGGTGACATAGCCGGCGGCGCGGCGCTCGGTCGCACCGTTGAGGTTGACGTTGGCCGCCGAAAACAGGAGCCAGCCGGCGAGCGAGTCGAAGGACATTTGCCGCGCCTGCAGGTCGAGCAGATCGGCCGGCATGATCCGTGGCACCAGCGCTTCGAGCTCGGTCGTGGACTGGCCAAACTGCACGGTGACGAGCCGGTCGGCGTCGGGGAACGAGAACCCGCGCAGCAGGACGCCGTTGACGACGGCGAACTGCGTCGTGACGGCGCCGATGCCGAGGGCGAGCACGCCAGCGGCGATGGCGCAGAAGGCTTTTTCCTTTGCCAGCATGCGCGCGCCGATCCGCAGATCGATGCCGATCGTGCCGAGCGTGAAGGCGACGCGGGAAAGAACGGAGGGCATGGGACGGAGGAGTCGAGAGCTGAGGGCGGAGAGTCTAGAGCCGAAGCGAAGAGCAGGTTGAGAGTTGAGGGTTGAGAGTTGAGAGCTGAGAGCCGGAGAAAATGGACCAAGAAGGACAGTAGGTTTTCACGCGGGCTTTGAAGGTGTATTCACATCGCGACCTGGAGGTGGATGGCCGGTTTGGGTCAACTCACCGTGCGACGGCACGCGACGGGCGGGCCGGAGGAGGCGTGCCATGATGAGCGTGGCATGAGACGGAGTTTGCACGCGCTGTGCCAAGCACCGGCCCGTACGGTTTGTGCCTGCCGTTCAGCCGGTTGCGCTGTTTTTGGCACGCCCGGGGCCGAGAACCGTTGCGAACATGGAACGAGACGGTCCCGCGAGCGGGATCGTCGACCTCGGGTGCCGGTGCCGCGGTCGCGGCGCTACTCGGCGACGGCGGGGAAGCCCGGGGTCTTCGCGAGCGAACGGAGGGCGAGGCGGAGGTCGGCAATCATGGGGTGAAGGGGAAAGCGCACTACTCCGCGCGAAGCGCCTCGATCGGATCGACCTTCACGGCATCGCGTGCCGGGATGTAGCTGGCCAACAGCGCGGATCCGGCGAGGACGGCCATTGCTCCTATGAGGGCGATCGGATCGGCCGGACTGATATGAAAGAGTAACGACGAGAGCGTCCGGCCCACGAGCAGCGAGAGGACGATGCCCGCCCCGCACGCGACCGCGATTTGGCGCGCACCTTGTTTCATCACGAGCGCGAAGATGTCGCGCGGTCCGGCGCCGAGCGCGGAGCGGATTCCGATTTCGCGCGTCCGGCGGGCGACGGCGTAGGCTTTCACGCTGTAGACGCCCATCACCGACAGCAGAAGCGCGACAGCCCCGAACAGGCCGAAGACCGCCGCTCCGAGTCGGGCGCTCCACAGGGAGGCGTCGCGATCAATGAAGTCGGCGAACGGCTCGTGGCGCAGCATGGGCAGGTTGGGATCGAGGCGCTGAAGTTCCGCACGCACGGCGCCGAGCGCGGCCGCGAGCGCCGCCGGGCCGGTGGCCTCGAGGCGCGTGTGCAGGTAGGCCGTGCCCGTGTAGCCATGCACGAGCGGGACGAATATCCGGAGCGTCGGCTCGACCTGGAGAAACTCGTGCCGGTGCTCGCCGACGACACCGACGATCTCGAGATCCGTGGCCGCGCCCCCTGCGGCCGACGCTGCCATCGATACGCGCTGGCCGAGCGCGTCCTCACCCGGGAAGAGTCTTTGCGCGAGGCTCGCGTCGATGATCGCGACTCGGGGCGCACCGGCGTCGCGGCTCTCGAGTTCGCTGAAGTCGCGCCCGCGCAGGACCGGCACCCCGAGCGCGTCGAAGTAGCCCGGCGTGATGCCCGTGAACAGCGCCTGTGGCCCGGGGGACGCATCGGCCGGCGTGCCTGCGGTCTGCACCCGGCGGCTGATCTCGCGGTTGTTCATCGGAGCCTGAGTGCTGAAGGCGGCGCGGGCGACGCCGGGAAGTGCGCCCACGCGCTCGAGCACGGCGGCGAGGCTGCGCTGGGCGTCGGCGGGCGCCGCGTTGCGCAGCGAGAAGTCAAACTCGGTGAGGAGCCGGTCCTGCGCCTTGAAGCCAAGCGGAATGTCGCCCGCCTTCAGGGCTCCGCGCAGGAACAGGCTCGCACTGAACAGCAGCACCAGCGAGAGCGCGATCTGCGCCATCACGAGCAGGTGCCGTCCCGCGAAGAAGCGATTCCATCGCTCGGACGGGCCGGCTGCCGCCCCGACCGACTTCAGGTCCGAAACGACATCGAGCCGCGAGGCGCGCAAGGCCGGCGCGAGACTGAACAGCAGGGTTGCGACGACGCAGGCGGCGAACGTGAAACTCAGCACGGTGGAGTCGAGTTCCGGTTTCAATGTGACCGTGACCGTGGCGATGCCCTGCAACGCGCCCGTGAGCGAGGCGATCAGCGCTCGGTTGGCCCAGTCACTGATGAACAACCCGAGAGCGCCGCCGGCAAACGCGAGCACGAGACCCTCGATCATGAGTTGCTGGACGATCCGGCGGCGGCCGGATCCGAGTGCGAGCCGGAGCGCGATCTCCTTCGCACGCGCCGCGCCGCGCGCGAGGAGCATGTTCGCGAGATTCAAGCTCGCAATGAGCAGCACGCACGCGGCCATGAGCACGAGCGGCGCAGCGAGCAACGCCAGCGCCTCCTCGGCTTCCGGTTCCGACGTGATCCCGAGACGGCCTGCCGGTGCGACCAGAAGTTCGCGCGCACCGACCGAGCCGGCCGGCTGAAGGTCGCTGATTTGTTGCGCCAGCGCCGGCAGGCGCGGTGCGATGGCGTCGAGCGATTCGCCCGGCAGCAACCGCGCGACGACGAGGAGCGAATGGTTGTCGCGCGCAGTCAGGTCGGGCTGGCCGCCGATCCGGCTGAACGCCGAGTTGATTCGGGGGAACATCCCGAGCGGGAGCCAGAGGTCGGGCGCGATGAGCACACCGCCTCCCTTGAAATCCTCGCGGGTGACGCCGATGACGGTGCAGGCCTGGCCGTTTACCCACAGCGTGCTTCCGACGAAGTCGGGCCGGCCTCCCAGACGCTGCCATGCGGCGTGGCTTGCGACGGCGACGGGCAGGCCCGCGTTCGGACGGGACTCCTCGGCATTGAAGAACCGGCCTTGCGCGGGCTCCGTGCCGAAGAGGGAAAAGAAGTTTGCGGTCGTGAGATGCACGAGACTGCGGTTCATCGCCTCGCCGCGGTGGGCGCTGAGGCCGGCCTGTGCCTTCGCGAGCGCGGCGACGTCGGAGAACACACCGCGCGAAGTGCGCAACACCTCGTATTCGGCGAGAGAGAACCTCCGGAAGTCGCGCTCGGCGCCCTGCCGGGCGTTGAAGACGCTGACGATCTTTCCCGACTCCTCCGGCCGGGCCGGGCGCAACAGCGCAGTATGGACGAGGGAGAACACCGCGGAGTTCGCCCCGAGGGCAAGCGCCAGCGTGAGCAGCGCGGTCGCGGTGAAGCCGGGAGACTTGGCGAGCTGACGGACCGTGAACTTCAGATCTCCGATCATCTTGGGGTAACGTTGAAGGGGTGGGGAGTAAGGGCGGACGCGCGGCGCTGACTCTAGCCACTATGCTTTGATCACGACCCGGCGCCACAGGTGCTACTCGGAGCGCAGCGCGATCATGGGATCGACCCGGGAGGCGCGACGCGCGGGCAGCCACAGGGCGGCCAGACCGACGGCAAAAATCGCGACAATGACGCCGACATAAATCAGCGGGTTGTTGGCCATGGAGCTGCCGAAGATCTGTTCCAGTGGCCGCGACAGCAGGAATCCGCCGACGAGCCCAACGGCGAGACCAAGCGCGATCTGTCTGCCGCCCTGCTGCAGAACCAAGCGCAACAACTGGCTGACGGTGGAGCCGAGTGCCATGCGGATGCCGAATTCCCGCATGCGGCGGCTCACGGCCTGCGAGGTCACGCCGTAGACGCCGACGGCGCCGAGGAAGAGCGTGATGAGCGCAAACACCGCCGCGAGGATGCCGAGGATGTTGAAGCCACGCATCGCTTGAGCGGTCTGGCTGGTGAGCGTACCCACGGAATGGATCGGCTGGTCGGGATCGATGGCGGCGATGGCGCGGCGAACCGGATCGAGCAACTGCAGCGGGTCCGATTTCGTGCGAATGAAGAGATCGAGCCAGCCCCAGCCCATCTGATCCTGGGCGAGGTAGAAACCCGCTTCGTTGCGGCCGGGTTCCTCGAAGAGTCCCTGCATCTGCAGGTCGGGTACGACGCCGACGACGGTGGCCCAGTTCTCGTCGGTTTGGTTGGTGCGGAAGCGCCGGCCCAGCGCGTCCTCTCCGGGCCAGAACCGGCGGGCGAAGGATTCGTTGACGACAGCGGAACGCGTGTCGGTGAGGGTTTGTTCGCGGTTGTCGAAGAGCCGCCCGGCGATGGGGCGGACCGAGATCAGCCGGAAGTACTCGTTCGAGACGACTTCCAGCCATGCCACGGGTCGCTCGTTGGGATTAGCGTAGGTGACGCCCTCCGGCTCGATCTGCGTCGGGACGCCGGAGCCGATGAAATTGCGGCTGGTGACCGCGACGGATTCCACGCCTGGTTCGGACTGCAGCCGCTCGAGCAGCCGGCGATAGAAGCGCGCGCGATCCGCCGGCGTGGGCTGGGTGCCATCCTGCAATTCGATCCGGCCGGTGAGGAGCTTGTCGGGCTCGTAGCGGAGATTGGCGTGGCGGGTCAGATAAACGGTGAGGCTCAGCACGCCGGCCGCGACGAGCAGCGCGGTCGAGAATGCGATTTGCGCGGACACGAGCCAGCGCGCGAGCGGGCCGACGCCGATGCCGGTGGCGGCGCGGGCGTCGTCCTTGAGCGCGGTGTTCACATCGATCCGCGAGGATTGCCACGCGGGCACGATGCCGGCGAGGATGCCGGCCAGCAGGGTGGAGACCGTGGCGACGACGAGCACGCGCTGGTCGAGGCGGAAGTCCATCCAGTCCGGCACGGCCCGTTGGTGCACCAGGTAGTCTTGGAGAAAATCAACGCCCAAGCGGGCGACGAGCAGCCCGCCGAGACAACCAAGCGCTGCGAGGAGAAACGATTCGAGCAGCATCTGGAGGAGCAGGCGCGTGCGCCCGGCGCCGACGGCGGCGCGGACGGCGAACTCGCGGGTGCGCCGGGCAGCGCGGCCAAGGAGCATCGTGGCGACATTGACGCAGGCGAGCACGAGAATGAACACCGTCATGGCCAGCATCAGGAAAAGCAGCGGCCGGGCGCCGCCGCCGGAGTAGGCGTTGGCGACGGTCAAAAGGTTGGCGCGATTGTAGCCGGCGTTGGTTTCCGGCCAGAGCTGCACGCAGCTGGCGGCGAGCGTGTCGAGCTCGGCGCGCGCCTGCGCGGGTTTGACGGAGGGCTTGAGACGGCCGAACAACTCCACGCGATCGATGAGTCGCTGCCGTGGATCGTTCGGCGT